>NZ_MJGR01000053.1:4427-5471 GCF_001865105.1 Curtobacterium sp. MCBA15_016
AGGACCTCGGCGACGAGCCCGGCGTTCTGCGGGATCGAGACCTCGACGACGATGTCGACACCGTCGGGGGCGATCTCGCGGATCCGCGCGGCGGCGTCCTCGTCGCGGTAGTTCACCGTGTGGTGCGCCCCGGCGGCGGTGGCGAGCGCGGCCTTCGCGTCCGAGCTGATGGTGGTGACCACGGTGGCGCCGGCCCAGCGTGCGAGCTGGATCGCCGCGTGTCCGACGGCTCCCGCACCGCCGGCGACGAGCACCGTCTTGCCGTCGAGGGCTCCCGGAGCGAGCCGGTCCGGACCGTGCTCGTGCGTCGTGAGGGCACGGTGCGCGGTCATCGCCGGCACCCCGAGCGAGGCGCCGACGTCGAAGCTCGTGCCCTCCGGCAGCGGGACGGCACGGGCAGCGGGCACGACGGTGTACTCCTGGGCGGTGCCGGTCGGGCGACTCGCAGCCGCCATGTACAGCCAGACGTGGTCACCGACGGACAGTCCGTCGACACCCTCGCCGACCGCGTCCACGACTCCGGCGCCGTCCTGGTTCGGCGTGATCTCGGGGAACGGCAGGCCGTCGCCGTACGTGGCGCCGGCGCGGGCCTTCCAGTCGGTCGGGTTGACACCAGAGACGACGACACGGACACGGACCTCGCCAGGACCGGGATCCGGGAGCGGACGCTCCTCGAGGGTCAGGACGGACGAGTCACCGGGCTTCGAGTAGACGACTGATCGCATGTCCCCAGGCAACCACGGCGGTCGCGCGGGGATTCCGGGGGCGTTCAGCGAGGCCGGGTGTCGTACTGCTCGCGGGAGACCGCGACGTCGTCCATGTGCGATGTCGCCCAGTCCTCGAGCGGCTTCAGCACCTCGCGCAGAGATCGGCCGCGATCGGTCAGCTCGTACTCGACGTGCGGCGGGATCTCGGGGAAGACCGTGCGGGTGACGAGTCCGTCGCGCTCGAGCGCCCGGAGCGTCTGCGTGAGCATCTTCTGCGAGACGCCCTGCACGCGGGTGGCGATCGCCGAGTAGCGTGCCGGGCCGTCGGCGAGGGTGC
>NZ_MJGR01000053.1:6145-7165 GCF_001865105.1 Curtobacterium sp. MCBA15_016
GGCCGTCGGCGAGGGTGCCGATCGTCAGGACGCTCCACCGGTCGCCGATGCGGTCGAGCAGCTGTCGCGAGGGACACTCGGCGGCGTAGGGGCTGTACTCGAGAGCTGACACGACGACCTCCGTTACGCACCGTGAGGTGCCTACTTACTCAGAGAGAGTAACGCTTGTACGGTGAGTGTCAACGTTCCACGAAAGGACTGCTCCATGACCAGCATCGTCGTCTTCGGTGGCACCGGCTACGCCGGCTCCGCCATCACCCGCGAGGCCCTCTCCCGCGGCATCGCCGTCACTGCCGTCGCCCGCGACACCTCGAAGCTCGAGCCGGCCGAGGGGCTCACACTCGCGCAGGGTGACGCCTTCGACACCGACTTCGTCGCCGAGGTCACGACGGGTGCGGACGTCATCGTCGTCGCGCTCCACGCGGTGCAGGCGGACGGCAGCGAGCTGAAGGACGCGTTCCGGCCGTTCGTCGACGCCGCCGCTGCTGCCGGTGCGCGCCTCGGCATCGTCGGCGGAGCCGGTTCGCTGCTCGTCGCCGAGGGTGGCCCGGCGCTGTACGACACGGCCGAGTTCCCCGACGCGTTCAAGGGCGAGGCGAAGAGCCACGGTCAGGTCCTCGAGGCCCTCCGCGCGTCGGACACCGAGGTCGACTGGTTCTACGTGAGCCCGGCGGCTGCCTTCGGCGGCTACAACCCCGGCGAGCGTCGTGGCACCTACCGCACCACCGACGACGTCCTGCTCACCGACGCCGACGGCAACTCGGACATCTCCGGCGAGGACTTCGCGATCGCCTTCGTCGACGAGATCGCTTCTCCGGCGCACCACCAGGCGCGCTTCGGGGTCGCCTACTAGGCGGTTCGGTTCGCCTCCGCACAACGGAAGTCACCCGGAACTGCGCCTTCGCGCGGTTCCGAGTGACTTTGCTTGTGCGGCGCGGCGCGGTGCGGCGCGGTGCGGCGCGGCGCGGTGTGCGTGCGGGCGCGCAGCGTGCGCACGATGCGGAACCACGAAACCGACAT
>NZ_MJGR01000053.1:7681-10067 GCF_001865105.1 Curtobacterium sp. MCBA15_016
GCGCCTCCCGTCCGACGCGTCAGCGGTGCCCGACGATCGACGGCACCGGCATGTGGTGCCGCATCCGCACCGCCAGGTGGAGCCCGCCGCGGCGGGCGAGCACGAGCCCGACGACGGCCGCGGCCGCGGCCGGCACGCCTCCGGCGACGACCATCCCGACGTGGGCCCCGAAGTGGTCGACCACCTGGCCCATGAGGGGGCCCCCGATCGCCTGCCCTCCGAGCAGCACGAGGACGTAGAGCGACATCACCCGACCGCGGATCGCCACGTTCGAGGACAGCTGCACGAGCGAGTTCGACGCGGTCTGGAAGAGCAGCTGCGACATCCCGACGGCGACGAGCGCGACGGTGAACGGCGCGATGACCGGGATCGAGCCGGAGACCACGAGCAGGATCCCCGTCCAGAACACCCCGCCGACGATGGTGCGGAGCCGGACGGTGGCGCGCCGCGTCGAGAGCAGTGCGCCGGCCAGCGCGCCGATCGCGACGGCGGAGTTGAACACGCCGTAGCCACCGGCGCCGACGTCGTACACCTCGGACGCGAAGGCCGACAGCAGCACCGGCATCGTCAGCGCGAAGACCGAGAAGAACGCCACGAGGATGACCGGCACGATGATGGTCGGCTTCCGGACGGCGTAGCGGAGGCCCTCGACGAGCTGCCCCTTCCCGCGTGGTGCCGGGGGTGTGCGGTGGAGCTCCGAGACCTTCAGGAACCCGAGCGTCACGACCACGGCGACGCAGGCGATCGCGTTGACGCCGAACGACCAGCCGGCGCCGACCGCGACGAGCAGCGCTCCGGAGAGGGCCGGGCCGATCATGCCGCCGAGCTGGAAGACCGACGAGTTCACGCTGATGGCGTTGCGCAGGTGCTCGTGGCCGACGATCTCGGTGACGAACACCTGGCGCGCGGGGTTGTCGATGACGGTGACCATGCCGACGACGAACGCGATCGCCCAGATGTGCCACGCCTGCACCACCCCGGACAGCGTCAGGACGGCGAGCAGGGCCGACAGCACGGCGAACGAGCCCTGCGTGATCATCATCAGGGCGCGCTTGGAGAACCGGTCGACGAGCACTCCGCCGAGGAGCCCGAACAAGAGCATCGGCGCGAACTGGCACGCGACCGTGATGCCGACCTGCGCGACCGACCCGGTGAGCTGCAGGACGAGCCAGTCCTGCGCGATGCGCTGCATCCAGCCGGCGGTCATCGCGACGAGGTTCGTGGCGGTGAAGAGCCGGAAGTTCGGCACCGACAGGGCGATGAGGGTGTGGCGCCACGGCGGTCTGGTGGCCTGGATCGGCAGCGGTTCGGTGGGCGGGGGGAGGGTCGTCGATGACGCACTCACGAGTGGGGGTCTCCGGGGGTCGAGGTGGAGCAGGCGGGACTGTACCCACTCGAAACTAACTGCGCGCGGCCCATTCGATACCCCTATGGTGGCTATCACTCCATTGCGAAGTCGAATGGGGTCGTCACGACGAAGGGTGTCCGGTGCTGGATCCGGTTCTGCTGCAGACGTTCCTCGCGGTCGCCGAGACCGGGAGCTTCACCCAGGCCGGCGCCCGGCTCGGCATCAGCCAGCCCACGGTGTCGCAGCACGTGCGGCGGCTCGAGACGGCCGTCTCCCGGACCCTCGTCGCGCGGGACACCCGGGGCGTGGCGCTCACCGACAACGGGGACGCGATGGCCGGGTTCGCGCGGACGATCCTCGCGGCGCACGCCACCGCCGACGCGTACTTCTCGGGAGCCGCGACCCGCGGGCGGCTCCGGTTCGGGGCGGCCGACGACCTCGCGATCACGCAGCTGCCCCGGATCCTGCGCGACTTCCGACGGCTGCACCCGCAGGTGAACCTCGAGCTGACGGTGAACCAGTCGTCACCACTGCTCCGCCGGGTGCACGCGGGGCAGCTCGACCTCGTGTTCATCAAGCAGACCGCGGGGGAGTCCGCCGAGGGCACCCGCGTCGCGACCGACCAGATGGTCTGGATGGCGCAGGACGGCATCGCGCTGGAGCCCGGGGAGCCCGTGCCGCTCATCGCGTACCAGGCGCCGAGCATCAGTCGACAGATGGCGATCGACGCGCTCGAGTCCGCCGGACGCACGTGGCGGATCACCTGCAACACGCGCGACGTGAACGGGGTGCTCGCGGCCGTCCGGGCGGGGATCGGGGTCGCGGTGTTCCCGCACTCGCTCATCCCGGCGGACCTCGTGAAGGTGTCGCAGCGGTTGGCGTTGCCGGACCTCCCGGCGGTCGACTACGTGCTCATCGCGAACCCGACGGTGCAGCGGGAACCGATCGACGCCCTGACGAACGCGATCCTGTCCCGCGGGGTGGTCCGCGCGGTGTGACCGGGGCGGCGCGTGGTCGTTTCGTGAGCAGGAATGGTCG
>NZ_MJGR01000053.1:10807-10974 GCF_001865105.1 Curtobacterium sp. MCBA15_016
GCGCGGGGCGCGGGGCGCGCAGCGCGGGCAGCGCGGCGCGCAGCGCGGCGCGCTACGGCGCGAGCGTCGGGACCGTCCCCGTCCCGGTGAGGTCCGGCAGCGTCACCCCGACGACCGGCAGCACCGCCGAGGCCACGGCCCACAGCAGCACGAGCGTCCCGACCCCG
>NZ_MJGR01000054.1:0-527 GCF_001865105.1 Curtobacterium sp. MCBA15_016
GTCAGGGGTTTTCTGCGTTTGCGGGTCCTCCACAGCCTCTCGTGGCGGTCGGTGCCGGGCCGGTAGGATCGTCGTGTCATGACTGCGCCATTCACCACCGCTTCCGGTTCCGATGTCCGTGTCCGCTTTTGCCCGAGCCCGACGGGGACGCCGCACGTCGGACTGATCCGTACTGCGCTGTTCAACTGGGCGTACGCGCGGCACACCGGCGGCAAGCTCGTGTTCCGCATCGAGGACACCGACGCCGCCCGTGACAGCGAGGAGTCCTACCAGCAGATCCTCGAGGCACTGCGCTGGCTCCGGCTCGACTGGGACGAGGGCGTCGAGGCCGGCGGCCCGCACGGTCCGTACCGGCAGTCCGAGCGGACGGACGTCTACGAGGACGTCATCGCGAAGCTCAAGGCCTCCGGACACGTCTACGAGTCCTTCGTCACCCCCGAGGAGATGGAGGCCCGCAACAAGGCCGCCGGGCGTGACCCGAAGCAGGGCTACGACAACCACGAGCGCGACCTCACCGACGCCGAGCG
>NZ_MJGR01000054.1:1195-1805 GCF_001865105.1 Curtobacterium sp. MCBA15_016
ACCTCACCGACGCCGAGCGCCAGGCCTTCCGCGACCAGGGGCGTGAGCCGGCACTGCGGCTGCGCGTGCCCGACCGCGACCTGAGCTTCGAGGACCTCGTGCGCGGTGAGATCACCTTCAAGCAGGGCACCTTCCCGGACTTCGTGGTCGTCCGGCCGAACGGCAAGCCGCTGTACACCTTCACCAACCCGGTGGACGACGCGCTGATGGGCGTGACGCACGTGCTCCGCGGCGAGGACCTCCTGTCGTCGACGCCACGCCAGATCGCCCTGTACGAGGCCCTGTACGAGGTCGGCCTCGCCGAGTTCATCCCGGTGTTCGGGCACCTGCCGTACGTCATGGGGGAGGGCAACAAGAAGCTCTCGAAGCGCGACCCCGAGTCGAACCTGTTCCACCACCGTGCCGCCGGGATGATCCCCGAGGGGCTCGTCAACTACCTCGCGCTGCTCGGGTGGTCGATCGGTCCGGACCGCGACGTGTTCACGGTCGACGAGATGGTCCAGGCGTTCGAGGTCTCCGACGTCAACCCGAACCCCGCGCGCTTCGACCACAAGAAGGCCGAGGCGATCAACGGTGACCACATCCGCCTGCTGGACGCCGACGACTTCCG
>NZ_MJGR01000054.1:2499-3047 GCF_001865105.1 Curtobacterium sp. MCBA15_016
TGGACGCCGACGACTTCCGCGGGCGGCTGCTGCCGTACCTGTCGGGCATCGTGTCGGATCCGGTGACGCCGGAGCAGCTCGAGATCCTCACGAAGGCGGCGCCGCTCGTCCAGGAGCGCATGCAGCTCCTCGGCGAGGCACCGGGGCTCCTGGCGTTCCTCTTCACGTCGGACGACGCGCTCGAGATCGACGAGGACGCCCTGGGGACCCTCAAGGCCGACGCCGGTGACGTGCTCCGCGCGAGCATCGCCGCGCTCGAGCCGCTCGACGACTGGACGACGGCCTCGATCGAGGGCGCGCTCCGTGCGGCGCTCATCGACGGTCTCGGCCTGAAGCCCCGTGTGGCGTTCGGTCCGCTGCGCGTCGCGGTGTCTGGTCGACGGATCAGCCCGCCGCTGTTCGAGTCGATGGAGATCCTGGGCAAGGAGTCCACCGTCACGCGCCTGCGTCGCCTCGCGGACCGCTGACGTGGCCGAACGGCAGGGTGACGCGGCCGACCGGCAGGCTGACGCAGCCGAGCGGCTGACGGTCGACGTCGTCGTCGTCGG
>NZ_MJGR01000054.1:3759-4296 GCF_001865105.1 Curtobacterium sp. MCBA15_016
TCGTCGTCGTCGGTGCCGGCCCGGCCGGGCTCAGCGCCGCCCTCAACCTCGTCCGTGCGAAGCGCACCGTGCTCCTCGTGGACGCCAACCGCCCCCGGAACGCCGCCACGCTGCGGTCGCACGGGTTCCTGACGCGCGACGGTGTCTCACCCCTCGAGCTCCGGAAGCTCGGGCGCGCAGAGGTCGAGGCCTACGCCGAGGCCACGGTCGTGCAGACGGTCGTGGACCGGATCGCGCCGGAGGGCGACCGGTGGCTCGTGCACGGTGCCTGGCGCGGCACCGAGGTCGAGGCGACGGCCCGTGCCGTCGTGCTCGCGACGGGCCTGCGCGAGGAGTTCCCGGCGCTCCCGATGCTCCGCGCGTTCTACGGCACCGCGGTGCACAGCTGCGTCGAGTGCGATGCCTACGAGAAGGCCGGCGAGCCGTTGGCGTTCCTCTGCGAGACGGACGACGTCGTCGATCGCGCCCTGCTGCTCGCGGCGTGGGCGGACGACCTCATCGTGTACACGAACGGCATCGCGCCGCTCGACGACGCCG
>NZ_MJGR01000055.1:0-6371 GCF_001865105.1 Curtobacterium sp. MCBA15_016
GCACCGCGCCTCCCGTCTGCGGAGGTGGTCGCGTCAGGCGCGCGCGTCCACCGGTGCTGCGTCCGGTTCACCGGCGGTGTCCGCCGCGTCGAGCGCGGCGCTCTTCGTCTCACGGATGAAGAACAGGGCGACGAGCGTCACGACCGCGGCGATCGTGAGGTACAGCCCGACCAGGAAGATGTTGCCGTCCGGCTGCCACAGCGCGAGCGCGATGGTCGGAGCGAGCGAAGCGCCGAGGATCGACGCGACGTTGTAGGCGATCGCCGAACCCGTGTAGCGGACGTTCGTCGGGAAGAGCTCCGGCAGCAGGGCGCCCATCGGACCGAACGTCAGGCCCATCAGCGACAGTCCCACGATCAGGAACGTCACCACCGTGATCGGACCGGTCGACGCGGCGAACCAGAACTGGAACGTCAGGCCGAAGAGCGCGATGCCGATCGTGGTCGGGATGAGCGTGCGACGACGGCCGAACTTGTCGGCGAGGATGCCTGCGATCGGCGTGAAGATGCCGAAGAACACGACGCCGATCATGAGCAGCGTGAGGAACTCGCCACGGGTGTAGCCGAGGCCGATCTTCGGGACGAGGGGGCCGGCCTCGGCGCCCGTGGTGCCGTAGGACAGCGTGAACGTCGTCATGAAGTAGAAGAGGACGTAGGTCGCGACCATGCCGAAGGTGCCGACGATCACGGCGCGCCACGAGGTGCGGAACACCCGGCCGAGCGGGACCTTGGCGACCGAACCGGACTCCTGGACGCCACGGAACACCGTCGACTCGACGAGCTTGAACCGCACGTAGAGGCCCACGATCACCAGGACGGCCGACAGCAGGAACGGGAGTCGCCAGCCCCAGGCCTGGAAGTCCGGGTTCGGGGTGCCGTCGGCGCCGGCGGGCATCGCCGCGTTGATCGCGATGAACAGGCCGTTGGCGAGCAGGAAGCCGATCGGGGCGCCGAGCTGCGGCATCGAGCCGAACACCCCGCGCTTGCCCTTCGGCGCGTTCTCGGTCGCGAGCAGTGCCGCGCCCGACCACTCGCCACCGAGCCCGACGCCCTGGGCGAAGCGCATCACGGCGAGGAGCACCGGAGCCCAGATGCCGATCGAGTCGAACGTCGGCAGGCAGCCGATGAGGAACGTCGCGGTGCCCATCACGAGCAGGGACGCCACGAGGGTCGCCTTGCGGCCGACGCGGTCGCCGAAGTGGCCGAAGATGATCGACCCGACCGGGCGGGCGAAGAACGCGAGGGCGAACGTGACGAACGAGGACAGCTGCGATGCCGTCGGGTCCTCGTTCGGGAAGAAGAGCGTCGGGAAGACGAGGACCGCGGCGGTCGCGTAGACGTAGAAGTCGTAGAACTCGATGGAGGTGCCGACGAGGCTGGCGATCACGACGCGGGAGCGCGGGTTGCCTGCGGTCTTCGGGGATGCGGGTGCCGGTGCGGCGGACATGGGGTGAGGAGACTCCGTGGATGACGCTCGGGGGGAGCGCAGCGGTGTTCCGGACGGCGGACACCGATCGGTTCGCGCGGGGTGGCGCGGGCACTGATCGGGTGCGTTCGGTTCGTGGTGGTGTACCGCTTGTGACGGGGGCCACCATCGTACGACAGATGTCGTGAACCTGCGAATCCGCTGGATCGTGGCCGGGTCGGGTCGGGCCGGCGCTCGGTCAGGCCAGCGGGCTCCCCGCTTCGAGGTGCGCGGGGAGCTGGTGCCCCATCCGGTCGCGCTTCGTGTCGAGGTACGCCGCGTTCTGCGCGGAGACGCCGACGACCAGCGGCACCAGGCTCTCGACCGTGATGCCGTGCTCCTCGAGCTGGCGACGCTTCTCGGGGTTGTTCGACAGGAGGCGGACGGTGGTGATGCCGAGGTCGGCGAGGATGCCGGCCGCGCCGCCGTACGCCCGCGAGTCGGCGGGGAGACCGAGCGCGAGGTTCGCGTCGAGCGTGTCGAGGCCGTCTTCCTGGAGGCGGTAGGCCTTGAGCTTGTTGATGAGACCGATGCCGCGGCCCTCCTGCCCGCGGAGGTAGATCACGACGCCACCCTCGGCCGCGATCGTGTCGAGCGCGGCGTCGAGCTGCGGGCCGCACTCGCACTTGAGGGAGCCGAACGCCTCGCCCGTCAGGCACTCCGAGTGCACCCGGACGAGGGCGCCGTCGCGCGGTGCTGCACCGTCCGGGCCGGTGGCGATGATCGCGACGTGCTCGGCGCTCGTCACGAGGTCGCGGTACGCGCGCATCTCGAACGTGCCGTGCGTGGTCGGGACGTTCGTCGACACCTCGAACTGGACCGGGCTCCCGGGGGTGGGGGAGGTGAGTGCATCGGTCATGTGGTGCTCCGGTCGTTCTGGGGCCCCGCGATCCCGGGCTCGGCCGCCGCCGGCCGGGGTGCGCGGTGGGGTCGGGCTCGGACCAGCAGGTCGGGGCCGAGGCTGGTGGTCGATAGTACGTCCAACCGGCGACGCTCGCCGATGCTTCCCACACCGACGTCACCGAGGGCAACGCGGGGGCCGCCGAGCAGGACGGGCGCGAGGTAGACGAGGTACTCGTCCACCAGACCGGCCGCGATGAGCGCCGAGGCGACGGTGGGCCCGCCCTCGACGAACACCGAGTGCACGCCGTGGTCCCGCAGTGCGTGGAGCGAGGCGGCGGGGTCGTGGCCGGACAGCGTCAGCAGGGCGCGAGGGTGGCGGCGGACCGCGGCGTCGTCGGGGACCGGCCGGGCGCCGAACACCACCGGGACGGGCTGGTCGGCGAGGAGTTCCCCGGCGTCGCCCCGCGCGGTGAGGCTCGGGTCGTCGGCGAGGACCGTGCCCGTCCCGACGAGGATCGCGTCGTGCGCGGCGCGCTGTTCGTGGACGTGCTGGCGTGCGGCCGCGCCGGTGATCCACTGGCTCGTGCCGTCGGCCGCCGCGGCCCGGCCGTCGAGGCTCGATGCCCACTTCACCGTCACCCACGGGCGTCCGAGGCGCACCGAGAGGAGCCAGCGCTCGAGGAAGTCCTCGACCTCGTCGGCGAGGACGCCCGAGACGACGTCGACTCCGCCGGACCGGAGTCGCTCGGCACCCCCGTGGGCTGCCGGCCCGGGGTCGTCGACGGCGTACACGACGCGGCCGATCCCCGCTTCGAGCAGGGCGACGGCGCACGGACCGGTGCGTCCGGTGTGGTTGCAGGGTTCGAGGGTGACGACGGCGGTCGCGCCGACCAGGTGTGCGGGGTCGACCTTCGACATCGCGTCGACCTCGGCGTGCGGGGTGCCGGCTCCCTTGTGCCAGCCCTCGGCGAGGACCGATCCGTCGGGGGAGAGGATCACGGCGCCGACGCGGACGTGGTCACCGACCGCGGGGCCGAGGGCCGCGAGCTCGAGGCCGCGGCGCATCGCACGGAGCTCGGCCGGCGAGACCGAGGGGTGCGCTGCGGGGGAGGCCGCGGAGTCCGACGGCCGAGGGGTGACGGTCACGGTCCGAGACTATCCGCGAACGGTCGGTGACGCGTCATCCGGGCGTGCCGTCGTCGTCTCGGCCGGCCACGGCAGGTCGGACGCGGGAGCGCCGTCGGCCCGCCGGAGCCCCTTCCACGCCGTCGTCGGAGCGCCGTCCCGCCCGGGGATGAGCGCGTCGCCGGTGCCGGTGTACGAGAACCCCGCGGCACGGGCGACCGAGGCCGAGGCGGTGTTGCCGACGTAGCACTCCCAGTACACGTCCGGCGCACCCTGCGCGAAGGCCCAGTCGAGCACGAGGCTCACGGCGTCGTGCATCAGTCCGGCGCCGCGTGCGGAGGGTGCGAGCCAGAAGCCGAGGTCCCGCCGCGCCGTGCGGTACCCGATGATCCCCTCGAGCCAGGTGGACCCCGTCCGACGGATCGCCCAGGTGTACTCGCGGTCGGAGGCCCACCCCGGACCGACGAGCGCGTCGACGAAGGTCGTGGCGTCCCGGGCGGTGTACGGCGTGGGGATCGTCGTCCAGCGCACGATGTCCGGGTCCTGGCAGGCCTCGGTGATCGCCGTCGCGTCCGCCCTGGTGGGCACGTCGAGGTGCACCCGGGCGGACGACAGCGTGACGGGGCGCACGGTCAGCGCCGGGTGCGGGGCACGAAGCCGATGCGCTCGTAGACCTTCGCGAGGGTCTCGGCGGCGATCGACTCGGCACGCTCGGCGCCGACGGCGAGGAGCCGGTCGAGCTCGGCCGGGTCGTCGAGCAGCTCGAGCGTGCGGGCGCGCACGGGCTCGAGCTCGGCCACGACGGCGTCGGCGACCTCGCCCTTCAGGTCCCCGTAGCCCTTGCCCTGGAACGACTCCTCGAGCGCGGCGACCGGGGTGCCGGTGAACGCCGAGAGGATCGACAGCAGGTTCGTCACGCCCGGCTTCGCCTGACGGTCGGCCCGGATCTCGCGCTCGGTGTCGGTGACCGCCGAGCGGATCTTCTTCGCGGTGCGCTTCGGGTCGTCGAGCAGGCGGATGAGGCCGTTGTCGGACGCGGCCGACTTGCTCATCTTGCTCGTCGGGTCCTGCAGGTCGTAGATCCGCGCCGTGTCGGTGAGGATCCGGGCCTCCGGCACGACGAACGTGTCGCCGAACCGCGAGTTGAAGCGCCCGGCGAGGTCGCGGGTGAGCTCGACGTGCTGCCGCTGGTCGTCGCCGACCGGCACGACCTTCGTGTCGTACAGCAGGATGTCCGCCGCCATCAGGATCGGGTACGTGAAGAGCCCGACCGACGCGGCTTCGGTGCCCTGCCGGGCGGACTTGTCCTTGAACTGGGTCATCCGGCTCGCCTCGCCGAAGCCGGTGAGCGTGTTCAGCACCCACGCGAGCTCGGCGTGCGCCGGGACGTGCGACTGCACGAACAGCGTCGCCTTGGTCGGGTCGATGCCCGAGGCGATGTACTGCGCGGCCGTCGCCCGGGTGTTCGCGCGGAGCTCGGCCGGGTCCTGCGGGGACGTGATCGCGTGCATGTCGACGACGCAGTAGATGGCGTCGTAGTCGTCGAGCAGCGTCCGCCACTGCATGAGCGCGCCGATGTAGTTGCCGAGGTGGAGGGAACCGGCCGAGGGCTGGATGCCCGAGAAGATGCGCGTCTTGGTCATGGTGCTGTCCTGTGCTGGAGAAGTGTGGGGGTGCGGGTCAGAGTTCGTAGTCGACGACCACGGGGGCGTGGTCGGACCATCGCTGGTCGTACGCGGCAGCGCGGTCGACCGTGTACTGCGTGACCTTCGCGGCGAGCTCCGGGGTCGCCATCTGGTAGTCGATCCGCCAGCCCGTGTCGTTGTCGAACGCCTGGCCGCGCCACGACCACCACGTGTACGGCCCCTCGACGTCGCCGGCCTGGGCGCGACCGACGTCGACCCAGCCGAGACCGGGCCCGGTCGTGCCGTCGGCGCCCTCGACCTCGGCGCCCTGCTCGCCGAAGAACCGCGAGAAGTAGGCACGCTCACGCGGCAGGAAGCCCGCGCGCTTGACGTTGCCCTTCCAGTTCTTGATGTCCCGCTGGTCGTGCCCGACGTTGAGGTCGCCGACGACGACCGCGAGCGGGTTGTGCTCGCGGAGCTTCGGCAGCCGCTCGGTCATCGCGTCGAGGAACTTCCACTTCTCGTCCTGCTTCGGGGTGTCCACCTCGCCCGAGTGCACGTACGTCGAGACGACCGTCACCGTGGTGCCGCCGATCTCGTAGTCGGCCTCGAGCCAACGCCCGGCGGAGTCGAAGTCGTCCGCACCGAGCGCGACACGGTGCACGTGCGCGCTGTGGCGGGAGGCGATCGCGACGCCCGCCCGACCCTTCGCGGTCGCGGGGTCGTGCACGATGTCCCACTCGTCGCCGAGGAGCCCGGCGAGGTCGTCGCTCGACGCGCGGACCTCTTGCAGGGCGAGCACGTCGACGTCGCGGGTGGCGAGCCAGTCGCCCATGCCCTTCCGGAACGCGGCACGGATGCCGTTCACGTTGACGGATGCGAGGCGCAGGCGTGTCATGCAGAACACCCTATCGGCGGGTGCCGACACGGCTGCGCCGGTCGTAGGCTCGCGCCGTGACCGTCGTGATGACCGTGGGGGAGCTGCTCGCCGCGTTCCGTCCCGTGGCCGAGCAGATGCTGCGCCCGGACGAGTTCAGGGGAGCAGAGTTCTGGGTGTACAGCGACTGGTCCGAACGACTGCGGCGGGTGGTCGACACCGAGGCCGCCGACGAGGGGATGGCGCTCGCCTGGTCGGTCGCCGGGGACGACGGCGATTCGTGGCTGTGGCTCCGCGACGGGGAACCGGAGATGCTGCTGAAGATCGCCGACGACCTGCAGGACTTCATCGCCGAGAGTGCCTTCGCCTGGGGCGAGCTGCGCCCGATCCCGCCGCTGGGGCAGGAGCAGTAGGGGCGACCGGACGACGGACGGGAG
>NZ_MJGR01000056.1:0-46891 GCF_001865105.1 Curtobacterium sp. MCBA15_016
CGCGCCTCCCGTCCGCCGGTGGGTCACGGCGGGATCGCGGCGACCTGCCAGGACGGTTTGATGTTGTCGGCACACACGCCGGTTATGGTTTCCGGGTGACGAACGAGCCCGAGCAGACGACCGGTCGTGGCCGCCGCGGCTTCACGCCACCGCGGCACGGCCGCCAGAAGCGACGTGGCGGGGTGGTCCTCCCCGCCGTCGCGGGCGTGCTCACCATGGCCCTCCTGCTCGGCGGCGGCTACGCCGCGTACGCCTACGGATCGCTGTCGAACGGCGTCACCAAGATCAACGCGATCACCGGGAGCACCGCGACGAAGGACGACGTCGACGGCCAGGCGCAGAACATCCTGCTGGTCGGCGACGACCACCGCCCGGACAACGCGACGCCGGAGGAGATGGCGGAGCTCAGCACCGAGTCGGACGGCGGTGCGACGAACACCGACACGATGATCGTCCTGCACATCAACGAGGACGGCTCGCAGGCGACGATGATCTCGTTCCCGCGCGACTCGTACGTCGACATCCCGGGTGTCGGCAAGGGCAAGCTCAACAGCGCGTTCTACTTCGGCACCCTCAACGGCGGCGGGGACACCGGGGGCGCGAAGCTGCTCATCAAGACGATCCAGAACCTCAGCGGCCTGACGATCGACCACTACGTGCGCGTCTCGCTGCTCGGCTTCTACCAGGTGGTCAAGGAGCTCGGGCCGGTCGACGTCTGCCTCAACAACGCCGTCAACGACCCGTACTCGGGCGTGAACCTGCCGAAGGGCAAGTCCACCCTCGACGCGAAGCAGGCGCTGTCCTTCGTCCGACAGCGGCACGGGCTGCCCAACGGGGACCTCGACCGCAACGTCCGGCAGCAGTACTTCCTCTCGCAGGAGGCCCGCAAGGTGCTCTCCGCGGGGACGCTGCTCAACCCGATCAAGATGGGCAACATCCTCAAGGCGGTCGGCGGCTCGATCCAGACCGACACCGACCTGGTCAACCTGGCGACCCAGATGCGGAACCTGCGCCCGGGCAACATCCAGTCGGCGACGATCCCCACGCTCGGTACCCCGACGATCACCGTCAACGGCTCGCCGCTGTCGATCGTCGAGGTCGACACCGTCGGGCTGCCGGCCTTCGTGCAGGGTCTCGTCGGTGAGCCCGCGGAGTACAGCAAGGCCGGGCGTGCTCAGCCGGCGAGCACCTCGGTCACCGTGCTGAACGGCAGCGGTGTCACGGGTGCCGCAGGAGCCGCCGGGACCGTCCTCACCGCGCGCGGCTTCCAGGTCGGTGCACCCGGGTCCTCCGACCTGACGAAGACGACCCAGGTGCAGTACCCGGCCGGCATGGAGAAGCAGGCGAAGGCGGTCGCGGCCGTCGTGCCCGGTGCCGTCGCGGTGCGGACGAACGCGGTCACCGGCGTGACGCTGGTGCTCGGGTCGGACGGCAAGACGGTGACCCCGGTCGCCGCTGCCGGTGGTGCCGCCTCGAGCCCCGCTGCCGGCTCCGGTTCGTCCGATGCCGGTTCGACCGGTTCCGGCGCTGCGGCGTCGAAGCCGGCGGCCTCGAAGCCCGCCGCGCCCGAGCCGAAGCCGTCGTCGACCGACGTGAAGAGCTACGGCAAGGCAGGCGTCTGCATCAACTGACGCCGGAGCCGGTCGCGTGCCGGCGGATGGTCGTGATCGCGGTGTCGAGCCCGATCGCGAGCGGGCGGACGTCTCGCTGGACCTGCGCCAGGAGCAGACCGCCCTGCAGCGCCACCATCACGGTCGTCGCCAGCGCGGCGGGGTCGGCGTCCGGTCCGAGCAGCCCGCGTTCGCGCATCGTGCGGATGCCGTCGTGGAACCCCTGCTCCCAGCGGGCGAAGCCGGCGGCGACGAGGTCGCGGGTGTCGGCGTCGCGCTCGGCGACCTCGGTCCCGAGGGACCCGAGCGGACAGCCGCCCACGCAGCCGCCGGCAGCGGCGTCGGCGACCGTTCGGTCCCGCCACCGCTGCCAGGCGTCCCACGTGGTGAGGTCGCCGTAGTCCGGCCCCTGGTGCGCGATGATCGCGTCGGTCTGCTGCCGGACGACGTCGCGCACGAGCTCCTGCTTGTCGGCGAAGTAGTGGTACATCTGCGACCGTCCGACCGTGGCGGCGGCGCCGATGTCGTCGAGCGTCGTCCCCGAGATGCCGCGCGTCAGCATCAGGTCGGCCGCGGCGGCGACGATCCGGCTCCGGGTCGCCAGTCCTTTGGACGTCGTGCGTCGAAGGGTCTTCGGGGTGTGTTCGGGGCGCATGCTCAGAGTGTACTTGCGAGTACATTTGCAGTATGTGACATTCGAGTCGTGAACGACGAACTCCTCGCCAAGCGCGACGAAGAACGCATGCTCCTCCTCGCGGTGGCCGCCGGTGACCGGGCCGCCTTCACCCGGCTGCACGACCGCTTCCGACCGCTCGTCGAGCGGTACGTCCGCCACCAGCTCGTCGATGCGTGGCAGGCGGAAGAGGTCGTGCAGGACGTCTTCCTCGAGATCTGGCAGATCGCCGACCGGTTCGACCCGGCGCACTCGGCCATCGCGTGGATCCGCACGATCGCGCAGCGCCGGGCGATCGACCGGGTCCGGAAGAGCCGGGCGGACCGCGACCGCGACCTGCGGATCGGCACCAGGGACGCCGACCTCGTGGACCACTCGAGCGTGGAGCGGGCCGAGAGCGTCCTCGACCGTGCCGAGCTCCGCCGCGCCGTCGCCGCGCTCCCCGGGCGCCAGCGCGACGCCGTGGTCCTCCGGCACCTGGTGGGGATGACCGGGCCCGAGGTCGCCGCGCGGCTCGGGGTCCCGGTCGGCACCGCCAAGACCCGGGCGCGCGATGGGGTCATCGCACTGCGGCGGGTCATGGTGCCCTGAGCGTGCCCGTCGGTAGGTTCGACGGGTGAGCAACGCAGCGCGTCCGATCACCCTGATGACCTACAACGTCAAGAACCCGGATCCGGTCCACGACTGGCCCGCCCGGTTGCCGGTACTGCTCGACGTGGTCCGGCGGCACGACCCCGACCTCGTGTGCGTCCAGGAGGCCTTCGCGCACCAGCTGGACGACCTCCGCGCCGGTCTGCCCGACCACGGCGACGTCGGCCAGGGTCGCGAGGGCGGCACGGCCGGTGAGCACGCGGCCGTCTTCTTCCGACGCAGCCGACTCCGGCCGATCGACGAGGGCGCCTTCTGGCTCTCGGACACCCCGGACGAGCCCGTCTCGAACACCTGGGGGAGCCTGTTCCCCCGAGTGGCGAACCACGCGCGGTTCCTCGACGCCGAGGGCGAGGCGTTCACGCTCCTGACGACGCACCTCGACCACGAGGTCGGATCGCACGGGGACGACGTCCGGGCGCGGAGCGCGGCGCTCATCGTCGAACGCCTCAGCACGGCGGACGGCCCGGTCATCGTGGCGGGCGACTGCAACGAGCCGGCCGGAGCGGGACCTGCGTCGCGGGTGCTCGTCGAGGCCGGGTTCGAGGACGCCTGGCTGGTCGGTGGCGACCCGGCGGATCGGACGGCGACCTTCAACGACTGGCAGCCGCCGGTCGACTCCGGGGAGCGCATCGACTGGGTGTTCACCCGGGGGATCGCCGGCGTCGACCACGTCGTCATCGACCACGACGGCCCGGAGACGTGGTTCGCGAGCGACCACTTCCCGGTGGTCGCGACGCTGCGGGTCTGACCGGGGCCGGTCAGCAGGTGCGCTTGGCGTGCACCGGCATCGGCGACCCGAGCACCGTGACCGTGGTGTCGTCGGTCAGGGCGGAGACGCCGTTCGTCCCGAGGTCGGCGGCGGCGGACTCCGTGTCCGTGTCGGACGGCGTGCTCGTGTCCGTCTCGGTGCCCGTGCCGCGGCTGTCGGGCGAGCTCGCGGCGTCGTGCTGCGGGGCCCACCCGGGCTCGAGCAAGAGCTGGAACGCGCGGGCGTCCGCGGAGCCGAACGACATCCGGTCGGACTTCGGGGCGTCTCGGATCGCCGTGCGGATGTCGTCGCCCACCTGGACACCGTCGGGTCCGGTCAGTTCGACGCCGCCGCCGAAGCGGGACCGCACCGTCTCGCGCAGGATGCGGATCTCCACCGCGTTGCCGGCAGCGGCCGGGGACGTCAGGGCAGCCACGCGGACCGCCCCGCCCCACGTGTAGGTCGTCCCGGCGGGGAAGCACGCGCCGCCGTCACCCTCGGCCGTCTGCGTGCGCGACGCGGTGCCGAGCAGGCGGTTCAGCAGGCTGACCGTCGTGCGGGAGTCGCGCATCGACGCCTCGGTCACGGTCTTGTCGCCGCGCCGGAACACGAGCGATTCGGCGGCGAGCTCGATCGAGTCGACCCGCTTGAGCTTCGCGTTCGTGACCCGGACGGGCTCGTGGTGCACCGGGTCCGGTCCGAGCTCGGCCGCGCTCGCCGGGGACGCTGCGACCCCGGTCCCGACCGTGCCGTCGACGGCGACCGTGCCGGCCGAGAAGGCGAGCACGGCGGCGCTCAACGCCAGCACGGTCCGGAAGGTCACCACTCGACGGTACGACGCCCGACCCGTCTGGACGACGGGTGTTACCGAATCGGGGCCTGGTCGTCACCGGACCGTGACATTCGTCGGTGACGCATCACGAGCCCTCGGCAGGCCCCGCCGACGGGGGCCTGTCGGCCGAACGGGGGACAGCCTCCTGGACGGTGCGGGGGCACCGCGTGCGTACCGTCGGCGGCATGACGGACCAGCAGATCGACCAGTACAGCATGCAGGACCCGACGAAGATGTACGCCGACAAGAAGCCCGACGAGCAGTACCTCGAGGGTGCCGGCACGGACGAGGAGATGGCGGAGAACGTCCCGGCCGACCACGGCGAGGACACCTACCGCGGCTCCGGTCGACTCACCGGCCGCAAGGCGCTCATCACCGGCGGTGACTCGGGCATCGGGGCCGCCGTCGCGATCGCCTACGCACGAGAGGGTGCCGACGTCGCGATCTCGTACCTCCCCGAGGAGCAGGAGGACGCCGACCGGATCATCGCCCTCGTCGAGGCCGCCGGTCGCAAGGCCGTCGCCCTGCCCGGTGACATCACCTCGCTCGCGACCTGCGAGCAGCTCGTGGCGGACGCCGTCGAGCAGCTCGGCGGGCTCGACATCCTCGTGAACAACGCGGGCAAGCAGCAGAACGTGTCCTCGATCGAGGACATCTCGGACGAGGAGTTCGACGAGACGTTCAAGACCAACGTCTACGCGACGTTCCGGATCACGAAGGCGGCCGTGCCGCACCTGCAGCCGGGATCGACCATCATCAACACGACCTCGATCCAGGCGTACGCGCCGTCGCCGCACCTGGTGCACTACGCGGCGACGAAGTCGACCGTGAACAACCTCGCGAAGGGCCTCGCCGCGCAGCTCGCGCCGAAGGGCATCCGCGTGAACGCCGTCGCACCGGGGCCGATCTGGACCCCGCTCCAGCCCGCCGGTGGCCAGCCGCCGGAGGCCCTGCCGTCCGCCGGTGAGCAGACCTACCTCGGCCGCTGGGGTCAGCCGGCCGAGCTCGCGCCCGCGTACGTGTTCCTGGCGAGCGGCGAGTCGTCGTACGTCGTGGGTGAGACGCTCCACGTCGACGGGGGCATGCCGACGCCGTAGTCGCGACCCGGCGACGGACGGGAGGGACGGTGCCAGCTGGCACCGTCCCTCCCGTCAATCGGTCGTCAGCAGGGCGCGGTGCAGGTGCGCGCCAGGCGCTCGAGCAGTTCGCGCGCGGACAGCGCCGCGGCCAGCTCGACCTCGACCGGGTTGATGCCGACGGCCCGTTCGAACGCGCGGCGCCGGGCCTGGTCGGCGATCGGGACCTCGGGGCGCTGCGGGAGCGCGGCGATCGCGCGGGCTGCGGCGTCGAACGCGCCGGTCGGCCGCCCGAGTTGCTCCCACATGGTCCGGACGTCGTGGGCGACCTGATCCGGGTCGCCGCCGAACTCGAAGCCGGCCGAGGCCATGGTCGCCAGTCCCTGCGCGGTGGGGTCGTTCGGGGTCATGACGGCATCGTCACACGGATGACCGCGAACGCGCTGCGAACCGCGTCGCTTGTCCCCCGACATGCCGACACCCGGACCGGGGATTCTGGTGTCCCCCGATCTCCGTTTGGATGGACCTGCCCCCAGGGGCGACACGGACAGGACGTCCGGGGACCGACGGAGGGCACGATGCTCGAACACACCAGCGCGGACACGCAGGCGGCAGCCGCCGCGGCCGCGACCCTGCACCTGCGGATCACGATCGTGGGGGCGACCGTCGACCTGCTGCGGGACGTGCCCTTCCACGAGGCCGACGCGGGACTCGTCGCCCAGCGGCTGGGGATCACCGTCGAGGAGCTCCGGCAGCACTTCCCCTCGTGGGACGGACTCGTGCTCGCCGCGGTCGACCGGTGGAACGGCGGCCGCATGGACGAGGTCGCGCGCGAGGTCGGAGACGGCTCGACCGTCCAGCTCCTGCGCGGGATCGTCGCGTCGAACGCCGAGGACCCGGCGCTCATGCGGCTCCTCGTGGCGCTGCTCTCGGTCGCGGGCAACCCGGCGCACCCCATGGCGTCGTACCTCCGGTCGCGCTACCAGCTCTTCTACGCGCAGATCAAGCGTGGCCTCGAGCACGACATCGCGGTCGGTCGGGCACCGCACACGATGGACCCGCGCCGAGGGGCCGAGCAGCTCATCGCGCTGTACGAGGGACTCCAGTTGCAGGCGTTGCTGCGGTCGGACCTCGACCTCGTGCCGGCGTTCGACCGGGCTGTCGCGCGGCTCGAGCGGGGCTGGATGGAGCGGTACGAGCCGCAGGCGGCCCGGCGGCTCTCGACGTGGAGCGACGGCGGCTGGGAGCTCTGACGCCGCGCGGCGGTGCGCAGCGTCACGCGGCGGTGCGCGTTCTCACGGGCTGGGCGACACTTCACGCGCGTCGCGGCCCGTGAGATGTCGCTCAGCCCGTGAAGTCGTCGGCTGGCCGGCTCGCCGGCCGGCGCGGCGCCGGCGCCAGCCCGTCAGCGCGGGCGCGGCCCCCGCGGCACCGAGCCGTTGCCGGGGTCGTAGCCCGAGTCACGGATGACCTTGATCGCCGTCGTGTCGTTGTGCACCGAGTGCACGACCACCCGTCGGGACCGCCGGAGCGCCCGCCGTGCCCCCGGCGTCGCCACGAGGCCGCCGAGGACCAGCCCCGCCCCGATCGCCAGCGCGACCGAGACCGCCGCGACGAAGTCCAGCGCGGCACTCGACGACCCGGACATGAAGTTGAGCAGCGCGTTCGACACCGCGACACCGGGCAGCAGGGCGCCGCAGAACGCCGGCACGGAGATCGCCGCCACCGCCGTCCGCATCCGCGCGGCCGCGATCGTCGCGAGGACGCCCAGCAGCACGGCGGCGAGGAACGTCGCACCGAGCAACGGGATGCCGAGCTCCCGGAGGCCCCGCAGCGCGGCACCGGCTGCGACCGAGAAGACCACCGCGACCGGGATCACCCGCGCGCTGGCCTGCTGCACGAAGCAGTTCGCCGCGGCCGACACCACCGTGAGCAGCAGTGACGCCCACAGCGGCAGCGTCTGCGTGACGATGCCGGACGGGTCGACCTCGATCCGGAGCCACTTCGTCACGGCGATGCCCGCGGGCACCCCGACCACGATCGCGGCGATGACGAGCCCGATGTAGAACGCCCGGGCCACCGCCATCGCCCGGAAGCCCGAGATCGCGTCCTGCGCCCAGGTGACGAGCGACGGGTGCGGGAGAAGCAGGACCACGAGCGCGGCCACCATCGTCGCCGCCTGCCCCGGGTGCAGCACACCCGCCCAGATCGCGAGGGTGCCGATCGCCGACGCCACCGCACCCTGCGCACCGGACACGAAGAACTGCGGGAAGCCCCGGCCGGTCAGCCACCGGCCCGAGACGATGATCCCGAGCATGAGCACGAAGGCGCCGAGTCCGGCACGCCAACCGCCGCCGGCCTGCATCGCGATCGAGATGCCGAGGATCGACAGCCCCACGTCGGCCGTCCACCGCGGCCAGCGCGGCGGGAGCCGGAGCACCGCGACCAGGGCGCTCACGGCGGAGGTCATGTCGCGCTCGTCGTGGACGAGGTCGTCGACGATCTGGTTCGCCCGTGCCAGGCGGTCGAGGTCGGATCCGTCCGACTGCACCGTGCGGACCTTCACGAGCGGCGGGTGGTCGGCCGGGGCGTACTGGATCGTGACCGAGCTGCCGGAGAAGTCGAGGTCGAGCGGCGCGAGGTTCCACTTCGTCGACACCGCGACGACGGCCGTCTCGACGCTGCGGGTGTCCGCACCGGACGCGAGCATCACCTCGGCGAGGTCGAGGCAGAAGTCCACGATCTGCACCGGCGAGTACTGCTCGAGCGGTCGGGTGTCGGGGACGACCTCTTCGTAGATGGTGCCGCGGAGGCGTGCCCGGGCGTCGCGGATGTCGTGCTGCGCGAGGCTCCGGACGCGTGGCCGTGGTGGACGCCCGGGTCTGGCTCCGGGGAGGGACTGCTCGGCCATCACGCCATCGTGCCAGGCGCGCTCCGCCGAGTCCGGACGCGCGCTGAACGCCTCAGCGCGCGCGACGGACGCTCAGCCGACCGGCGGCGAACGCGGCGACCACGGCGCCCACGACGACGAGCAGCTGCCCGACGACCCGCTGCCACGAGTTGGTCCCCGCGACGAAGGCGTAGTCCGACAGTGGGGCGTACGCGAACCACCCGAACGCGGCCGGCGGCGCGGAGGCCGCGACCACGAGTCCCGCGACCACGACGACGAGTCCCGCCCAGAACACGATGCCGGTCGGGGTGGCGAAGAGACGTCGGATCACGTGCGCCAGCGTACGTGGTGACCGACGGACGGGAGGCGCGGTGCCAGCCGGCACCGCGCCTCCAGTCCGTCATCAGGTGACGGCTCCCGCGTCGCTCGCCTACTGCTCGAACGTCGCGTGCAGCGTGATGTCGACGCCGGTGAGTGCCTTGCTGACGGGGCAGGTGGCCTTGGCGTCCTCGGCGGCCTTGAGGAAGGCCGCCTCGTCGATGCCGGAGACCTCGCCGTTCACGGTGAGGACGATGCCGGTGAGCTTGAACCCGCCCGCGCTGTCCGGGCCGAGCGAGACGTCGGCCTTGACGTCGAGTGCCTCGACCGTGCCGCCGGCCTCACCGAGGACGGCGGAGAACTGCATGGCGTAGCACGCGGAGTGCGCGGCGGCGATGAGCTCCTCGGGGCTGGTGGTGCCGTTGGCGTCCTCGGCGGCGCGCTTGGGGAACGAGACGTCGTACGTGCCGACCTTCGAGCTGGAGAGCTCGACCTGGCCGGTGCCGTCCTCGAGGCCGCCGTTCCAAGCAGTGCGTGCGGTGCGCGTGGGCATGGCCGCTCCTTTCGTGTGGGGGATCGGTCCCGATCGGGACCGCCGACGCCGAGTCAATCAGAGAACGACCGTTCTCGCATCGGCTCTCGGGGAAGACGCAGGTCTGCCCTACGATCGGGCGCATGGGGGACAGTGTGGTCAGCCGATCGCGTCCGGGCGGGGCCCGCTTCGACCGCGGGCTCTTCGCCGGTCGTGCGGCGGTCGGGCCGGATGCGCAACACGTGTCGCCCTGAACGACGGGTGTAATCTGGAGGGTGTTCAAAGGAGACCCACCATGCGCGCCGTCGTGTTCGAACAGTTCCAGACGTTCCCGTCCCTCACGGACGTCCCGAAGCCCACTCCGGGTCCGGGGGAGGTGCTCCTCAAGGTCGCCGGTGCCGGTGCCTGCCACTCGGACGTCGCCGTCTACCGCGAGTTCCAGGCGGGGCAGCCGGGCGCGCAGCAGCCCCCGTTCGTCCTCGGGCACGAGAACTCCGGTTGGGTCGAGGAACTCGGCGACGGCGTCTCCGGCTTCACGGTGGGCGACGCCTACCTCGTCTACGGCCCGGTCGGCTGCGGGCACTGCTCGTACTGCTCGAAGGGCCAGGACACCTACTGCGAGAACGCCGCCACGAACCCGTACATGGGCATCGGCCTCGGGCGCGACGGCGGCATGGCGGAGTACGTCACCGTGCCGGCGCGCAACCTCGTGCCACTCGGCGACGCCGACCCCGTCGCCGCCGCACCGCTCAGCGACGCGGCCCTCACGCCGTACCACGCGATCAAGAACTCCCTGCCGAACCTGGCCGGTGGCGGCAAGTACGCCCTCGTCGTCGGACTCGGCGGCCTCGGGCAGATCGCCGTGCAGATCCTCACGGCGCTCACCGGTGCGACCGTCATCGCGACGGACATGAAGCAGGACGCCATGGACCGCGCCGCTGCTCGTGGGGCGATCACGGTGCCGGGCGGCCCGGACCAGGCCGCTGCGATCCGCGAGATCACCGGCGGCCGCGGGGTGGACGCCGCGTTCGACTTCGTCGGGGCGACGCCGACGATCACGGTCGCCCAGGCGTCCATGGCCGTCGGTGGCCGGTTCACCGTCGTCGGGATCGCCGGTGGCACCACCGAGTGGAACTTCTTCCGGACGCCGTACGAGTCGACCATCACGAACACGTACTGGGGCACCATCGAGGACCTGCACGAGGTCGTCGCGATGTACCGGGCGGGGCAGATCGTCCCCGACGTCGAGCGCTACGCCCTGTCCGACGCGCTCGAGGCGTACCGGAAGCTCGAGGCCGGCGAACTCTCGGGCCGCGCGGTGGTCGTCCCGACGCTCTGACCCACTCGTCTCGGGGCGGTCAGCGTCCGGCGGCGTAGCCCTGCGCGCCCCGCGAGTTCGCCGCAGCGCCGAGCACGCCGGTCGCGGGGTCCCGCGTCACGCAGGACAGTCGACCGAGCGCCCAGTCGCCCGCCCGGGTGACGACGTGCCCCCGGGCCTCGAGGCCGGCGATCACGTCGTCCCCGAGGCGGTCCTCGACCACGAGCCCCGCCGGCTCCCACGTGCGCGGCCAGAACGACCCCGGGAACGACGTCGTGTGCAGCGCGGGGGCGTCGATCGCCTGCTGCGGGGAGTACCCGCCGACGATCCACCGCAGCAGGAACAGCAGCTGCCACTGGTCCTGCTGGTCGCCGCCGGGTGAGCCGAGCGCGGCGACCGGTTCGCCGTCGCGGAGCACCAGGGTCGGGGTGAGTGTGGTGCGTGGGCGCTCGCCGGGGCGCAGCGTCGACGCCGTGCCCGGTTCGAGCCAGGTCATCTGCAACCGGGTGCCGAGGCAGAAGCCGAGCTCGGGGATCGTCGGGGACGACTGCAGCCAGCCACCGGACGGGGTCGCGCTGACGATGTTGCCCCAGCGGTCGACGACGTCGATGTGGCACGTGTCGCCGCGGGTCTCGCCGTCCGGTGCGACGAACGGCTCGCCGCGGTCCTCGACGGGAGCGGCGGGAGCAGCAGGCGCGGCGGGCGCGGCGGGTGCGGCAGCCGCGGCTGGGGTCCGGTCCCGAGCGACCTGCACGGTCGGTTCGCCGAGCCCCGCCGCGGCACCGGTCGCGTACGACGTCCGGACCGGCGGCATGGCGTGCACGACGCCGTCGACCGTCCCCGGACGCAGTTCGGCCGACGCACGCTCGCCGATCAGTGCCCGGCGCGCGTCGGTGTACGCGTCCGAGAGCAGCACGTCGAGGGGGACGTCACCGTCGCCGTAGAACGCCTCCCGGTCGGCCAGCGCGAGCTTCAGGGCCTCGGCGACCGTGTGCGCGCCGAGCTCGGTCGACGGGTCGAGACGAGCGTCGTCGAGCGGTTCGAGCAGCCGGAGGGTCTGCAGGAGCGCCGGGCCCTGACCCCACGGGCCGGTCTTCGCGATCGTGCAGCCGCGGAACGCCGCCGTCGTCGCGGGTTCGTAGGACGCCCGGAACGCCGCGAGGTCCGACGCCCGGATCACCCCGGCGTGGTCGGTCCCGGACGCGTGCCGGTGCGGTTCGCGGACGAACCGGTCGATCGACTCGGCGACGAAGCCCTCGGCCCACTCGCCGCGGGCGGCGTCGATGCGGGCGGTCCGGCTGTCGGCGTCGGCACCGGCGGCGACGAGCCGCTCGAACACCGAGGCGAGCGCCTCGTTGCGCACCAGTTCCCCGGGGACGGGCACCGCGCCTCCTGGCATCCACTGCGCTGCGGAGGTGGGCCAGTGCTGCCGGAACAGGTCCTGCACGGCGGTGATCGTCCGGACCACCGCGGGTGTGACGGGGTGGCCGTCGCGTGCGTAGCCGACCGCCGGTGCGAGCACGTCCGCGAGTTCCCACGTGCCGTGGTCGCGGAGCAGCAGGAGCCAGGCGTCGACGGCGCCGGGGACGGTGGCGGCGAGGGCACCGGAACCGGGGACGAGGTCGAGGCCCTCGGCGCGGTAGTGCTCCGGCGTCGCGCCGGCCGGGGCCGGACCCTGCCCGACGAGCACCGTCGGCGTCGGGTCCGTGGCGGTGGCGAACACCGCGGTGAGGTCGCCTCCGGGGCCGTTCAGGTGCGGTTCGACGACCTGCAGGACGAACGCCCCCGCGACCGCTGCGTCGAATGCGTTCCCGCCGCGCTCGAGGACGGACTGCGCCGTGGCGGTCGCGATCCAGTGCGTGGCCGCCGCCGTGCCGAACGTGCCGCGGATGTCCGGGCGGGTGGGGTGTGCGGTGGGCGGCGTGAACGCGGGGTTCGGCATGCTCCCATCCTGTCCCCGCGGTCCCGATCAGGCGGCAGCCACGGCGACACCGGCGGCGACGAGCAGCACGAGGTACCCCCACGCGTGCACGGCTTCGGGCAGGTGCGGGGGACGGCGTCGGAGCAGGACGATGACCGGCACGGCGCCGAGGAGCAGCGCTGCCGCCGCCCGGACGTCCACGGCGCCGACGAGGCCCGCCGCGTGCAGGGCCCCGGCGGGCACGAGCAGCGTCGCGATGGTCGCGGGCAGGGCGATCGCGAGGGTGAGCGGGTTCGCCAGGGTCGTCGCGGCGGACATCGTCGCACCCGCTCGGCGCATCACCGGGACGGTCATCACGCTGCCGCCGACCCCGAGGAACGCCGCGGCGGCGCCGATCGGCAGGCCCGCCACCGTCGGCAGGCCGCCACCGGTCGGGACGTCGGCGGCGGTCGCCCGGCCCGCGGTCGACTGCACGGACGGGTCCGGGGCACCCGGGCGTGCACGGCCGGGACGGAGGAACCCCGGGCGCAGCACGAGGTCCGCGACCGTGACGGCGAGGTAGACGACGAAGCCCCACCGGATGAGCACGTCGGGGGCGAACCGGGCCGCCGCGACGCCGACGACCCCACCGCCGCCGAGCAGCAGGAAGAGCGTCCACCGGCCCCGGAGCGGCGCGAGCGCACCTCGGCGCGCGGACGCGGTCGCCACCGCGGCGTTGACGAGCATCACGAGCGCGGAGGTCGCCGTCGCCACCCGGACGGCGTCCCCGCCGAGCGCGGCGTCCGCCACCGTGATGATCGGCACGGTGACGAACCCGCCGCCGAAGCCGAAGAGGACCGTGGTGACCCCGACGAGGACACCGATGAGGACGAGCACGACGAACGACACCCCTCCATCACAGCCGGAAGGGGAGCGGCGGACGATCGCATGCGCGGCAACTTCCTTCGAGACCTAGCCTTGCCGTGTGCGCAGCGTGTCCGTGGCCGACTTCGACGGCCTCCCCGTGGACGTCCTGCCGATCGGTACCGACTACCCGCCCGACCACCTGCTCGCCCGGCACGAGCACCGGCGGGCACAGCTGCTCTACGGCGCGAGCGGGGTGATGCTCGTCGAGACCGACGAGGGTTCGTGGACGGTGCCGACCGACCGCGCCGTGCTCATCCCCGCGGGCGTCGCGCACGAGGTGCGGATGCTCGACGTCACGACGTGGAGCCTCTACGTCGAGCCCGACGCCGTCCCGTGGTGGCCGACCGTCTGCACCGTCGTCGAGGTCGGCCCGCTCCTGCGCGAGGTCCTCCGCGCCGCGAACGCGCTCGAGGTCCCCTACGACGAGGCCGGTCGGGACGGGGTGCTCGTCCGGCTCGCCCTGCACGAGCTGCAGCGGGTGGCGCCGATCCCGCTCACCGTGTCCCTGCCACCGCAGGGGGTCCTCCGCGAACTGTGTCGTTCCTACCTGGCAGCCCCGGACGTCCACGTGACGAACGCGGACTGGGCGCGCGCGGCCTCCGTGTCCGAGCGCACCCTCGATCGGCACTTCCGCGAGGCGACGGGCGTGGGGCCCGCGGGCTGGCGGGTCCGTGCGCGTCTGTTGTCGAGCCTCCCGGCCCTCCGACGGTCCAGCGTGACGGACGTCGCGGGCCGGCTCGGGTACGCCACCCCCGCGGCGTTCACCGCCGCCTTCACGAAGGCGTTCGGTGCGCCGCCGTCGCGGTTCCGGTGAGGGGCTTGCGCAGGACCGAGCTCGCACCCATACTGAACCCAGCGGTTAATTAACCGCAGGGTTCACCGAGGGGGCGACGATGGAGACCGACCGCACCGACGCCGTCCTGTCGGCGCTCGCCGACCCCATCCGTCGCCGCATCGTCGAACGACTCGGCAGGGGCGAAGCCACCGTCACCGACCTCTCGGCACCGTTCGACGTCAGTGCGCCGGCGATCTCCCGGCACCTCGGCATCCTCGAACGCGCCGGCCTCATCACCCGCGAACGGCACGGCACCTGGCGCACGTGCCGCCTCCGGGAGGAGGCCGTCGACGAGCTCGGCACCTGGGTGGGCCGGTTGCGGCCCGACTGGGACCGCCGGTTCGACAGCCTGGAGGCGCTGCTCGCCTCCCAGCGACCGCCCGCCCCGGTGGGTGGCGCGTCCACCGCACCGACCGTCACGTCCGTCGACCAACAGGAGCAGTCATGACCGAACAGTTCACCGCCCACGCCACACACCGGTTCGCGTACCCCGTCGCGGACGTCTACCGCGCCTTCGTCGACCCCACCCTGCTCGCACTGTGGTTCGGGCCGCTCGGCTTCCACGTCCCGGCAGCCACCGTCGAGGTCGACGCCCGGGCCGGCGGGGCGTGGAACCTGACGATGGTGAGCAACGACAACCCCGAGTGGACGTCGCCGGTGAGCTCGGCGCTCGAGCAGATCGAGGAGAACCGGATCATCGTCGGCACCTCGACCGCCCAGGGGATCCCCGGGATCGAGGACGGGACGCCGCTGTCCCTCACGCTCGAGTTCGCCGAGGACGGCGACGGCACGATCGTCACGCTCACCCAGGGCCCCTTCCCCGAGGTCATGCGCGACATGAACATCGCCGGTTGGACGCAGTCGTTCCACAAGCTCGAGGCGCTGCTGGCGTCGCCGAAGGAGTTCCTCCAGGCCCCGTGACGACGGCCGTTGCCCCCGGAACTGGGGTTGTCCGGTCCGGGCAACGGGGTTGTGGACTCGTCACGAAAAGGTGACCATCGTTCGGCGGCGTGTCGAGAGCACGTCGCCGAACGGCCGCGCAGGGGCTCGGCCGGTTCCAGATCAGGGGTTCCATGACCAGCACACCGTCCTCCGTCGCGCACGCACGCCGACTCCCTCGACTCGCCGCCGCGGTCGTGGCCATCGCCGTCGTCGCCGGCGGTGTCGTCGGGATCGCCGAACCGGCGTCCGCCGCCGTTGTCTACAAGGGCTCCGTCCCGGCCGGCACGACGCTGCAGCCCGGGGACTCGGTGACCTCGCCGAACGGGCAGTTCCGGCTGATCCTGCAGGGCGACGGCAACCTCGTCGAGTACGGCGTCGGGAACCAGGTGCTCTGGGCATCGAACACCTCGAACCAGCCCGGCGCGATCGTGACGATCGGCCGCAACCGAGCCGTCGACCTGCTGCGGGGCGGGAAGCGGATCGTCCGCTGGGCCTCGGCCGGCACCGCGCAGTCCACGTCGTTCGCCGTCCGCGCCGACGGCACGATGGGGCTCTACTCCGGCAAGACCGCGATCGTGAACTGGACGAGCCAGCAGGGCACCGTCCCCGCCGGCAACTCGATCTACTCGGGCACCGTGCTCAGCTCCGACACCAGCGGTGCCCGTCGCCTCTCCATGCAGGCCGACGGCAACCTCGTGCAGACCGTGAACCGCAAGGTCGTCTGGCAGTCCGGCACCGCCGGCCACAAGGGCGCGTGGGCCGAGCTCCGCAAGGACGGCAACTTCGCCGTCGTCGGCCGCGACGCCGCCCAGAAGAAGGTCACGCTCTGGAACTCGCGGACCGGAACGGCCGGCGCAGGCACGCTCATGGTGCAGGTGGACGGCAACGTCGTGCTCTACGGCGGCAAGGACACCCGGGTGTGGTCGACCAAGCCCGTCACCGGCATGATGTGGCCGGTCGCGAGCACGAAGATCTCCGGGCGCTACGGCGACGACCGCGGGGCCGGACACGTCCCGCGCTACCACCAGGGTGCCGATGCCCCGGTCGCGGTGGGCACTCCCGTGTACGCCTCCGGGACCGGCACCGTGACGAGCACCGTCGCGAACAACGCCTCGTACGGCAACTACATCGTCGTGACCTACGGGAACGTCACCGTGCTCACGGCGCACCTCAGCAAGATCGAGGTCAAGCAGGGGCAGATCGTGTCCGTGCGGAGCGAGATCGGGCGGTCCGGGAACACCGGGCAGTCGACGGGGCCGCACGTGCATGTGGAGACGCGGCGGGCGGGGTCACTCTTCGATCCGTTGACGCTGCTGCACTTCCGCTGACGCCGGGGAAAGGCCCGCACTGGACCGGTGCGGGCCGTTCGTCGTCGTTCGCCCCCGGGGGCGAGGAAATCCACAGCCTGATCGACTCCCGCACATCACATGTCACGATCGTCATGTGACGGGAGCCAAGCGCGCAGGGATATACATCGACGGGTTCAACCTCTACCGCCGCGCGCTCGAACAGCGGCCCGAGTGTCGGTGGCTCGACGTCCGACGGCTCTGCGAGCTCTTGCTCCCGGACTTCGAGGTGGTCCACGTCCGGTACTTCACCGCGTACTCGCAACCGTTCCGGGGGTCTCCCTGCACTTCGGGACCTTTCGGTCGAATCGTCGGTGGATGGCCGTCAGCCCGCTCGAGCTGCAGGCCGACGGATCTCCTCGAACCGTGCGGGTGCGCAAGATCGAGGAGAAGGGGTCGGACGTCAGCCTGGCCGCGCACCTCGTCTGCGACGCGATGAGCGGGAGCGTGGACGCGGTGTTCGTCCTGTCGAACGACTCGGACTTCGTCGATGCGCTGCGGCTGGCACGGGAGCGCGCCGATGTCGAGATCGGGTTGATCAGCCCGACGGCGGCACCCGCTCGGAGCTTGCTCGCTCTCGCTCCCGATCACGTGCGGCATGTTCGCGCGGCGTCGATGCTGGCGGCGCAGCTGCCCGAGCGGATCGTGGATGCCCACGGCACGGTCACCCGGCCGAAGCGCTGGGTGACCAGAAGTACAGAAGCCCCGCCGGAGGCGGGGCTTCGCGCCCGGTAGTCGAGACATCCGGGGGTGTGGCACACACGCTATCCGAGAGGCCGGCCACGAGCAAGCGCGGGACCTTGCCGCCGTCTCGTCTGCGCCGCTCGCTCGACTCGTGGCCGACGCGCGACACCAGCACGGACTGCTTTGCTCCAGTCGACAGTCCCGGACCTCGGCGACGTCCCTCCAGTCGGAACGGCCCGCACTCGTGCCGAGTGCGGGCCGCCGTCTCAGTCCCGCCGCCAGACGTCGAGCAGGAGCCTGGTGACGGCCACGAGCAAGCTCGCGACCGGCAGCCAGGACATCCGACGCCTGGGCTCGGACCCGTTGTCCTTCGACATCGAGACCACCTCCGGTGTGTCAGCGCCGGCGGACACGAGGAGCGGGGTGCCGAGGGGTGCGTCCATGACCGGGGTCACGTATGCTAGTTCCGAGCGAAACGCTCGGGACGTCGCGTGTCCCTCTGGCACTCCACTCGGAGAGCAACTCGAAGCCCATCACCGTTGCAGCGGTGGTGGGCTTCAATCTTGCCCGGGACGATCGTCCGGCGACCGCCGCCCCATACAGCAGCCTACGGTGATGATGTGTGATGTTCCACCTGCAGTAGCTTGGTCACTGCCCGCGAATTGGGGGCGCGAGCGATCGCATTGGTGACAGGTCTTCAACTAACGTTGGATCGACCCAGGGGAGGAACGATGGAGTTCGAAGAACGCCTTGCTGCACTGGCCACGAAGGTGCAGAACCAGCGCGAGGCCATCCAGACCGAAGAAGCGACGAAGAACGCGTTCGTCATGCCGTTCATCTCAACGATCCTCGGCTACGACGTGTTCAACCCGCTCGAGGTCGTACCGGAGTTCACCGCCGACGTCGGTGTGAAGCGCGGCGAGAAGGTCGACTACGCGATCATGCGCGACGGCGAGGTGCAGATCCTCATCGAGTGCAAGAAGTCCACCGAACCGCTGAAGATCGAGCACGCCTCCCAGCTGTTCCGCTACTTCTCCGTCACCAACGCCCGCATCGCGGTGCTCACGAACGGCGAGGTCTACAACTTCTACACGGACCTCGATGCGCCGAACAAGATGGATGACCGGCCGTTCCTGGTGCTGGACCTCGCTGACATCGACGAGACGCTCCTCCCGGAGTTGAGCAAGCTCACGAAGGACGTCTTCGACCTCGACTCGGTCATCAGCGCGGCGGAAGAGCTCAAGTACGTCGGCTCGATCAAGCGAGCGATCGCCGCGCAATTCCGCGAGCCGGAGGAAGACTTCGTCCGACTCTTCGCCTCTCGTGTGTACGACGGCCGTTTCACCCAGGAGGCGCGGACGCAGTTCACGACGCTCGTCGCGAAGGCGTCGAAGCAGTTCCTGAACGAGCAGGTCAACGATCGCCTCAAGACGGCTCTCGGCGCCTCCTACACGTCCCCGGTCGGAGCGGAAGCACCTGCGGAGGCCATGACGAGCGCGGCAGTCGCGGAGGACGATCTCGACCGGGACACCGAGATCGAGACCACGCTCGAGGAACTCGAGGGGTACCAGATCGTCAAGGCGATCGCCTGCAGCGAGGTGAAGCCGGACCGCATCGCGCACCGCGACCAGAAGTCGTACTTCGCCGTCCTGCTCGACGACAACAACCGCAAGCCGATCGCTCGTCTGTGGTTCAACGGCAAGAAGCAGAAGTACCTCGGGCTGTTCGACGAGAACAAGGTCGAGACCAAGCACCCGATCGAGGCGCTCGACGACATCTACCTCCACGCGAACGCAATACGCGCCAGTGTCGCCAGCTACCTGAAGTGATCACCCCGGCAGTCTCCCCTCTGATGAGATTCGGTATCCGGCCCCGACTAGCTATTTACGCGATTGAAGGCAGATGCTCCAGGTGAACTCCGTACGCCGCCGCGCACTATTCGGACTGGTGGTACTCCTCGCTTTCACGGCGGTTGCATCCTTAACGGGTGAAGCATTTTACGGGGCTTGGTGGTTCTACACGGCACTTGGCGGAATCCTATCCGCGTCACTGCTCGAACCGTTCTATACGGCGGCTCGGCCGGCGTTGGTTAACGCGATTGGCGCCATCGCGGCGTTCTTTACTGTTGACCGGAGCCCCCTGTGGGGGCTGTGGGTTTCCTACCTCGGCCTTAGCTTGATCGTTGTCGTAGCGGCATTATTGGCAATATTCCTTGCGGATGACACGGCTTTGAAGCGCGTATCCTACCGAGTTTCATCGTGGGGAACTGCCGTGGCGCTGGGGGTTACCGCGCTTCAGCTCTACGCCGTCAATCGCATTGCGGCTGGTGATTCAAGGTATGTGTGGTTGGTAATAGCTGCGACCTTGGTCGCATTCGCTCCAAAAGTCGTTCCCCTTGCCGCGCTGTGGCGTAAAGAGCCAACGGTGAATGGAGCGCTCATAGACGCGATCGCGCCTGGCGTCGTGCTCCTCGGCGGATTGGGGCGTATCGAAGCAGGACGCCGCGTTCGTGTCTCCGACGTGGGCGAAGGTGTGGTGACCGGTCAACTACCTGGGCAGACCGGCTGGCAGACCGTCGTGTCTCTTGCCCAGGCTGGTGATGTATCGGGCGGTGGTCTTCAGCGGAGTGTTGGTGTCGAGGTGGGGGCGCATTCGAACGTTGTAGGCGTGGCAGGGCCCGGTACGACCGTCTCGTTAGTCCATTTCACCTCTCTTGAAGCGCTCGAACTCGGTCAGGTGCTGGCCGCTGACGTCGACGGTGCAGATCGGTGGCTGCAAGTCGTTCACCTCGAGTTGAACGAAATGAACTGGTCTAATTCGAAGGCGGTGGGCGCGTCCATCGTTGCGACGCAACTGGGAACCGAGGTGGCCGGTTGGCTCAGGCATTCCGTGCGCCTTTTGCCGCCTCATGCTCCGCTCCGACTTGCGGCACCCTCGACGAGCGCTCTGCCAAGCACTCATTTTCGCGTCGGTGAGCTCCCTGGTACCTCGATGCCGATTGGCGTCGCTACTGATCCTGCTGTTAGGGGCCATGTCGCGGTGCTCGGGATGTCAGGAATGGGAAAGACAACAACTGTCGCTCACATTGGGGAGCAACTCTCCAAGATGGCGCAGGTGGTGGTCCTCGACGTTACCGGGGAGTACTCAAGTAAGAGATCGATTGCTTCATATTCGACCGGAGCCGCGTTCTCGAACGGGTTCTCAGTGCAGGATGTGCGAGGGGCTCCGGCCGCTGCGACAGAGGTATTTGTTCGGGAGATGATGAACTCTGGGCATGCGGAGTACATGGCGGGTTCACCGAATAGCCGGGTGGTGTTGTTAGAGGAAGCGCACAGTCTCGTCCCAGAGTGGAACTTTGCGAGTCGGCCCGAGCAGGACGCATCGGCATTGTCGGCGCGCTACGTCATGCAGGCTAGAAAATTCGGCCTCTCGTTTGTTCTTGTCTCGCAAAGAACGGCGGTTGTTTCGAAGTCTGTTCTCAGTCAATGCGAAAGCTACATCGTATTTCGCGTGGTGGACGACACCTCTCTCTCGTATCTAGAGTCTATTGTGGGCCCTATTGCGCGCCAGGTGGTGCCGTCCTTGAAGCGATACGAAGCCTTGTGCTTTGGGCCTGCCTTCAACTCCGACGGACCGGTTGTCGTGAGGATGGACGTCTAGGCTCGGTTTTGATGGAGAAGCGCGGCGGTCGGGTGCTCGTGTTGGTGGCGATCGGGGTGGTCGCGGGGGTGCTTTCCGGCCTGTTCGGCGTCGGCGGCGGGGTCATCGTCGTGCCGGCACTGATGGCGTTCCTCCAACTCGACCAACGTCGGGCATCGGCGACGTCCCTCGTGGCGATCGCCCCCGCGGCCGTCGTCGGTGCGATCACCTACGCCGTGCAGGGCGAGGTGCACTGGCTCGCGGCCCTGACCCTGGCGGTCGGCAGCGTCGTCGGCGCCCCGATCGGTGCGCGGCTCCTCCGTGCGCTCCCGCTGCGGGTCCTGCCGTGGATCTTCGTCGGGTTCATCGCGGTCGTGCTCGTCTCGCTGTTCACGACGGTGCCGACGCGTGGGGGCGACGTGCACTTCGGGGTCGTCGAGGCGATCGTGCTCCTGCTGCTCGGGCTGCTCTCGGGCGTACTGTCGGGGCTCGTCGGGGTGGGCGGCGGGGTCGTCATCGTGCCGGGGCTCGAGGTCGTCCTCGGCGCGGGCGACCTGCTGGCGAAGGGCACCTCGCTGCTCACGATGGTGCCGACGTCGGTCTCCGGCACGGTGGCGAACCTCCGTCGCCGTGCGGTGGAGCTGCGGGTCGGCCTCACGATCGGCATCACGGCCGCGATCTGCTCTCCAGGAGGCGCGTGGATCGCCCGCCTCGTCGATCCGCAGGTGGGCACCTGGCTCTTCGCCGCGTTCCTCGTGGTGGTCGCGGTGATCGTCCTGCGCCGTGGTCGCCGGGCCGTGCCGCGGAACGAGGCGACGGACGGGGAGGTCGCGTGACGCGCCTCCAGGCCGGTGGTGGACGGAACCCGGCGGATGCCGAGGCCGTGCTCGCGGCGTTCGCACGGACGAGCGGTGACGTGCCGGCGGCGCGACGCGTCGCGCGGCAGTTCGCCGACCTCGACGAGGGCGAGCGGTCCGCGCTGCTCTGGAGCGAGGACGCGGGGGCACGCCTCGTCGCGGTCGTCCTGATGGTGCAGGCGATGCGGGAGCACCCGGACCCGGAGCTGACCGACGAGTACCTGTCGGCGGCGAAGGCGGAGCGCTTCGACGACTCGGTGCTGGTGGACCTCGGGGCGGAGGAGCTCGTGGGCGCCCCGCTCGTCGGCGGCTCGACCGGACCGCTGTTCGCGCTCGTGAAGTCCGACGTTGCGATGGTCCGGCGGATCGCTCTGGTCGCGACCCTGGCGTTCGTGAAGCAGGGCGACGCCGAGGTGTCGCTCGCCATCGCGGGGCGACTCGTGCGGGAGCGGAGCGACACCGTGCAGTCGGCACTCGGGTGGGTGCTGCGCGAGACCGGCAAGCGGGCGTCGGAGGATGCGCTCGTGGCGTTCCTCGAGCGGCAGGCGCGGTTCCTCAGCCCGGCGGCACGGGCGACGGCGACGGAGCACCTGCCGGCGGCCGAACGCGACCGGTTGCGCGGCTGACGCGACCGGTTGCGCGGCTGACGCGACCGTCGGCCGTCACGTCGGACGCGGCGAGAGCCCTCAGTCGGACGCGGCGCGTATCCTCAGGCGGACTCGGTGGGCTCCGCGAAGAACGTCGTGAGCGACACGACGACTCCGTCGCGGACCTCGACGACGTCGATCCCGCGCACGGCGGGCGCCCCGACCGGGCCGAAGCCCCACGCGAGTGCGCCGTGCGTCTCCGACACGTAGCGACGCCCCTCCTCGACGAACTGGAAGGCGCCGGGCACGTTCTCGAGGAGTTCGGCGGCCTTCTGCTCGAGGGCGTCCCAGCCGACGGCGGTGCCCTCCGGGTCGGTGAAGGTCACGTCGGGGGAGTACGTCCGCTCGATCGCGGTACGGCGGGAGGCGGCGTCGCGGTTCCCGAAGATGTCGTGGAGGTTCGCGGTCAGCAGCTCGGACACGGTGGCCATGCCCGGAGCCTAGCCTGGGAGCATGCACGCCGAGGTGCCCCGACCCCGCATCGATCCCGCACTCGTGGAACGGCTCGTGGCCGCGCAGTTCCCGCAGTGGTCCGGGCTGCCCGTGCGCGAGGTCGATCCGCAGGGGTGGGACAACCGCACCTACCGGCTCGGCAGCGAGCTCGCGGTGCGGCTGCCGAGCGCCGCCGGGTACGTGGCGGCGGTCGAGAAGGAGCAGCGGGTGCTGCCGTACCTCGCGTCGCGGCTCGACGTCCCGGTGCCGGAACCCGTCGGCCTGGGCGTCCCCGCCGACGGGTACCCGTTCCCGTGGTCGGTCCGGCGCTGGATCGACGGCACGGTCGCGCTCCGGGCGACGGACCTCGACCGACGGGTCTTCGCCGCCGACGTCGGCGCGGTGCTCCGGCAGCTCCGGGCCGTGCCGGCCGGGGACGGGCCGGTCGCCGGGGCGCACTCGTTCCACCGGGGAGCGCACCCGTCGCACTACGCGGCCGAGGTGGTCGCGGCGCTCGACGCGCTCGGGGACGCCGTCGACCGCCGTGCCTGCGATGCGGTCTGGGACGCTGCGACCGCCTCGGTCTGGGACGGGCCCGCCGTGTGGTTCCACGGCGACGTCGCCCCGGGCAACCTGCTCGTCGGCGCGGACGGTCGGCTCTCCGCGGTGATCGACTTCGGCACGTGCGGCGTCGGCGACCCGGCGTGCGACCTCGTCCTCGCGTGGACGTTCCTCGACGGCGATGCCCGCCGGGACTTCCGTGACGCGGTGGGCCTCGACGGGGACACGTGGGCGCGTGCTCGGGGCTGGGCGCTGTGGAAGGCGCTCATCATGCTCGCGGGGAGCGCCGGGCCGGGGGACCGGAGTGAGCACGAGGAGGTGCTGCGGGCGGTCCTCGCCGATCCGGTCGCGACCTGAACTCCGAGTCACGCAGCCGGACCGCCCGCCGGGGCCGGGGCCGGCGGGACTAGGGCGTCAGCACCGCGTCCAGCACGAGGTCGAGCGCCGCGAGCTGTCGCTCGGGCGTCCACCGCTCCGGGTCGCCCGCGGCCAACGCGGTGATCCCCTCGACGGTCGCGGCCACGGCAGCCGCGCGGTCGGCACACACCGCACCCGCGAGGCCGGTCGCGAGCGCGAGCAGTCGAGCGAGTCGCTCGGCGAAGGAGCGGCTGTTCGTCACGTGCCGATCGCGCAGCACTGGGTCACCGAGCGCAGCGGCGAGGAACGCGACCCACGCCCGGGCCTCGGCGAGGCGCCCGGCATCGACCGCGAGCGCGCCGCCGGCCACGGCCCGCACTGCTGATGCCGCATCGGGGGCGTCCGCCTCGAGCGCGTCGGCACGGACCCTCGTGCGGTCGTGCAGGACGTCCCGGGCGTGCAGGAGGAGGGCGCGCTTGTCGGGGAACGTGTGGAGGACGAGCCCCGTCGTGCACCCGGCGCGTTCGGCGACCGCACGGAGCGTCAGGCCCGTCGGACCGAGGTCGGCGAGGGTGGTGAAGACGGCCTCGGACAGCCGGGTCCGCTGGGCGGCATCGTCTCGGGTCCGGGGCACGCCGAAAGCGTAACAGGTGTTACCGTAACGATTGTTACCGAAAGGATCGCCATGCGCTGGACCATCACGACCGTCCCGTTCGACCACCCGGATGCCGACCGGCTCCGACGAGCGCAGCGGCAGGAGCTCGACGTGCGGTACGGAACGAGTGACCACGAGCCCGGCGTCCCGCCGACCGCGGCCGACGTTCCGGTGTTCGTCCTGGCCCGTGACGAGCACGGCTCCGCGATCGCCTGCGGCGGACTCCGGCCGCTCCCCGACCATGTCCTCGGTGCCGGGGTCGTGGAGATCAAGCGGATGTACACGGCGCCGTCCGCTCGGGGGACCGGTGTGGCGACGGCGGTGCTCCGGCAGCTCGAGCGGGAAGCGGTGCGGGCGGGCGCTGGCTCGGTGGTCCTCGAGACCGGCACGGCGCAGCCCGACGCGATCCGGTTCTACGAGCGCGAGGGGTACACGGCGATCCCGCTCTTCGGCGCCTACGCCGGATCGACGAACTCGGTGTGCTTCGGTCGGCGACTCGACGCGGTCCCCGAGGTCAGCGCCGCGGACTGATGGGCGTCTCGGCCAGGACGACGTCCGGGTCCATCGGGATGCCTCCGAGGACCCGGGGTGTGCCCTCGTGCCAGGCGACCTCCACGCCGGCGGCACGGAGTCCGGCGACGCTCAGGTCGATCCGGAGCAGTGGGATGGACAGGTCGGCGTAGCGCTCGGCCACGATCGCATCGACCTCCGCAGGGGTGGTCACGCGGACGTGGTCGCCGGGTTCGAGCGGCACGTTCCGGGTCGCGACCTCGTACACGCCGAACCCGCGGCTCATCTCCCAGTCGTCGGCGATCGCCACGTGGCAGATCACGTCGTCCATTGCGCATCCTCTCGTAATGAAACGCCAACGTATCATTACCGGTACACTCGGATCATGGGCAAGCGAGGGCGACCGACCGCGGACGAGCGTGCTGCACGCGACGAACGGGTGCTCGACGTCGCGACCGACCTCTTCCTGGCGCACGGCTTCGCGGACGTCTCGCTCGACCGCGTCGCCGCGGCGGCCGAGGTCACGAAGCGGACGATCTACACGGCCTTCGGCGACAAGGCGGCCCTGCTCCGGGCGGTCGTCCAACGGCACCACGGGTACAGCGACGACGCGCACCCCGATCTCGAGTCGACCGCGACCGCCGTGGTCGAGGCGTTGCTCTCGGACCGCGCGGTCGCGCTGCACCGGCTGGTCATCGCCACGGCCGTCAGCTCGCCCGAACTCGCACGGGGCTTCCACGAGGCCGGCCCGCTCACGGCGCAGGCCGCGCTCGTCCGCGTCGGCGCGGACCCGGGCGAGGCGGAAGCGCTCTTCACGCTGCTCCTCGGGGAGCGACACCGTCGGCGACTGCTGGGGCTCGAACCCGCCCCGACCGCTGCCGAGGCCCGCGCCGCCGCCCGTCGCGCGCTTGCACTCACCGGAGCGGGACCCGGGGTCACGGCCACCCGGCACGTCCCCGCCGACCCCGCCGATCCCGGCGACCCCGGCCCCGGTCCCGCGCGGGGTCCGCGGTCAGCGTGAGAACACGTCGTCCAACGTGTACGTCCCGAGCCGACGCTGCCGGACGAGCGCGCCCAGCCGGGGGAGCGCGTCGATCGTCCCCGGGAAGTTCGCGTGCCCGATCACGATCCGACCCGGCGTGAACCACTGGTCCGCGAACCCGACGATCTGCCCGGCACCGATGTCTCCGGAGTCCGCGAGCGTGCCGTACCAGAGCAACGGCGTGGTGTAGCCGACGCGTGCGGCCACCGCGTCGACCCGGGCGTCGTGGTACCCGAACGGCGGCCGGAAGTACGGGCGCGCGTCGACGCCGAACGTGCGCTCGATGAACTCGTGGTTGCGCGTCAGCTCGTCCTCGACGGCCTGGTCGCCGAGCTTCGTCAGCGCCGGGTGGTCCCAGGTGTGGTTGCCGATCTGCACCTGCCCCGACTCGACGAGGGGCCGGAGCGCGTCGGCGTGCTCCGTCCAGGAGGGCCGCGCCCCGTTCACGAAGAACGTCAACCGGGTGCCGGTCGCGGCGGCGAAGCGGGCGTAGGCACCGACGACGTCGGAGGACGCTCCGTCGTCGACGGTCCACGCGATCCCGGGCGTCCCCGCCGGCAGTCCGGTCACGGTGCCCGCGGGGAGCGGCGTCCTCGAGATCGTCGGCTGCACCCACGTCGGTGTCGGCGTCGGAGTGGGCGTCGGCGTCGGGGAACGCGTCGGGGTCGGCGGGTGCGTCGCGACGGCCTCCCGTCGTGGTCCGGTCGGCGAGCAGGCGGAGAGCGCCCCGGCGGCGAGCAGGGCGCCCGCTCCGGCGAGCAGGGAGCGGCGGGTGGTGCGGTGGTCCATCGGCACCAGCTTCGGTCGAGCGGCCGGTCGGGCGCATCGGCTGGCGGGACGATCCGGTTGGCCGGTCGGCCACCGGGCGCGGGCACGGGACTGCGCACGGCGACGACGAGTGCGCACGGTGCACGGCGCGCAGACGTCGTTCCGATGCGCACCTCTGGCAGGCGGCTGACGCGGGACACGGGGTCGCCGCGGGCGGGCCAGGAGGCGCGGGTCGCGTCCGCCACGGAACGCGCTGACCGGACGGGGCTGGGAACGCACCACGGGGCGGGCGGGTACCGACGTGGGGAGACGAGCCGCGCCTCCTGGCCGGCCCGAAGCGACCACGAGAGGAACGCGACGTGCGCGCACTGACCTGGCAGGGCACCGAGAAGGTGTCCGTCGAGACCGTCCCCGACCCGACCATCCAGGAGCCGACCGACGCGATCGTGCGGATCACCTCGACCGCGATCTGTGGCTCCGACCTGCACCTCTACCGGGTGCTCGGCGCCTACATCGACAAGGGCGACGTCCTCGGCCACGAGCCGATGGGCATCGTCGAGGAGGTCGGTTCCGCCGTCACCAACCTCAAGGTGGGCGACCGTGTCGTCGTCCCGTTCAACATCTCCTGCGGCCACTGCTGGATGTGCCGCAACGGCCTGCAGTCGCAGTGCGAGACCACCCAGACCACCGAGTACGGGACGGGCGCCTCGCTGTTCGGCTACACGAAGATGTACGGCCAGGTCCCCGGCGGACAGGCCGAGTACCTCCGCGTGCCGCACGCCGACTACGGACCCATCGTCATCCCGGACGACGGCACGCCCGACGACCGCTGGCTGTTCCTCAGCGACATCCTGCCGACCGCCTGGCAGGCCGTGCAGTACGCCGACGTGCCCGAGGGTGGGACGCTCGCGGTGCTCGGCCTCGGTCCGGTCGGACAGTTCGCGGCCCGGATCGGCGCGCACCTCGGCTACCGGGTGCTCGCCGTCGACCCCGAGCAGGTCCGCCGCGACCTGGGGGCGAAGCACGGTGCCGAGGTGTTCGACCTGACGAAGGACGTCGTGCCGCAGCTCATCGACCTGACCGACGGTCGCGGTCCCGACGGTGTCGTCGACGCGGTCGGCATGGAGGCGCACGGCAACCCGGTCGCCGGGTTCGCGCAGCGCGCCGCCGGACTCCTGCCCGACGCGATCGCGCAGAAGGCCATCGAGGTCGCCGGCGTCGACCGGCTCGCCGCCGTGCACGCGGCGATCGACCTGGTCCGCCGCGGCGGCACGGTCTCGCTGAGCGGTGTCTACGGCGGTCGAGCGGACCCGATGCCGATGTTCACGCTGTTCGACAAGCAGATCACCGTCCGCGAGGGGCAGTGCAACGTGAAGCGCTGGATCGACGACGTCATGCCGCTCGTGCAGGACCCGTCGGACCCGCTCGGGACGCTCGACCTGACGACCCACCGGGTCTCGCTCGAGGACGCCCCGCACATGTACGAGGTGTTCCAGAAGAAGGAGGACGGCTGCGTGAAGGTCGTGCTCGACCCCGCACTGGCCGCCGCCTGATGCGGATCGTCGTCGTCGGCGCGACCGGCAACCTGGGGACCGCCGTGCTGCGGCGGTTGGCAGCGGTCCGTGCCGAGGGCACTTCCGTCGAGGTCGTCGGGGTCGCCCGGCGGCTGCCGGACCTCCGTGCCGAGCCCTACGGGACGGCCGTCTGGCACGCCGTCGACATCGGTGCCCCGGACGCGGTCGACCAGTTGGCCGCCGTGTTCCGGAGTGCCGACGCGGTGGTCCACCTCGGCTGGGCCCTGCAACCGACGCACGACATCCCGGCGCAGTACCGGACGAACGTGACCGGGACCGCCAACGTCCTCGAGGCCGTGGCGCGCGTCGGCGTCCCCCAGGTCGTCGTCGCGTCGTCCGTGGGGGCGTACCGCGGGGTCGACGTGGACGGCAAGCGGACGCCCGTCGACGAGGAGTTCCCCGTCACCGGCATCCCGACCGCCACCTACTCGATCCACAAGGCCGAGAACGAGGCGGCGATGGACGCCTTCGCCGCTCGCCACCCGGACGTCGTCGTGACCCGGCTCCGCCCCGGACTGGTCTTCCAGCGCAGCGCCGCCGCCGAGCTCCGCGGACTGTTCCTCGGACGTCTCGTGCCGATGTCGATCGTCCGGTGGATCCGCTGGGCGGTCCTGCCGTTGCCGCTGCCGTTCGTGTTCCAGGCCGTGCACGCCGACGACGTCGCCGATGCCTTCTGGCGCGCGGTCGACCGACGTGCCGGCGGGGCGTTCAACATCGCTGCCACACCCGTGCTCAATCCGCCGAGGATGGCGCGGGCGTTCGGGATGCTCGGGGCGATCCGGGCGCCGATGTGGCTGATCCGCGGGCTCGTCACGCTCACGTGGCGGCTGCGGTTGCAGCCGACGGACGCCGGGTGGGTGGACATCGCGGCCCAGGTGCCGATCATGCGGACGGACCGGGCGCGGTCGGTGCTCGGATGGGAGGCGCGGCACACTTCCGAGGATGCCTTGCGCGAGCTCGTGGCCGGGTTCGCGGACGGGGCGCGGGTGCCGGGGTCGGGGCCGTTGAGCGGGTGAGGGTGGCCCCTTCGCGGGGCAGCGTGCGGTGGCTGGCGCGGGCTACGACCGCACCACCAGTCCACGAGGGGGCCCGATGATGTTCGCGATGCTGTCCAGCCCGATGGCCTCCGTCGAGTTCGAGGGGCCGGACGTCTCGCAGTTCGGCAGTGACGGCAGCGGCGGGTTCGGGGGTTTCGGCGGGCTCGGCGACTTCGGCGCGTTCGGGGTCCTGTTCGGCGTGGGCTCGGCCGTGATCGGTCTCGGGTTCGTCGCGATCGTGGTGACGATCGTCCTCCGCAGCGCCCGGATGGCGAAGCGGGGCCAGAACCCGTTCACCATGGAGGAGGACCTGGCGTACCAGGCCATGCAGAGCCGGACGCTCGCGCCCGAGAAGTCGCTCGAGCAGCGGCTCGCCGAGCTGGACGACCTGCTCGCCCGCGGCGTCATCTCCGACGAGGAGCACCGCACCGCCCGCACCGAGGCCCTCCGCGGCTAGCCTGGGCGGGTGCTGCAGCCCATCGACCTGCTCGGGGAATGGACCCTGCGCCGCACGGTCCACGACCGGCGTGCCGGGGTCGACGGCCTCGTGACCGGGACGACCACGCTGACGCGCGAGGCCCCGGACGAGGTCCGCTGGGACGAGACCGGCACGATGGCCTTCGACGGGCGGACCGTCCCCGTGGCACGGACGCTCCGGGTGCGCCGGGGCCCGGACGACCGCTGGACCGTGCACTTCGCCGACGGCCGGGTGTTCCACGACTGGGTCTGGGGATCGGCGGTGTCGCACGCGTGCGCGCCCGACGACTACTCCGGGGTGCTCGCCGGGGACGCCGATCGGTGGACGGTCCGATGGGAGGCGCACGGTCCCGCGAAGGACTACGTCCTCGACAGCACGCTGCGACGTCGGTCCAACGCGGCAGACTGAGCGCATGCCCCGCAGCTCCGGTACCGACGCCCCGCGCATCACCCTGACCGAACCGACGGACCTCGACGACTGGACGCCCGGCCCCGGCGACGTCCTCACGGGCGACCGGATCGAGGGGAAGCGCATCGACGTGTTCGACCTCGCGGGGGAGCGGCTGCCGGACCTCGAGATCGAGGAGTCGGTGATCGGCACCCTCCGGGTCGACGGCGCCGACCTCCGGGGACTGCGGGTGCGTGACTCGGTCGTCGAGACGCTCGACGCGCCGGTGCTCCGGGCGTCGAGCAGCTCCTGGCGCGAGGTCCGGATCGCCGGCGGCCGCATCGGTTCCGCCGAGCTGTACGACGCGGGGCTGAACGGCGTCGAGTTCGTCGGGATGAAGCTCGGGTTCGTGAACCTCCGCGGCTCGACGCTCACCGACGTGGTGTTCCGCGACTGCGTCGTCGACGAGCTGGACATCGCCGATGCCCGACTGCTGCGGGTGTCGTTCGAGGGGACGAGGATCCGCGCGGCCGAGGGCTCGAACACGCGGATCGAGCACGTCGACCTCCGCGCCGCCGACCTCGACCGGGTGGAGCGGCTCGAGGGGTTCCGCGGCGCGACGATCGCCGCCGACCAGCTGTACACGCTCGCGCCGCTCCTCGCTGCCCAGGCGGGTTACCGCGTCGACTGACCCGCCGGCGCGGACGCGGTCGCCAGCGCGCGCGCCAGGTCGGCCTGCACGAGGTCGCCGTGCACCGCCGCGCCCGCCTGCGTCCCGGCCGCCGCCGACGCGATGACGGTCGCCATCGGCGCCGCCACGTTCCCGGCCGCGTACACGCCCCGCACGCTCGTCTGTCCGGCGGCGTCCACCGTCAGGGCACTCGCGTACCGGTGGTCTCCCATGAACTGATCGGTGGCCTCGAGCCCGAGTCCCTCGAGGAACCCGATGCGCGCCTCCGCCGTGCTCGCGGCGGCCAGGGCGTCGAGCGCCACGAACTCGCCGGACACCAGCGAGACGCCGGTGAGCCGATCACCGGCGGACAGCACATCGCGCACGGGTCCCGTCACGACCCGGACACCGCGGGCGGCAAAACCGGCCAGGGTGGTGTCGTCGACGAGAGCCGGGTCCGTGACGAAGGCCGTCACGTCCTCGCTCAGCGCGCGGAACATGAGCACCTGGTGCGCCCCGATCGGCGACGTCACGAGCACGCCGATGCGCTGGTCGCGGATCTCCCACCCGTGGCAGAACGGGCAGTGCACCACACCGCGCCCCCACTGCTCGGCGAGGCCCGGGACCTCCGGCAGGACGTCCACGGCGCCGGAGGCGACGACCAGCCTGCGGGTCGCGACGACCGCACCCGACTCCAGCGTGACCGAGAAGCCGACCGGGTCGACACCGTCACCGTCCGTGGCGGACGCGGCCACGATCCTCCCGGTCGTCACCTCGACGCCGTAGGCGGCCACCTCGTCGCGGCCGACCGAGCCGAGCTCCGCTGGCGAGGCGCCCTCGCGCCCCAGGTAGTTGTGGACCCCCTCGGCGCGGGCGTTCCGCGGCTCGCCGGAGTCGACGACGAGCACGGACCGTCGCGACCGGCCGAGGACGAGTGCTGCTGACAGGCCGGCGGCTGCTCCGCCGACCACGATGACGTCGTAGTGATCACGCATACCTGCATCCTGCGGATCCGTGCGCGCATACGGCAAACATCCTTGCCGGTCTGGCAACATGGTCGGCATGGCGACGGATCGGGAGGAACGGATCACCCCGCGCACGACGGCCGAGGTCGTCGACGGGGTCGGCCCACGACTGCGCGCGCTGCGGACGCGCCGTGCCGTCACGCTCGCGGCGCTCGCCGCCGAGACCGGGATCTCGGTGTCGACGCTGTCGCGGCTCGAGTCGGGCCAGCGGAAGCCCACGCTCGAGCTCCTGCTGCCGCTCGCACGGGCGTACCAGGTGCCCCTCGACGACCTGGTCGGGGCGCCGAGGACCGGGGATCCGCGGGTGCACCTCGCGCCGGAGCTGCACGGCGGCCGGGTGGTGGTGCCGCTCACCCGACGGACCGGTGGCGTGCGCTCCTTCAAACAGCTGATCCCACCGGAGCCCGCGAACACCGATCGGTCCCTCCGGACGCACGAGGGCTACGAGTGGCTCTACGTGCTGTCCGGACGGCTCCGGCTGCTCCTCGGCGACCGTGACTTCGACCTCGGGCCGGGCGAGGTCGTCGAGTTCGACACGCACACGCCGCACTGGGTCGGGAACACCACGGACGAGGTGACCGAGGTGCTGTGCCTGTACGGGCCGCAGGGCGAGCGGGCGCACATCCGGTCGCGGCCCGCCGACCGCTAGAAGACGTGTGCGATGACGTCGTCGAGGAGGCCCGACGTCGGCGTGTTCGACTGCTGGACGTGGATGCCGACGTCGCCGCGGGTGTAGTACGTGTCGCCGTCGGTGACCGGGTACTGGGCGTTCTGCGTGACCTTCTGGCAGCGGTACCCGTAGCCGTCGAGGGAGCAGTCGTACCCGGACAGTGCCGTCTTCAGGTGGGGGTACGCCTTGGTCGAGTCGACGGTCGCGACCCGGATCGACAGGAACGAGATGTCCGCCCGGGGGTCCTTCCATACGCAGGAGAGCTGCTTGCCGTCCGGCTGGAGCACCGGGGTGAGGTCGTCCTTCGGCACCACCACCGGGTCGCCGACCACCGTGGGGTCGTTCAGGGGCGAACCCGCGAACGAGGAGTCCCACTTGCCCGCCGTGATGAGGGCCTCGCACGAGTCCGGGATCCGGCCGGCGTCGTCGTCGACCCCGGGCACCGGGGTGATCGTCGAGGTCGGACGCGGGGTCGAGCCCGGCGTGGTCGGGGAGGCGCTCGGAGCCGCGGCGGACGTCGTCCCGGTCGGGGCAGGGTCGGCGCCGGTCGAGCCCTGGGCGCAGCCGGTGAGGGCCAGCACTGCGAGCGCGATCGCGATCGCCGTGGTCCCCGTGGTCGTCATCCGTCGCATGTGCTCCCCCTGGTGCCGCGATCACGGGCCGGTCGGCGGCCCCGCAGCCGACCGTAGTCGTCGGCGTCGGCGTCGGCGTCGGCGTCGGCGTCCGCGGACCGATCCGATCGTCATCGGATCGTGTCCGGGGCGGTTCCCACCGGCGATGGGAGGATGACCGGGTGACCACGCCCACCGTCCCGCTCTTCCTCGACTGCGACACCGGCGTCGACGACGCCCTCGCCCTCACGTACCTGCTCGACGTCCCGCACGTCGACCTCGTCGGCATCGGTACGGTCTCCGGCAACACCGACGCGGCGACCGCGGCCGTCAACACCGCGGCGCTGCTGGCCCTGTGCGGCCGGACCGTGCCCGTCGCGGTCGGCGCGCACGACCCGATCGGCGGCTCGTACGGCGGCGGCGCACCGCACGTGCACGGGGCGAACGGCATCGGCGGGGTCGACCTCCCGCCGGGTGTCGCGGCCGCGGAGGACCCCGCCGCCGAGCTCCTCGTCCGGCTGGCCCGCGACCACGCAGCCGGTGACCGGAAGCTCGACGTCCTGGCCATCGGGCCGCTCACGAACCTCGCCGTCGCGCTCGAGGCTGAGCCGCGTCTGCCGGAGCTCGTCGGCACGGTGACGATCATGGGCGGCGCCGTGTGGGACGCGGGCAACGTGTCGCCCACCGCCGAGGCGAACGTCCACAACGACGCCGAGGCCGCCAGGCGGGTCCTCCGCGCCGGATTCGACCTCGTGCTCGTGCCGCTCGACGTCACCCGGCAGCACCGCTTCGACGACGCCGATGCCGACCGGTTCACGGCGGCCGGCGATCCGCTCCGGGTCGCGCTCGGAACGATGCTGCGCAGCTACGTCGACTTCTACGAGTCGGTCGACCACGTCCGTCGCGCACCGCTCCACGACCCGCTGGCGGCCGCCATCGCGGCGGGCGAGGTCGAGCCCGCGGTCCGTACCACCCCGCTCGACGTGGTGGTCGGTGGGGCCGAGCACGGCCGGACGGTCCCCGCTGCGGACGGGCCGGCGGTCCGTGTCGTGGTGACGGCCGACGACCGTGCGGCGGACGTCATCCGCGAGCGCATCCTCCACGTCGGCACGGTGTCGAGCGGGTCGGTCGGGCGCGACGGCGTCGGTCGGTAGCGCAGCGGCACGCCGTGGTCGCGCGGTCTCAGCTCCGCCAGACCACCCGCGGAGCCAGCAGGCGGTGTCCGGTCGATGCGGGCAGGACGGTCCGACCGGCGCCCATGAGCAGCTCGACCGCGGCCGCGGCGACCTCGACCAGGGGCTGCTCCACGCTGGAGATGCCCACCGCCTCGGCCACCGGGGTGTCGTCGTAGCCCACCACCGGCACCGCCGCCCCAAGCGCGAACCGGGCTCCGAGGGCGAGGGTGTCCGACGCACAGACGAGCGCGTCGAACCCGGCGCCGCCCTCGACCGCCGCCGCGACCGTGCCGGTGGCCGCGGTGACGTCGTCCTCGCACGTGAGCCCGGGGTCGTCGGGCAGCCCGGCCGCGCGCATCGCGTCCCGCCAGCCCCGTCGGCGCTCGTCACCCTGTCCGGACGGGCTCGGCCAGCCCAGGAACCCGATCCGGCGGTGCCCCTGCGCCACCAGGTGCTCGGTCGCGTCGTGCACGCCCGCGTACCCGTCGACGTCGACCCAGGGGTGCGGCGCGGCGTCCATGTCCGGCAGGCCCCACGGCCGGCCGAAGGTCACGAAGGGGATGTCCCGGGCGCCGAGCCACGCTGCGCGGGGATCGCCGTGGAACGTCGAGGTGAGGACGAACCCGTCGACGTCCGAGCCCTCGACGAGGCGTTCGATGTGGGCGAGTTCGTCGTCGACGTCGGTGGCGGTGAAGAGCAGGATGCGCATCCCGCGCAGGTCGGCACACTCGACGAGCGCGTGCAGGAAGCGGTCGAGCACGGCGCCGGAGATGCCGTGCACCGGTTCCAGCCGGACGCCGAGCGTGGAGCTCTGGCGGGTGCGGAGCCGGCGGGCGGACGCGTGCGGCCGGTACCCGAGGTCGTCGATGGCGGCCCGGACCCTGGTGAGCGTCGCGGGGCGGACGACCTCGGGCCGGTTCAACGCGTTCGACACCGTCTGCCGTGAGACGCCCGCGGCGAGGGCGACGTCGGCGACGGTGGCGGGATGCGACATGGGGTTCACCGTAGCGCCTCGCAGGTGTATGGTCGACTCGTTTGATCGATCAAATTTGAACGATCGAAGTACTGCACTCGACGAGGAGTCCCCCTGATGCAACGACGCACAGCACGCATGCTGACCGCGGGAGCGATGGCGCTCACCGCAGCTCTGACCCTCTCCGCCTGTGGCTCCGGCTTCTCGAGCTCGGGCGGCAACGGTTCCGGCGGTGGCGCCGCGAAGCTCACCTCGAGCGACGACCCCCTCACCGTCCTCATCGGCTCGTCGGGTGACGCCGAGACCGCCGCCGTGAAGAGCGCCGCCGCCGCGTGGTCGAAGTCCTCGGGCACCGGCGCGACGGTGCAGCCGGCGAACAACCTCGACCAGCAGCTCGCCCAGGGCTTCGCGGCCGGCAAGCCCGCCGACGTGTTCTACGTCAGCACGTCATCCCTCGCCGGGTACGCCGCGAACGGCTCGCTGTTGGCCTACGGCGACCAGCTCGAGGACACGAGCGACTTCTACCCGACGCTCACGAAGTCGTTCACCGTGGACGACCAGCTCTACTGCGCGCCGAAGGACTTCTCCACCCTCGCGCTGTTCATCAACACGAAGGACTGGAAGGCCGCCGGGCTGACCGACAGCGACGTCCCGACCACCTGGGACCAGTTGCGGACGGTCTCCGAGAAGCTCACCCGCGACGGACGGGTCGGACTCACGACCAGCCCGCAGATCGAGCGTCTCGGGGCGTTCATGACCCAGGCCGGCGGTGCCCTGACGAACAGCGCCCAGACGAAGGCGACGGTCGACTCGGCCGCGAACGTCGAGGCCCTCGACTACGTGAAGGGCCTGCTCGACGACGGCTCGATGAAGTTCTCGAGCGACCTCGGCGAGAGCTGGGGAGGTGACGCCTTCGGCAAGGACAAGGCCGCGATGACCATCGAGGGCAACTGGCTCACCGGGGCGATGTCGTCGAGCTACCCGACTGTGGACTACAAGGTCGTCGCCCTGCCGAAGGGCCCGAAGGGTGCCGGCACGCTGCAGTTCACGAACTGCTGGGGCATCGCGAAGGACTCCCCGAACCAGAAGGCAGCGCTGTCCTTCGTCGAGAAGATGACGAGCACCGACCAGCAGCTCGCGTTCGCGAAGGCGTTCGGTGTGATGCCCTCGGTCGAGTCGGCCGCCGGCACCTGGAAGCAGGAGTACCCGCAGTACGCCGCGTTCCTCGACCAGGCGGACGCCGCCCAGGGCCTGCCGAACGCGTCCGGGACCGCCGACGTGATCGCCGACTTCGACTCGAAGCTCGGCAGCCTCAGGACGACCGACACCAAGACCCTGCTCGAGGGCGTCCAGAAGAACATGGCCGCCGCGCTGAAGGGCTGACGGACGTGTCCCGGAAGAACCGTGCCGAAGCCGTCTCGGGCTGGCTGTTCACCGCGCCGACGATCATCGTCCTCGGCCTGTTCCTCGCCGTGCCGGTGGTCATGGCGGCCTGGGTCAGCGTGTCCGACTGGCGGGGTGTCGGCAGCCCGTTCTCGTCCGACGTCTCCTTCGTCGGCGGGCAGAACTACGCCAAGATCCTCGGCGGCGGGGGCCTCGACGAGCAGAACTTCGGCACCGCGCTGCGGAACAACCTCTGGTACGTCGTGTTCGTCGTCCCGCTGCAGACCGCCGTGGCGCTCGGGCTCGCCCTGCTCGTCAGCGGTCGGGCACTGCGCGGGCGCGGGTTCTTCCGGACCGCGTTCTACTTCCCCTCGGTGACGAGTTCGGTCGCCATCACCGTCCTCTGGCTGTTCCTGTTCTCGTCGACGGGAGCCGTCAACAAGATCATCAGCTGGGCGGGGATCACCGGACCGAACTGGTTCAACGAGCCCACCGGCCTGTTCCACCTCGGCGCAGGCACACCACCGGCCTTCCTCGCCGACCACACGATGCTCGGCATCTCGTGGTGGGAGTGGCTCGCGGGTCCGTCGGTCGCGATGACCGCGTTCATCCTGCTCGCGGTGTTCACGACGAGCGGCACCTTCATGCTGCTGTTCATCGCGGCGCTGCAGAACCTCTCGCCGGAGGTCGACGAGGCGGCGATGATCGACGGCGCCGGGTCCTGGACGCGGTTCTGGCGGGTCACCCTGCCGCAGCTGCGCCCGACGCTCTTCACGGTGCTGACGCTCGGGCTGATCGGGACGTGGCAGGTCTTCGACCAGATCTACACGGGCACGAAGGGCGCCCCGGCGAACACGACGCTCACGCCGGCGTTCCTGTCGTACACGTCCGCGTTCCAGAGCCAGCAGTGGGGCGTCGGCGCAGCCATCGCCTTCATCCTGTTCGGCATCATCGTCGTCTTCACGCTGCTGCAGCGGTGGGCGCTGCGCGACCGCCCGGTGTCCCGCCGTCGGATGCGGTGGATCGAGAAGGGGAGCACACGATGACCAGCGCACCCACCCCGGCGACCGCAGGCGGCGGGACCGAGCCGACCCGCGCCTCCAGGGCGGCAGTGCCAGGAGGCGCGGTGCCGGACCTCGGCGCCACCACCGTCACGCAGGCACCCGGCCCGGGCCGGCGGCCACGTCGGCTCACGCCGCGGAGCGTGGTGCTGCTGGTGTTCGGCGTCCTGATCGCCGTCGTCTACCTGCTGCCGTTCTACGTCGCGATCGTGAACGCGTTCAAGACCGACCAGGACGCCTCCCTGCACCCGCTGGCGCTCCCCGTCACCTGGACCGGCGCTGCGTTCCAGACCCTCTTCGAGAACTCCGACTTCGGGATCTGGGCGATGAACTCGATCATCGTCGCGGTCTTCGTCACGCTCGGCCGGATCTTCTTCGACTCCCTCGCCGGGTACGCGTTGGCGCGACTGCGGTTCCCGGGTCGCCAGACCGTCTTCGCCCTGCTCATCGCCGTCATGGCGGTGCCGGGCGTGGTCCTGCTCATCCCGAAGTTCCTCGTGATCAACCAGCTCGGCATGTACGACTCGTACTCGGGCATGATCGTGCCGTTGCTCGTGGACGCCGCCGGGGTGTTCATCATGAAGAACTTCTTCGAATCGATCCCGGTGAGCGTCGAGGAGCAGGCGAAGATCGACGGTGCCGGCACGTTCCGGACCTTCTGGTCGGTCGTGCTCCCGATGGCGCGTCCGGCCGTCGTGACGATCACCATCCTGTCGTTCCAGGGATCGTGGAACGAGCTCGCGCACTTCATCGTGTCGACCTCGTCGCCCGACCTCACCACGCTCACGAAGGGCGTCGCATCACTGGCGTCGGGCGCGCTGAGTGCCGGGAACCAGTTCCCGGTCAAGCTCGCGGCGGCCTTCGTCATGACCATCCCCGTGGCGGTCGCGTTCTTCGTGTTCCAGAAGCGCATCATGAACGGCAGCGACGGGGCGGTCAAGGAATGAGCACCCCGACGTGACCGCCACCGAACCCACGATCCTGGCCACCTGCGGCGGTCTGGTCGGCGGTGAGTGGGACGACTCGGCCTACGGTCCGCTCCTGTTCGAGGCCGTCCGGCTCGCCCGCGTCCCCGCCGGTCGGCCGCCACGCGTGTTGCACGTGAACACCGCCGGCGGCGACCAGCGGACCGTCGAGGGGGCAGAGCTCGCCGCGGCCCGTACGGCCGGTGTCGAGGCGTCGCACCTGCGGTTCTTCCCGAGACGGAACGTGCCGTCCCTGCGCGACGCCGTCCTCGGTGCGGACGTCGTCTGGGTCTCGGGCGGCTCCGTGGTCAACCTCCTCGCCGTGTGGCGTGCCCACGGTCTCGACGAGGTCCTCCGTGAGGCCTGGGGAGCCGGGGTGGTGCTCGCCGGTGGATCGGCCGGCGCGCTCTGCTGGCACACCGGCGGCGTCACGCAGAGCCACGGCCCGCAGCCGTCGGTCCTCGCCGACGGACTCGGCTTCGTGTCCGGCTCGCTCGGTGTCCACACCGACTCGGACCCGGACCGGTCGCCGGTCTTCCGCGCAGCCGTCGCGGCGGGGGACCTCCCGGCGGGCATCGAGCTCGACGAGGGCGTCGGCGTCGTCCACCGTGGGCGCTCGGCCACGTTCGTCGAAGCCGTCACCGACCACGACGGAGGCGGCGCGGTGCGGATCGCCCGTGCCCCCGGCGACCCGACCGGCATCCGTGCCGAGCCCCTGCCCGTGCGTCGCCTGCCGGACGCACCCCGATCCGTACCGAGCTGGACACCCAGCGCCTGGACCCCGTCCCCCGAACCCGTCGACGAGGAAGCCCCATGACCTCCACCACCACGAACACCACCACCGCCGCTGCCACGACCGCCACGCTGCAGCCCCTGCTCCACGACGAGGTCGCCGTCATCGCGGCACCGACGCAGGCATGGTCCGGTCGGGACGGTGCCATCGGCGCGAACCCCGTGCACGGCTACTGGACCGGCGACCAGCGGTTCGTCTCCGCCGTGCGCGTCAGCGTCGAGCACTCCGCGGTGGAACCGGTCGCCGTCGTGCCCGCCGGTGCCCGCGAGGTCGTCTTCACCGGACTCCTGCGCGGCCTCGACGGTACCGGCGCCGATCCGGACGTCCGCCTCGACCGTCGTCGGACGGTGCGCATCGACGGGGTGGCGGAACGCCTGCGCGTCACCGATCGGCTCCAGGGGCCCGGCGCGAGCACCGCGGAGCTCGTCGTGACCGTCAGGCTGACCCCGGACGCCGCCGGGATGGACGCGGTGAAGGCCGGTCACGGCCCCCAGCCGGTCCCCGCCGACGCCTCGGAGCAGACCGCATCGTGGACCTCGGGCTCCGTACGGGTCCGGCTCGACGCCCCCGGAGCATCCGTCCGCGTCGAGGACGGTGACGTCGTGCTGCGCTGGCGGACGGAGCGCGCGCACGAGGTCGACCTCGCGTGGGACTGCGCCGTGGAGACGCCCGACGCCGTCGTCACCGGCGTGACGACCCCGCGCCCGTTCGACGTCCCGGCCGGCGTGCAGGACGACCGGCTCCGGCGCTGGCTGGAGCGTGCCACCGACGATCTCGACGCACTCCGGCTGGCGCGGCCCGAGGGCGAGTTCATCGCGGCCGGCGCCCCCTGGTTCTTCACCCTGTTCGGCCGCGACGCGATCTGGGCCGCCCGCTTCCTGCTGCCCGTCGACACCAGCACCGCCGGGGGCACCCTCCGGGTCCTCGCCGCGCTGCAGGGCACCGCGGACGACCCCGCGACCGCCGAGCAGCCCGGCAAGATCATGCACGAGCTGCGCCAGGCGTCCCTGCCGGTCGACAACGACGAGATCTCCCTGCCACCGCTCTACTACGGGACCGTCGACGCGACGGCGCTCTGGGCGTGCCTGCTCCACGATGCCTGGCGTGCGGGGCTCCCCGACGCCGAGGTCGAGGCGCTCCTGCCGACGCTCGAACGCGCCCTGGCGTGGATGCGCGACCACGGCGACGCGGACGGCGACGGGCTGCTCGAGTACGTCGACGAGTCCGGCCGAGGGCTGGCGAACCAGGGCTGGAAGGACTCCGGGGACAGCGTGCAGTGGCGGGACGGCACCCTCGCCGACGGCCCGATCGCCCTGTGCGAAGTGCAGGGCTACGCGCACGAGGCCGCGGTGCACGGTGCCGACCTGCTCGATGCGTTCGGCCGTCCCGGCGGCGACGAGTGGCGTGCCTGGGCCGCCCGCCTGGCCGATCGCTTCCGCGACGCCTTCTGGGTGGCCGACGACATCGGTCGGTACCCGGCGATCGCCCTCGACGCCCGCAAGCGCCCCGTCGACTCCGCCACGAGCAACATCGGCCACCTGCTCGGCACCGGCCTGCTCACCCCGGACGAGGAAGCCGTCGTCGCAGCACGCGTCGTGAGCCCGGACCTGGCGAGCGGCTTCGGCCTCCGGACGCTCTCCACGACCGCCGCCGGGTACTGGCCGCTCAGCTACCACGGGGGCACCGTCTGGGCGCACGACACCGCCGTGGTGATCACCGGCCTCATCCGGTCCGGACACCACGACGAGGCCCGGGTCCTGTCCGAGCAGCTGCTCGCCGCGGCGGTGGCGTTCGACTTCCGGATGCCCGAGCTGCACGCCGGCGACGACGCGTCCGCCGTCACACGTCCGGCCCCGTACCCGGCCGCCTGCCGCCCGCAGGCCTGGAGCGCCGCCGCCGCCTTCCCCGTCTGGGTCGCGCTCCGGTAGGCCGCCGTCGCAGGGATCCGGCGGTACGGTCGAGGGCATGACGACGACCCCGGACGACCTCGCCGAGGAGCTCCGCGAGTCGATCGGCCGGATCGTGCGGGCCACCCGGGCACTCACCGACGAGCTGCCGCAGGCGCAGAGCGCGAGCCTGGGCCTGCTCGACCGGCAGGGGCCGCAGACCATCGCCGAGCTCGCGCGGGCCCGCGGCGTGAAGCACCAGGGACAGTCGCGGACCGTGGCGGAGCTCGAGGAGCGCGGCTTCGTGGAGCGAGGCGTGTCCGACGGGGACCGGCGGGTCTCGGTGATCCGGCTGACGGACTCGGGCCGCACGGTCATGCTCCGGGAACGGAGCGCCCGAGCCGGGGCGTTCGCGTCGGTGATCGGATCCGAGCTGTCCGAGGCCGAGCGTGCGGCACTCGCCAGGGTGCCGGAACTGTTCGACCGCATCGCGGCGAGACTCGAACGGTGAACGCCCTCTCATCCGGATCGACCACGTCGATGTACAACACTGTTGTAGACTCGTCGACATGGAGCTGACGAAGTACAACCACGCCACCGTCGTCCTCGAGCAGGACGGCGCCACCCTCGTCATCGACCCGGGCACGTTCACGCCGGAGGGCACGGACCTCGCGACGGCCGCCGTCGCCGTCCTCGTCACCCACGAGCACTTCGACCACTTCGACGTCGACGCCGTCCGTGCCGCCCTCGCCGCGAACGACGCCCTCGTGGTCCGTGGGCCCGCCGCGATCGTCGACCAGCTCGGCGCGCACGACGGCCGCGTCGCCGCGGTCTCGGCCGGTGACGCGTTCGAGGTCGGCCCGTTCTCGGTGCAGGTCTTCGGTGAGGAGCACGCCGTCATCCACGGCGACATCCCGACGATCGCGAACGTCGGCTACCTCGTGAACGGCGCCGTGTTCCACCCCGGCGACGCCTACCTCGTGCCCGGCGTCCCGGTGCGGACCCTGCTGCTGCCGACCAGCGGGCCGTGGACGAGCACCGCCGAGGCCGTCGACTACGTCCGCGCGGTCTCCCCGGAGCACGCTGTGCAGATCCACGAGGCGATGCTCAGCGAACTCGGGCAGCAGTCCGCAGCGCGGTTCCTCGGCCCGGACGGTCTCGGACCGGTGCCGGTGCAGATCCTGCCCGCCGGCGAGTCGATCACCGTCTGACGGACGTGACGCACCCCTGAGAGGTGATCCGCGCCTCCAGAGCAGGGTGGAGGGATGCCCGACGCACCCTCCACCGCCGTCCTCTTCGACATCGACGGGACCCTCGTCGACTCGAACTACCCGCACATCGACGCCTGGTGGCGGGCGTGCACGGCAGCGGGCGAGTCCGTCGACGCCTGGCGGATCCACCGCGCGATCGGCATGGACTCGGCGAAGCTGCTCGAGGAGCTGCTGCCGGACGCCACGGACGAGCAGCGCGACACCGTCAAGCAGTTCCACACCGCGTACTACGCCGAGCAGATGCCGCGGTTGCGGCTCCTCCCGGGTGCCCGTGAGCTGCTCCGGTCCGTCGCCGAGGCCGGTCACGCCGTCGTGCTGGCCACGAGCGCGCCCGAGGACGAACTCGTGCGCCTGCGCGAACTGCTCGACGCCGAGGCGTGGATCACCGCCGTCACGAGCTCGGAGGACGTCGAACAGGCCAAGCCGGACCCGGGGATCATCGAGGTCGCACTCCGGAAGGTCGGCGTGTCCGCCGATGCCGCGGTGATGGTCGGCGACGCGATGTGGGACGTCGAGTCCGCCGGACGGGTCGGTGTGCCCTGCGTCGCCGTGATGACGGGCGGGATCGGCGGCGACGAGCTGCGCCGGGCCGGGGCGGTCCGGGTGTACGACGACGCGGCAGCGGTCCTCGCCGACCTGCGGGCGGGCCGGGGCCCCATCGCGGACCTGGCGAGCCGCGCCGGGGGAGCCGCCGGCAGCGGGGCGGGCGCGTGAGCGTCCGCGGCGTCGACCACATCGGACTGACCGTGCCCGACGTCGACGCGGCCAGCGCGTTCCTGGTCGACGCGTTCGGTGCCGAGGTGCTCTACGACACGCTCCCCGCCGACCAGCCTCCGAAGGGCGGCGCGGCGACGACCTCGCGCCTCGGTGTCCCCGGAGACGCCCGTGAGGTGCGGATCCGGATGCTCGCGCTGCCCGACGGCCCCGGCATCGAGCTGTTCGCCTTCGACCACGTCGAGCAGGACACCCCGGCGGTGCCGTCCGACCTCGGGTGGCAGCACCTCGCGCTGTACGTCGACGACCTCGACGCCACGCTCGACCGGGTCGTGGCCGCCGGGGCGACCGCGCTCGGCGCACCCCGCCCGCTCCCGGGGCCCGAAGCCGGCGACCGGAACCGGTTCGTGTACGTCCGCACCCCGTGGGGCAGCACCGTCGAGCTCCTGACCTACCCCGATCCCCAGCCCTACGAGGAGCACACGTCGCGCCGACGCTGGCATCCGTGACAGGATCGTCGGTCGTGATCACGATCGAACGCGTTCGGTGGGACGACCCCCGTGGTGTGGCGCTCCGCGCCCGCATGGACGAGGAGATGCACGAGCGCTACGGCGCCGCGAACGGCGACGAGGACCCGGCGGTGACGGCCGAGCGTGGCCGGGCGCTCGCCGTGGACCCGGCGACGGTCATCACCTCGATCCTCGCGATCGACGAGGACGGCGAGGCCCTCGGGCACATCGCCGTCCGGCGTCTCGGTGACGAGGTCGAACTGAAGCGCCTCATCGTCCTCGCCGCCGCCCGCGGGAAGGGTGCGGCCACCGCGCTGCTCACCGAGGGGGAGCGTGTCGGGCGTGAGGAGGGCGCCGCGCGGCTCATCCTGCAGACCGGCGACAAGCAGCCCGAGGCCGTGGCGCTCTACGAGAAGACCGGCTGGACCCCGATCCCGGTGTACGAGCCGTACGCCGCGACGATGCCGTGGTCGTTCTGCTTCGAGAAGGCGCTCTAGCGGTACCCCACTTCCACATTGCACTCTCAGTCCGATAGTGCAATTCTTGTCCGGTGAGCACCACCGAACGCACCCGCGCGCTGCGCCGACGCATGATCGTCGAGGCACGTCGGGCGACCATCGAGCACGGGCTGCACGGCTTCACGATCGAGCAGCTCTGCGAGACGGTCGGGGTGTCCCGGCGGACGTTCTTCAACCACTTCGCGTCGAAGGACGACGCCGTGCTCGGCATCGAGATCAACGCGGACGTCGAGGCCATCGACGCGTACGCCGCCGGCGGTGTCGTCGCGGCCGACCTCGAGCCGCTGGACTCCATCGTCGCGCTGGCGATCGACCAGTTCCACCGCGCCGGCATCGACCGCGCCGACGAGGTCCTCGTCCGCGGGGTCTTCGAACGGGAGCCGGCGCTCGTCGCCCGGTTCCTCTCGGCCACCGACGTGCAGCTCGGCCGCATCACCGACGCCGTACGAGCGCGGTTCGGTTGGGGCGACGCCACCGACCGCCGTGCGCGGCTCGTCACCGAGGCCGCCGCAGGGCTGCTGAAGGTGACCGCGGAGACCTACTTCGACGACGCGTTCGACGAAGCCACCGGACCCGCGTTCGACGAGCTGCTCACCCAGAACCTCCGCCTGATGAGGGCGGCCATCACGACCGGACAGGACACCACCGAATGAGCGCCACCGCGCCGGGCACGACCAAGCGTGCCCGCCCAGGCTCCGACGGACCGCTGCTCCTCACGCAGCGCCGGATCTGGATCATCTTCTCCGCGCTCATCGCGGGGATGCTGCTCTCCAGCCTCGACCAGACCATCGTCTCGACGGCGATGCCCACCATCGTCGGCGAGCTCGGCGGCGTCGCACACCAGGCGTGGCTGACGACCGGGTACCTGCTCGCCTCCACCATCGTGATGCCCGTCTACGGCAAGTTCGGTGACGTCCTCGGCCGCCGCAACCTGTTCCTCATCGCGATCGCACTGTTCACCATCGCGTCGGCCGGGTGCGCCTTCGCCGGCGACTTCACCCAGCTCGTGGTCTTCCGCGCCATGCAGGGCCTCGGCGGCGGCGGCCTCATGATCCTGTCGCAGGCGATCATCGCGGACATCGTGCCGGCCTCCCAGCGCGGCAAGTACCTCGGGCCGCTCGGTGCGATCTTCGGCCTCTCGGCGATCGGCGGCCCGCTGCTCGGCGGGTTCTTCGTCGACCACCTCACCTGGAACTGGGCGTTCTACATCAACATCCCGGTCGGCATCGCCGCGTTCTTCGTGGCGTGGTTCGCGCTGACCCTGCCGAGCAAGAAGGCGACGAAGCGCATCGACGTCCTCGGCGTGCTCTTCATGTCCGCCGCGACGACGTGCCTGGTGTTCTTCTCGGAGTTCGGCGGCAGCAAGGACCACGGCTGGGACGCTCCGGAGACGTGGGCCTGGTTCGCCGGTCTCGTCGTGTCGGCAGCGCTGCTCGTGCTCGTCGAGTCGCGTGCGGCGGACCCCGTCCTGCCGCTGTCGTTCTTCCGGAACCGCACCTTCCTGCTCGCGACCGGCATCGGCCTCGTGCTCGGCATCGGCATGTTCGCGGCGATCGGCTTCGTCCCGACGTTCCTGCAGATGGCGTCCGGCACCTCGGCGGCGGTCTCGGGTCTCCTGATGCTGCCGATGATGGTCGGCCTGATCGGGACCTCGATCGCGTCCGGCAACCTGATCACCAAGACCGGTCGCTACCGGATGTTCCCGATCATCGGGACGATCCTGGTCGCCCTGGCGATGCTCGCGATGACCCAGCTCGCGGCGGACACCCCGATCTGGCTCATCTGCGCGTACCTGTTCGTCTTCGGTGCGGGCCTCGGCCTCATCATGCAGGTGGTCGTCCTCGTGGCGCAGAACGCGGTGCCCGCCGAGCAGGTCGGTACCGCCACGTCGACGAACAACTACTTCCGTGAGGTCGGCGCCTCCCTCGGCACCGCCGTCTTCGGTGCGCTCTTCACGGCGCGGCTCACGACGTCGCTCACCGACGTGTTCCGTGGCGCCGGCGGATCGGCGACCGACGCTGCGTCGTCGGCGGGCAGCATCGACCCCGCGACCGTGGCGAAGCTGCCGGAGGCGGTGCAGGACGGCATCGTGAACGCGTACGCCGACTCCCTGGCGCCTGTGTTCTGGTACCTGCTGCCGTTCATCGCGGTGGCGTTCCTGCTCGCGCTGTTCCTCCCGCAGATCAAGCTCTCCGACACGGCCGGCATGGTCGCCCGTGGCGAGGCGGTCGGCGGAGCCGAGGCCGATGAGCTCGAGCGGGCGCAGCGCGCGGGGCACACGGCCGGCGCCGCCGAGCCGCAGCCGGAGCCCGAGCCGGCCGATGCCGGTCCGGACCGTCCGGAGCGCTGACCGCCAGCACACGAGGACGGGAGGCGCGGTGCCAGCTCGCACCGCGCCTCCCGTCCGCTCTGTGGTGACGACTTCACGCGCTCACCGACAC
>NZ_MJGR01000056.1:47437-65843 GCF_001865105.1 Curtobacterium sp. MCBA15_016
AGGTGTCGGTGAGCGCGTGAGATCGTTTCCGCGCGCGGCGCCCGCGCGCAGCCGCGGCGCGCGCTACGCGCCCGTGCTCGCGCGGCGCACCAGGCGCGTGGGGAGCGCCGCAGCCTCGGGCGCGGTGCCGTCGAGCGTCGCGAGCAACCGCAGCGCCGCGGCCCGGCCGAGGTCCGCGCCGGGGAGTGCGACGCTCGTCAGGGCCGGTGCCGTGACCGAGGACGACGGCAGGTCGTCGAACCCCGCGACGGCGAGTTCCCCGGGGACCGCGATGCCGAGCTGCCCGGCGACCCGGAGCACCCCGTACGCGAGGGTGTCGGCAGCCGCGACGATCGCCGTGACGTCGTCGTCCTGCCAGGCCTCGAGGACGTGTTCGGTCGCCGAGGCCGCGGCGTCCACCGTGAGGTCGGCGCGGGCGGTGACCTCGGAGACCTCGATGCCGACGGCCGTGCACTCCTGTTCGAAGAGCTCCCGACGGACGCCGAACGTCGCAGCCCGCGAGGTCCCGTCGAGGTACCCCACCCGCCGGTGCCCGCGCTCGTGCAGGTGGGCGACGAGCTCGTGGACACCGGGGGAGAGGTCGTAGTTGACGGCCTCGGGTCCGCCGGGGGCGTCGAGCAGCACCACGGGAACGGTGGCGGTCATCGTCTCGTCGGCGGCGGGCGCGTCCACCAGGATGCCGGCCGGTCGGAGCCGCTCGAACCGTCGGACGTCGGCGGCCACGGGCTGGGCCCCGCGCTCCGTGACGGAGAGCACGAGCTGGAAGCGGTCGCCGACGGTGTCGCGCACGCCGCGGATCACCTCGGCGAAGAAGGGGTTCGACAGGTCGGGGGCGATCAGGACGACGAGGTCGCCGCTGCCCCGCGCGAGTGAGCTGGCAGCGTGGTCGACGACGTAGCCGAGCTCGTCGACGGCGTCGCGGACCCTCGTGGCGATCGGCACGGAGACCCGGCCGCGGTCCTTGCCGTTCACGACGAGCGACACCGTGGCGATGCTCGTCCCCGCGCGCTCGGCCACCATCGCAGCGGTCACACGACGGCCGGGGGCGGCGGAGGATGGCACGCGTCGATGCTACCGAGCGCGGACCGCGCAGTTCGGGTCCGCCGCCGATGACTTGACGTCAAGCGCTTGACGTGTTTCCATGTCAAACGCTTGACGTGCCGCGGGAGCTGATCCTCGCCGCGGATCCCCACCTCGTCGAGCCTCGACCTCCTGATCCCCGAAGAAGTGGAGCGCCCCGCGTGCCCGAGAAGATCATCCTCGACTGCGACCCCGGCCACGACGACGCCGTCGCGATCCTGCTGGCCCACGGCAACCCGGACATCGAGCTCCTCGCCGTGACGACCGTCGTCGGCAACCAGACGCTCCCGAAGGTCACCCGCAACGCCCTCGCCGTCGCCCGCATCGCCGGGATCACCGGGGTCCCGTTCGCCGCCGGCGCCGACCGTCCGCTGCTCCGCGAGATCGAGGTCGCCGGTGACATCCACGGCGAGAGCGGTCTCGACGGGCCGATGCTCCCCTCGCCGTCGTTCGAGCTGGACGAGCGGCACGCGGTCGACCTCATCATCGAGACCGTCATTGCGCACGAGCCCGGCACGGTCACCCTGGTGCCGACCGGCGGCCTGACGAACATCGCCCTCGCGGCCCGCAAGGAGCCCCGCATCGTCGAGCGCGTCAAGCAGGTCGTCCTGATGGGCGGCGGGGTGCACGTCGGCAACTGGAGCCCGGTCGCCGAGTTCAACATCGTCATCGACCCCGAGGCCGCCTCGATCGTCTTCGACGCGGGCTGGGACGTCGTCATGGTCGGCCTCGACCTGACGCACCAGGCGCTCGCGACGCCCGAGGTCGCCGAGCGCATCGCCGCCGTCGGCACCGCCCCCGCCGCGTTCGTCGGCGAGCTGCTCGACTTCTTCGGCCAGACGTACAAGGACGCCCAGGGCTTCGACGCCCCGCCCGTGCACGACCCCTGCGCCGTCGCGTACGTCATCGACCCGACCGTCGTCCGTGCGGTGAAGGTCCCGATCCACGTCGAGACGCAGGGCACCCTGACCCTCGGCATGACCGTCGCCGACTTCCGCGCGCCCGCGCCGGAGGACTGCCGCACGAGCGCCGCGATGGAGCTCGACCACGGCCGGTTCTGGGACCTCGTCGTCGACGCCCTCGAGCGCATCGGCGAGACCCCGGACACCGGCTGGACGCCCCGGACCGCAGCCACCACGACCACCACGGAGCACTGACCCCCATGACCACCACATCGACGAAGAAGTCGATCGGCGCCCTCACCGCCGCACTCCTCGCAGCCTGCATCGCGTTCCAGCTGAACGCGAGCATGCTCAGCCCCGCCCTGGTCACGATGGCCCGCGAGCTGCGCACCGACGACGCCACGATCGGCCTGTCGCAGACGCTGTTCTTCACCCTGGCGGCGCTGTTCTCGCTGTTCCTGCCGCGCCTGTCCGACATCGTCGGCCGCAAGCGCGTCCTGCTCGGCATGCTTGCGGTGATGCTCGTCGGCAGCATCGTGGCGGCGCTCGCGGTCAACGTCCCGATGCTGTTCGTCGGTCGCATGATCCAGGGCGTCACCGGCCCGGTCGTCCCGATCGGCCTGCTCATCCTCCGCAACGAGATCGCCGACCCGAAGCGCTACGGAGCCGCCCTCGGCCTGCTCACCGCGGTGAACGGCGGCATCGCGGGCGTCGACGCGCTCGCCGGTGGGTGGATCGCGACGCACTTCGGGTTCCGCGGGATCTTCTGGGTCATCGCGATCGTCACCGTCGTCGCGGCGCTGATGGTCGCTGCGTGGGGCGTCGAGTCGAAGCCGTCGGCCGGCACCCGCATGGACTGGTGGGGTGTCCTGCCGCTCGTCGTCAGCGTCGGCGCACTGCTCACCGCGTTCAACGAGGCAGGCAAGCTCGCAGCCGCCGACTGGGGCCTCGTGGTCGGTGGCATCGTCCTCGCCCTCGTGGCCTTCGGCGTCTTCTGGGCGGTCGAGTCGCGGGTGCGCGAGCCCCTCGTCGAGACACGGTTCCTCAAGCGCCGCGCGACCTGGGCCCTGCTCGTCACGACCCTGCTCACGATGACGGGCGTGTTCGCGGTCGTGAACGGCCTCGTCACGAGCCTCGCGCAGAACCCGGACGCGGGCTTCGGCATGGAGGCCGACCTCGCCTCGCTCGCGTTCCTCACCCCGTACGCGCTGGTCGGCTGGGTCGTCGGACCCTTCGCCGGCCGGCTCGCGCCGACCCTCGGCTACCGCGCCGTGCTGCGCGTCGGCCTGATCGGGAGCATCGTCGCGACGCTCGTCATGGCGTTCGTCGGCGTGCACTCGCTGCCGGTGCTCATCGCCGCGACCGTGCTGATCGGCATCACGTACGCCGGCATCGCGAACATCATCCTGAACGGGCTCGGCATCGTGCTCTCGCCGGAGTCGAACCCCGGCTTCCTGCCCGGCCTCAACGCCGGTGCGTTCAACCTCGGTGCCGGCATCAGCTTCGCCGTCCTGCCGGCCCTGCAGATCGCGCTCGGGACCGGCGGGTCCGCGGGCACCGCCGGGTACTCCGGTGGCATGCTGCTCGGTGCCGTGATCACCTGCGCGGCACTCGCCACGTCCTTCCTCATCCCGCGCCCGGCCTCGGCCGAGACAGGAGCCGCCGCATGACCGGCATCGTCGTCGTGGGGAGCCTCAACGCGGACCTGGTGGTCCGCACGGAGCGCTTCCCGAAGCCCGGTGAGACCCTCCAGGGGTCCGACCTCGCGATCCTGCCAGGCGGCAAGTCCGCCAACCAGGCGGTTGCTGCCGGGAGGCTCGGGGGCACCGTGCGCATGATCGGCGCGGTCGGCGACGACGGGAACGGTCGACTGCTGCGCGACTCCGTCGCGGCGGCGGGTGTCGACACGACGCACGTCGCCGTCCGGGAGGGCGTGGCCACCGGGACCGCCGTCATCACCGTCGACCGCGCAGGGGAGAACACCATCGTGATCTCCGCCGGCGCGAACGGCACGCTGACCCCGGACGACGTCCCCGCCGGTGCCCTCGACGGTGCCGGCGTGCTCGGTCTCTGCCTCGAGGTCTCGATCGACGTCGTCCTGGCCGCCGCCCGCGCAGCGCACGCCGCCGGGGTCACGGTGCTCACGAACCTGTCCCCGTTCGGTGCCGTCCCGGCGGAGCTGCTCGAGCTGACCGACGTCCTGCTCGTCAACGAGCACGAGGCCGCCGAGCTCGGGGAGCACGGTGTCCGACGGTCGATCGTGACCCGGGGTGGCTCGGGCTGCGTCGTGCACGACGGTGACGCCGAGCCGGTGTCGATCGACGCCGTGCGGGTCGACCCGGTGGACACCACGGGCTGCGGCGACGCGTTCATGGGAGCGGTGGCGCTCCGCCTCGCCGCCGGGGACCCGCTGGTCGAGGCCGCGCGGTTCGCGGTCGGTGTCGGGGCGTACGCCGCGACGAAGGCGGGCGCGCAGGCGTCGTACCCGACCACCGCGGAACTGGAGTCGTTCCTGCGGGGCTGAACCGCGCCTCCTGGACCGTGCCCGTCCGACGGGGCCACTAGCGTTGTGGCATGCGCGTGGGAGTCCTCGACATCGGGTCCAACACCGGCCACCTGCTCGTGGTGGACGCCCACGGCGGTGCCGCCCCGCTGCCGGCGTCGTCGTTCAAGCAACCGCTGCGCCTCGCCGAGCACCTCGACGACGCCGGCGCGGTGACGGAGGCGGGCGTCGACGCCCTGACCTCGTTCGTCGCCGACGCCGTCCGCGTCGCCGAGGACCGCGGGTGCGAGGACATGCTCGCGTTCGCGACCTCGGCCGTCCGCGACGCCGTGAACTCCGACGCGGTGCTCGCCCACGTCGAACGGGCGACCGGCGTCGAGCTCGCCGTGCTGTCCGGCGGGGACGAAGCGCGCTTGACGTTCCTCGCCGTGCGGCGGTGGTTCGGGTGGTCCGCCGGTCGCCTGGCCGTGTTCGACATCGGCGGCGGGTCGCTCGAGATCGCCGGCGGAGCGGACGAAGCGCCCGACGTCGCGTGGTCGATGCCGATCGGCGCCGCGCGGCTCGCCCGGTCGTACTTCGCGGCGGGGACCCCGACCGAGGACGACGTGCGCCGGATTCGCCACGAGATCCGGGTGGAGATCGCCCGCGACGCCGGGCTGCTGCTGCGCGCCGGGCGGCCGGACCGTGCCGTGGCGACCTCGAAGACGTTCCGGTCGATCGCACGGATCTGCGGCGCGGCGCCCTCGGGTGCCGGGCCGCTCGTGCCGCGCGCGCTCGACGGCGACGTGCTCCGCGCGAAGCTGCCGGCGCTCCTGACGATGTCGGTCGCCGAGCTGGCCGAGCTCCCCGGGGTGTCGCCGAGCCGGGCGCACCAGGTGGTGCCGGGAGCCCTCGTCGCCGAGGCCTGCCTGGACATCTTCGACCTGCCGGCGCTCGAGATCTGCCCGTGGGCGCTCCGCGAGGGCGTGATCCTCGAGCGGCTCGACCAGCTGTCGGTGCTCGGCTAGCCGTTCCTCGGCGGTGCGAGGAGCCACGGGCGGATCATCCGCGTGACGAACGGCAGCACCCAGAACGTCATGATCGGCGTGAGCACGAGCGTCGTGACGAGCACGCGCGGCAGCACGGGGAGTGCGCCGAACGCGGGGACCAGCCAGCCGACGAGGTACGTGAACGCCAGGTTGACCGGGAAGAACCCGAGCCAGATGCTCACGGCCTGCTTCCACCGAGGCGGTGCGCTCGACGCCGGGGCATCGGCCGGTGCGTCGAACCACCCCTCGATCCCGGTGCGCTTCTCGACGCGGGACTCCACCACGAGGTCACGACCGAGGTCGAGCCACCGCAGCCGGTCGTCGGAGTTCTCCCACGTGGCGAGGGAGTCGTGGTCGGCGAACCGGTAGAGCATGTGCCACTCACGGCTCGTCGCGTGCGAGCGGACCCAGCCCGAGCCGAGGAAGCCCGGGTAGCGGTTGGCGAGGTTCACGCCGGACTGCACCCATCGGGTGACGTCGGGGATCCGTTCGGGTTCGACGAGTCGGGTGATGGAGACGGTGACGGGCGGGCCATCGGTCGCGGGTGGCGACGACAAGGCCCCAGGCTCTTCTGGAGTCATGCGTCAAGTCTGGCCGACGCGTGTTTCCTGCTCGTGTCGCGCGGTCCGGCTAGCTGGCCTGCTTCTTGGCGGCCGGCTTCTTGGCGGCCGGCTTCTTGGCGGGTGCCTTCTTCGCCGGGGTCTTCTTCGCGGGTGCCTTCTCGGCCGGGGCCTTCTTCGGTGACTCGTCGGCCGTGGAGTCCTGCTTCGTGGAACGGGACCCGCTCCGGGAACGCGACCCCGGGCCTCCCGACCCGGACCGCTTCTTGTCCACCGACGCGCGCAGGGCGGCCATCAGGTCGATGACGTCGCCACCCTCGTCATCGTCGTCGTCCTCGGAGCGCTCACCGAAGGTCTTCTCGGTGTCGATGTCGTCGCCGGACTCGAGCTTCGCGTCGATGAGCTGCTGCAGCTCCACCTGGTAGGCGTCGGTGTAGCGGTCGGGGTCGAAGTCCGTGGACATGCTGTCGACGAGCGACGACGACATCTTCAGTTCGTTCGCGCTGACCTTCACCGCTGCGTCCAGGCCCTTGAAGTCGGCGGCGCGGACCTCGTCGCCCCAGAGCAGCCCCTGCAGCAGGATCACGTCGTCGTTCACCCGCAGGACGCCGAGCCGGGTCTTCTGCCGGAGCGTGAACTGCACGATCGCCAGCCGGTCGGTCTTCGCGAGGGTCTCGCGCAGGAGCACGTACGCCTTGGGGGAGCGGGAGTCGGGCTCGAGGTAGTAGGACTTCTCGAACATCATCGGGTCGACCTGGTCGACGGGGACGAACTCGAGGACCTCGATCTCGTGCGACTGCTCCTCGGGGAGCTGCTTGAAGTCGTCGGCGGTGAGCACCACCGTCTTGTCGCCGTCGTCGTAGGCGCGCTGGATGTCGGCGTACTCGACCTCGTGGCCGAACTCGCAGACGCGCTTGTACCGGATGCGGCCCTTGTCCTCGTCGTGGACCTGGTGCAGCGACACGTCGTGCGTCTCGGTCGCCGCGTAGACCTTGATCGGCACGTTGACGAGCCCGAACGCGATGGAGCCCTTCCAGATCGACCTCATGGGCACATGATGCCCGTCTCTCCACGGGAGCGCCCGCAGCGGACGGGTTCTCCACAGATCCCGCTTCGCTGAACCGCGGTGGCCGCGGCGCGAGCACCATGGGCCCATGAGCCAGCTCGACAAGCAGGACCCACGCGACCAGTTTCCCCGTCCGCCCTTCCCGGCCCAGACGCAGAAGGGATCCGGACTGGCGAGCGCGATGGACCCGGCACCGGACCACGGCGAGACGAGCTACCTCGGCACGGGCCGCATGCCCGGCTACCGCGTGCTCGTCACCGGGGCCGATTCGGGCATCGGACGGGCAGCGGCGATCGCGATGGCGAAGGAGGGCGCGGACGTCGCCCTGAACGCCCTGCCCGAGGAACGCGACGACCTCGAAGCCGTGCGGGACATCGTGGGCGACCTCGGACGGAAGGCCGTGCTGCTCCCCGGTGACCTGACCGACGAGGGGTTCTGCGACACACTCGTGCGGGACGCGGTCAGCGAGCTCGGGGGGCTCGACGCGCTGGTCCTCGTCGCCGGCCACCAGAAGGTGCACGACGACGTGACGGCGCAGTCGACCGAGGACTTCGACCGCACGATGAAGGTCAACCTGTACTCGCTGTTCTGGCTGGTGCGTGCGGCCGTTCCACACATGGCGCCCGGCAGTGCGATCGTCACGACGAGCTCGGTGTCCGCGTACCAACCGCAGGACCGGATGATCGACTACGCGGCGACGAAGGCCGCCATCATCACGTACACGAACGGGCTGGCGCGGCAGCTCGCGGCGAAGGGGATCCGGGCGAACACCGTCGTCCCGGGCCCGGTGTGGACGCCGCTGCAGCCGATCAGCTACCCGGGCGACGAGATCGCCGCCTACGGTCAGGACACGCCCTTCGGCCGACCTGCACAGCCGGTCGAGCTCGGCAGCGCGTACGTGTACCTGGCCGGCCCCGAGTCGTCGTACACGTCGGGGACGACCCTCACGGTGGCGGGGGCGACCGGGGTGGCGCTGTGAGTCCGACCTCGCGCAAGACCGTGGTCCTGGTGGGGGACCGCCGCATCGCCCTGACGAACACCGACAAGGTGCTCTACCCGGAGACCGGCACCACCAAGGGACGCGTGATCGAGTACTACGAGCGGGTCGCGCCGTGGATGATCCCGCACGTGAAGGACCGCCCCGTGACCCGGAAGCGCTGGGCGAACGGCGTCGACGGCAAGGTGTTCTTCGAGAAGAACCTGCCGGACTCCGCGCCCGACTGGGTGCGGCACCACACCATCCACCACGCCGAGCACGACAACGAGTACCCGATCGTCGACGACCTGCCGACCCTCGTGTGGATGGCGCAGCAGGCCGCGCTGGAGCTGCACGTGCCGCAGTGGCGGTTCGGCCCCCGCGGCGGGCAGCAGAACCCGGACCGGCTCGTCCTGGACCTCGACCCCGGTGACGGCGTCGGGCTGCCGGAGTGCGTCGAGGTCGCCCTCGCAGCGCGCGAGATCCTGCACGGCATGGGGCTCGACCCGTACCCGGTCACGTCCGGGTCGAAGGGCATCCACCTCTACGCCGCGCTCGACGGCGGGGCCTCCACCGCACACGTCTCCGAGGTGGCGCACGAACTCGCGAAGGCGCTCGAGCAGGACCTGCCGGACCTCGTGCTCTCCTCGATGAGCCGGGCGGAGCGGACGGGCAAGGTGTTCGTCGACTGGTCGCAGAACAACGGCAACAAGACGACGATCGCGCCGTACTCGCTGCGCGGCCGTGACCGGCCGACGGTCGCCGCGCCCCGCACCTGGAAGGAACTCACCGAACGCGGGCTCGCGCAGCTCACCCTGGACGAGGTCCTCGAACGCCTGGAGGAACGGGGCGACCACCTGCACCCGGTCGCCTCCGCCTCGTTGGCGGTCGGACGGGACGACCACGGTCACTGGGACAGCGACCGGACCCAGCAGGCGAACGACGCGGAGCAGCCCGCGCGCGACCGGCTCGCCGCGTACCGCGCCAAGCGCGACGCGTCGAAGACCCCGGAACCCGTGCCCGAGGACGCGCCGACGGTCCGCAAGGACGGCACCCCGACGTTCGTCATCCAGGAACACCACGCCACACGCGACCACTACGACTTCCGGCTCGAGCACGACGGGGTCCTGGTCAGCTGGGCGCTGCCGAAGGGTGAACCCACCGACCCGGGGAAGAACCACCTGGCGGTGCAGACCGAGGACCACCCGCTCGAGTACGGCGCGTTCGAGGGCACGATCCCGAAGGACGAGTACGGCGGCGGCACGGTCACGATCTGGGACGACGGCACGTACGAGCTCGAGAAGTGGCGCGAGGGCGAAGAGGTCATCGTCACCCTGCACGGCCGGACCGGGGGCGCTCGCCGACTGGCGCTGCTGCACACCCGCGGGCGGAGTCGTGGGCGCGACGGCGACGAGAAGAACTGGCTCATCCACCGCACGAAGGACCAGCCGGACCGCCTGGCGGACGGCGGGAACGGGGCGGGGACGAGCCGCGCCTCCCGACCCGCACCCGCCGGCGGCGACCCGACCGCGCGCATCGACCGGACGGCCGCGTCGGACACCGCTCCGGCTGATCGCCGCACGATGCAGGCGACCCTCGCGAAGGGCGAGCCGACGCTGGACGAGTCGGACTGGGCGTTCGAGATGAAGTGGGACGGCATCCGCGCGCTCGCGACCGTCCGAGACGGTTCGGTGACACTCCGCAGCCGCAACGACAACGACCTGACGGTGCAGTACCCCGAGCTCCAGGAACTCGGCGACCGCGCCGGGGTGGACGGCGTGTTCGACGGCGAGATCGTGGCCCTCGACGATCGGCGGCGGCCTTCGTTCCAGCTGCTGCAGAACCGGATGGGACTGATGAAGTCGCGCGAGGCCGAGGCGGCACGGCGGGAGACGCCGGTCCGGCTGCTGCTCTTCGACGTGCTCGAGGCGGACGGGCACGAGCTCACCCGCCTCGGGTACGACGCGCGTCGCCAGGCGCTCGAGACGGTGGTCGAACCGGGCGGTGCGATCGACGTCCCGCCCGCGTACCAGGGCGACCTCGCCCGGGCGATGGCGGACTCGGCGGAGCAGGGACTCGAAGGGGTCGTCGCGAAGAAGCGGACGTCGAAGTACGCCGAGGGTCGGCGATCCGAGGCGTGGCTCAAGCTGAAGCACCACGCCACGCAGGAGGTCGTGGTCGGCGGGTGGAAGCCGGGGAGCGGTCGGCGTGCGGGTGGGGTCGGCTCGCTGCTCCTCGGCGTCCCGGGGCCGGGCGGGCTCCAGTACGTCGGGAAGGTCGGCACCGGCTTCCGCGATCGCGACCTCGACGAGATCGGTGCGACGCTCGCCGCACTCGAGCGGAAGACCTCGCCGTTCGTCGACGTCCCTCGGCCCGATGCCCGCGACGCGCACTGGGTGACGCCGAAGCGCGTGGGCGAGGTCGAGTTCGCCGAGTGGACCTCGGACGGCCGGTTGCGACAGCCCTCGTGGCGCGGGTGGCGGGTGGACAAGGACCCTGGGGACGTCGTCCGGGAATCGTGAGCATGCATCCGCATGGGGTCAGCCCGGGGCGAACTTCCGTCCCCCGTTCCACCCTCGACCGGGGGACGAATCGGGGGCGATCCCCCGGGATTCCGGTACGGGCTGTTACGTTCGCCGGGACGAAAGGGCGCGAGCATGAGCGCGAGCAAGTACCTGCCCCCGTTCACCGCGGAGGAACGAGTCACGATCGCAGGGGACCGATCGGCGCGCACACCCGTGGACCCGGGGGTCGCGGTGACGGAGTCCGAGGTGACCTACGCGGACTTCCTCGGTGACGAGGTCGACGAGTAGCACCCGGAGAACGACGACACACCCGGGGCATCGACGGGTGAAGACGGCCCGTGCGCCGGATCAGGGGACGCACGGGCCGCCGTCGGGGCGCCGTGACCGGTCGTTCAGGGATGACCGGTCACGACGCGCTTCGCACCAGGCACGCACCGCGCTCCTGGTAGACCCGTACGTAAGACGTGACGACGACCGCGATCGTCACGCGAGAACCGAAGAAAATCGACGAGGAGCCGACCCTGAGCGACGCTGACGCCGTGGCGTCCCTGTCGGACGCCTCTCTCGTCGCGCGCAGCGCCGACGGCGACACGGTCGCGTTCGGGGTGCTGATCCGCCGCTACGGCCCGCACATGCGCGCCTACGCCGCTCGGATCCTCGGACACGGCGACGGCGAGGCCGAGGACGCCGTGCAGGAGGCGGCGCTCCAGGCCTGGCAGCGCATCGACCGGGTGGACGACCCCGACCGTGTGCGGAACTGGCTGTTCCGGATCGCGGCGAACAAGGCGCTCGACCGCCTCCGTCGGCGGCATCCACACCTGGACCTCGAAGCGGTGGTCGACTCGGCCGACGACCGCCCCGTCGACGAGGTCGTCAGCACGCGGCTGCAGGTCCAGGAACTCGCGCGTATCGTGCAGGCACTCCCGGACGCGCACCGTGCCGTCTGGGTGATGCGGGAGATCGGTGGGGCGTCGTACGCCGAGATCGCCGAGGCGACGGGGATGCCGCAGGCGACGGTGCGCGGGGTGCTGGCGCGGGCACGACGTCGTGTCCTCGAGCAGATGGAGGGGTGGCGATGACCGACGACGAACGGTTCGGCGCGTTCACCCTCGAGGAACTCTCCGACTACCTGGACACCGACCGCACCCCGGCGCGGCCGGACATCGACGGCGACCCCGAGGCGTCCGCCGCGTTGGTGCGGCTCGAGTCGCTGCGGACGGCCTCGCGAGACCTGCTCGACGCCGAGGCCGCGGAGGCCGCCGGGGCCGACGCCGGTTGGATCGCCAGCGTGCTCGCGTCGGTGCGGACGACGGCGCACGCGGGCCGGGACATCCCCGTCCCGGACGACGACCCCGCGTCGACGCTCGTCGTGACCGAAGGCGCACTCCGCGGACTCGTGCGGGCTCTCGGCGACGAGGTACCCGGCGTGGTCGTCCGACGGACCCGATTCACGGGCGACGTCGGGACGGCCGGCGGATCGGTCGACGTCGAGGTGTCGATCGCTGCGAGCGCCGACGGGCCGGTGCACCTCCGCGCCGAGGCACTCCGGTCGATCATCGAGGACGCGCTCGCGGCGCACGCACCGTTCGTGGTGCGGTCGCTCGTGGTGCGGGTGGCGGACCTCATCGAGGGAGGACGACCGTGACCGACGACGTGCGCAGTGTCTCGCGCGGACTGACCGCGGTCGTGCTCGGGGTCCCCGGGGTCCGCTCGGTGCTGCCACCGGGGCCGAACCTCGCCACGCTCGTCCGCGACGTCCACTCGGTGCTCGACCTGCCCCGAGACGGTGGCGCGGTCCTCGTGCAGGACCGACGCGAGGGCGCCCGGATCCGCGTGGTCGTGACGACGGACCGGCGGGTCCCGACGCTCGGGGTCGTCCGGAGCGTCCGCGACGCGGTGGTCGCCGAGGGGACGGCGTTGCTGGGACGTCGACCGTCGGACGTCACCGTGCGGGTCGTCGAGATCGACTGAGCGCCGACGACCACCGGCCGGGGGAACTCAGGGAGCGGGCGCGGGACCGTCGGCGGGCTCGGCGTCGTCGGCGACCGGGAGGTCCTCGGCGATGAGGTCGTCCTCGTCCGGTTCGACCACCTCGGCCGCAGCCGCCTTCGCCTCGTCGATGGACTCCTGGGAGCGGCGGAGCAGGTCGTCGTCGTGTGCTGGCTGGTCGGTCATGCCGGTGACGCTACGCCGGAGCTCCTGAGTCGGCGTCGCGGCGACGGCCGCTCGGCGGGGGAGCAGCCGGCGGTTCGAAGTCCACCGCCGAGGTCGGCGCCGGGGTCGTCGGCATCGCGGGGACGGCGGGCGTCCCGAAGGCGTCGGCGGCGTCGAGCACCGCCCGGGTCGCCGCGGCAGCGGTCCGGAGGGCGTCCCCGATCGGCATCGCCCGGTGTGCTGCCGTCCGGACCTCGACGCCCCACGGCTCGTCGAACCCGAGGTCGCGTACGGTGCGGACGAACCCCGGGACGTCCCAGGCGCCGGCTCCGGGCAGGTGGCGTGCTTCGCGGGCCTCCTCGGCGAGGGTCATGCCCGTCGGCGTGTGGAGCAGGCCGTCGCTCAGCTCGACCGCAGCGAGCGACGCCGGCGCGACGCCCTCGCGGATGGAGGCGAGCGTGGACCCGCCGCGCAGTGCGTGCATCACGTCCACCAGGAGTCCGCCGTTCGGGTGACCGGCGGCGGTGACGAATCGGGACGCGCGCTCCACCGTCGGCAGGTTCGACCACGGCTCGGGCTCGAGGACGAGCTGCGCACCGACCTTCGCGGCCTGCCCGGCCAGTTCGTTCCAGTCGTCGACCATGGCGGACGGCGAGACGCCGGGCAGCGTGACGTCCGCACGCGCGACGACCTGCCAGGCGCTCAGGGTCGCGGCGGCCTCGAGCACCACACCGCGGTCGGCGTCCTGGTCGGTGGTGTGGTTCGAGCAGGTCCACCAGCGTTCGAGCGGTCCCAGCTGGACCCAGACGATCCCCGCACCGTCGAGCATGCGGCGGAGGGCGGCGAACCCGATCGTCGCCCGCACCTCGTGCAGGTCACCGAGCGACAGCGAGAGTCCGGCGAAGCCGGCAGCACCGACGGCGTCGATGCGCTCGCCGATCGGTTCGGTCCCGGCCCATGTCCAGGACGTCGCGAGCAGGTCGTGTTCCTGCACGGCGGCACCTCCGTTCTCCGGACACGCCGCCCCGCCCCGTCGCGGTCGGGTGTCCCCAGTGTGGCGACACCGCGCACCCCGCAGCGGCGTCGAGACATTGCTACTCGGTGGTGCTGCGAGCCCTCCCAGGCCGCCGACACACGGGGGAAACGCGTGGGGTCACACGATCACGGTCCGGACCGAGCCCACGCCGGCGATCGTGCCCTCGACGAGGTCCCCGCGGGCGAGGACCCCGACACCGTCCGGGGTGCCGGTGAACAGGAGGTCGCCCGGAGCGAGGGACACGAACCGCGAGAGCTCCGCGATGGTCTCGGCGACGGACCAGATCTGGTCGGCGAGGTCCCCGGACTGTCGGAGCTCACCGCCCACCCGCAGCTCGATCGTGCCCGACGTCGGGTCGACGTCGGGTGCGGGGACGATCGCGCCGACCGGGGCCGAGGCGTCGAAGCCCTTGGCGGTGTCCCACGGGCGGCCGAGCCGCTTCGCCTCGGCCTGCAGGTCGCGCCGCGTGAGGTCGATCCCGACGGCGTAGCCCCAGACGTGGTCGAGGGCCGTGTCGACCGGGATGTCCGTTCCACCGCGACCGATCGCCACGACGAGCTCGACCTCGTGCTCGAGGCGCTCGGTGACGGACGGGTACGGGGTGTCCGCGTCGTCGGTCACCACCGCGCCCGCCGGCTTCGTGAAGAAGAACGGCGGCTCGCGGTCCGGGTCGTGGCCCATCTCGCGTGCGTGCGCGGCGTAGTTGCGGCCCACGCAGAACACCCGCCGGACGGGGAAGCGTCCGCCGGTCGTGGTGGGGACGGTCGGGAGGGTCGGGGCCGGGATGACGAGGTCGCTCACCCGTCCAGCGTGCCACCGGCAGCGCGGTGCTCGGTCAGCCCTCGCTGATCGAGGCCTCCCACCGGAGCTTCCGTGCTCGTGCCCGTTCCTGTCGTTCGCGCCACTCGATGCGCATCTCCTCGAGTCGTTCGACACGGCCTTCCTGGACCATGAGCGGCCCGTAGTGCGGGTGCGCCATCAGCCGAGGAACTCTGCGTTCCATCCGATCGAGGCGCTGCTTGAAGCGCAGGTCGTCTTCATCCGTGATCACGTTCCGGTCCTTCCTCGTCGATCCGCCGCTCCCGTGTGGCGTTCTCCTCGTGTTGTTCGAGCGCTTCTTCCACCCAGGCGTCGTCGTCCGTCGCCCATGCACGAGTCATGAGTGCATGGGTCATCAGAGCGGCCGCGTCACGGCGTCGCTCATCGGCCGACAACGCCCGCTCGACCACCCACGACCAACGCTGCCACCAGTGGTCCCGATGCCCCAAGAACTCTGTATTCCGCCGCGCCCGACGCCCCTCGACCACCGTCACCACCACGCTCGCGACCGCCACCAGGGCGCTGAGCAACGACACGCTCGCGCTCGTCCAGCCTGCATCCATGCCGACCACCCTGACGCGACAGGACCGGCCCCGCGCCGAGCGGGACCGGTCCTGTGGAACGTGATCCGCGCCTCCTGGATGTGGAGGAGTGCGCGGACGCGCGTCAGTTGCCGGGCGCGGCCCCCTCGGTCTCCCCCTCGCCCGGGTCGCCACCCGTGCCCTCCGATGCCGCCTCGTCCTGCGGCCACCCCGAGAACCGCCATGCACCGACGCTCGGGTGGTCCTCGCCCTTCGTGTACGCGTACTCGCGGGCCGCCGTGCGGGCCTCGGACAGCCGCGTGCGCAGCGCGTCGTGCGCCGACGCGTCCACCCGGGTCAGGGCGTCGTGCGCGAGCGCGAACCGGTCCATCTCGTTGCGCATGAGCATGTCGAACGGGGTCGTCGTCGTGCCCTGCTCGAGGAACCCGTGCACGTGCAGGTCGTCGTGCCCGTTCCGGCGGTAGGTCAGTTGGTGCACGAGGGACGGGTACCCGTGGAACGCGAAGACGGTCGGGGTGCCGGGCAGGAACAGTTCGTCGTAGCGCTCGTCGGGGACCGGGTGCTCGTGCTTCCGGGGGTCGCCGATGGACAGCAGGTCGACGACGTTCACGACACGGACGCCGACCTCGGGAGCGTGCTGGCGGATGATGTCCGCGGCGGCCACGGCCTCGACGGTGGGGACGTCACCGGCGCAGGCGAGCACGACGTCGACGCGGCCGACGGACTCCTCGGTGCCGGCCCAGTCCCAGACCCCGAGCCCCGCGGCGACGTGCTCGACCGCGTCGGGCAGCGACAGGAACACCGGCTCGGGGTGCTTGCCGGCGACGATCACCTCGATGCGGTCGGTCGTCTCCAGTGCGTGCGCGGCGACGGCGAGCAGGGTGTTCGCGTCGGCCGGCAGCTTGATGCGGACGAGGTCCTGCTGCTTCGACGCGACGACGTCGAGGAACCCCGGGTCCTGGTGCGAGAAGCCGTTGTGGTCCTGGCGCCAGACGTGCGACGACAGCAGGATCGACAGGTTCGAGACGGGTGCCCGCCAGTCGATGTCCGTCGAGGACTCGAGCCACTTCGCGTACTGGCCGACCATCGAGTCGATGATGTGCGCGAACGCCTCGTAGGTGTTGAGGACACCGTGGCGGCCGCTCAGCACGTAGCCCTCGAGCATCCCCTCGAGCAGGTGCTCGGACAGCACTTCGGTGACCCGACCGTGTGCGCCGAGGTGCTCGTCCCCGACGCCACGCTGGGCACGCCAGACGCGCGACGTCACGTCGAAGACCGCGTCGAGCTTGTTCGACACCGTCTCGTCCGGGCCGAAGAGCCGAAAGGACGAGGGGTTCCGCTGGATGAGTGCGGCGAGCCAGGGGCCGAGCGTGCCGGTGGCGCTCGCGTCCTCGCCCACGGGGACGCCGAACTCCTCGAGCCCGGGGCGGTCGAGTGCGGTGCGGAGCCGGCCGCCGTTCGCGTGCGGGGTCGCACTCATCCGCAGGTCGCCGGTGGGCCGGATGGTGGTGAGGATGCCGATCGGCTGGCCGTCGTCGTCGAACAGCTCCTCCGGGCGGTAGGACCGCATCCACTCCTCGAGCTGCCGGCGGTGGTCGTCGTCCTCGCGGACGGCGGGCAGGGGGACCTGGTGGGCGCGGAAGGTCCCCTCGACCTGCTGGCCGTCGACGACCTTCGGGCCGGTCCAGCCCTTGGGCGTGCGGAGGATGATCATCGGCCAGCGCGGTCGGAGGTCCGCAGCACCGGCCGGCTGCCCGGCGGCCGCTCGCTGCGCCTGGGCGCGGGCCGCGGCCTGGATGTCGTCGATCGTCGCGAGTGCACGCCGGAGCGCACCGTCGAACAGGGCGTGCACGGCGAACGGGTCGTCGTCGACGCGGGCGGAGTCGACCACGATCGGCTCGTACCCGAGCCCACGGAAGTAGGCGTGCAGGTCGTCGTGCGGGATGCGTGCGAGGACCGTCGGGTTCGCGATCTTCCACCCGTTCAGGTTGAGGATCGGCAGCACGGCGCCGTCCGACACCGGGTCGAGGAACGTGTGCGCCTGCCAGGATCCGGCGAGCGGCCCGGTCTCTGCCTCGCCGTCGCCGACGACGCACGCGACGACGAGGTCCGGGTTGTCGAGTGCCGCTCCGTACGCGTGGGCGAGGGAGTAGCCGAGCTCGCCGCCCTCGTTGATCGACCCCGGGGTCTCGGGCGCCGCGTGCGAGGGGATCCCACCGGGGAAGGAGAACTGCCGGAAGAACTGCCGCAGCCCGTCCGGGTCCGGCGTGATGTCCGGGTAGAGCTCGCCCCACGTGCCGTCGAGCAGCGCGTTCGCGTTCATCGCGGGACCGCCGTGACCGGGCCCGCAGATGTACAGGAGCTGCCGGTCCGTCTCGGCGATGAGCGCGTTGCAGTGCGCGTAGACGAGGTTGAGCGCCGGCGAGGTGCCCCAGTGTCCGAGCAGCCGGGGCTTCACGTCGTCCGGCGTGATCGAGCGGTCGAGCAGCGGGTTGTCGAGCAGGTAGATCTGCCCGACGGTGAGGTAGTTCGCGGCGCGCCACCAGGCGTCGATCGCGCGGATCCGGTCGGTGCTCGAGGGGGATGCGGGGGCCATGCCCCCACGGTACGGAGGCGGTCGCGGGGGAATCCCAGAAAAACTTCCAAACCGTTCGGCAGGGGGTGCCGAATGCATGTCACAAGGGCAAACGCCCAGGGCGCTCTCCGGTCACGAACGGCCGGGCCACAGCAAGCACACAGCACGGCGCGTGCACAGGAGCACGTCGCCACCGGCCGGAGCCCCCGAGACAGCAAAGGACCCAACCCATGCGCAAGTCCCTGAAGACCTCCATCACGCTCGCCACGACGGGTGCGCTCGTGCTGGGTGGTGCCGCGTTCGGCATCACCTCGGCGCAGGCCTCGACCCCGTCGGTGCACACCGTGTCGTCGTCCTCGTCGAAGATCCCCGGCCCCGTCGCGTCGGTGCCCGAGGTCCTCGGTGGCGACACCGCCGTGAAGCTCGACTCCGGCTTCACCGACGCCCTGACCGCGCTGAAGCTGACCCCGGGTGTCTCCGGTGACGCCAAGCTCGCCGACGGGTCCGTGTCGTTCCCGATCACGTCCGGTTCGGTCACGTACTGGTCGCCGGACGGTGACTACCGTCCGTACGTGCAGGGTCTGCTGAACCACGACGACTCGGGTCTGACCCTCACCGCGGGTGAGACGACGGTCACGCT
>NZ_MJGR01000057.1:0-371 GCF_001865105.1 Curtobacterium sp. MCBA15_016
CAGGTGCGCCCGGTCCTCGAGGCGGCGATCGAGCACGCGCGGTCGCGGACCGGCAGCCGGTCCCCGTTCCTCCGCTGGGCGACGAACGAGCGCGAGGTCCTGCGGGTCGCCGAGCTCGAGCGCGACGTGCACCTGCAGGGCGTCCGCGACATCAACGAGCGGCTCGTCGTGGCCGAGCAGGCGGTGGCCTCGTTCGACGCCGCGCGTCGGCGTGCGGAGGAGGAGCGCGACACGATCGCCCTGCGGTACGACGAGCTCACCCGGTCGGCCGAGTACCGCCTGCTGCACCGTTTCGGCGGTCTGGCGCGCGCCGTGCGCCGCGGCACCGGACGCGGCTGAGCCGACCACGGACGAGACGGGAGGCGCCCCAC
>NZ_MJGR01000058.1:0-258 GCF_001865105.1 Curtobacterium sp. MCBA15_016
GAGCGGGCGAAATGTGCGGGGGTGCCACGTCCATCGGTGCCGAATCCGCCCGATCGGCGCGTGCGGCGCGCGCGACCAGAGACGCCGGCGCGCGACGGAGTCGATCGCGTGGCGGTCGCGGCGAGCGGGCGGAAGCTGGCGGGCGCTTGCCGCGAACCGCGCGTACTCCGCCCGCTCGACGGTGGGACGCGCGAGCGACCGGCCCAGCGAGAAGACCACGCGCGCCCCGCCGCCCGCGGCCCCCCCCCCCCCCCCCCC
>NZ_MJGR01000059.1:0-3200 GCF_001865105.1 Curtobacterium sp. MCBA15_016
GGCACCGCGCCTCCCGTCGTTCACCGGGTCACGACCGTGACCCGCTGCGTCCGTCTCAGAGGGTGACGAAGCTCTGCGACTTCGCGTTCGCGAAGCGCGCGGCGACGTTCTCCCAGTCGACGATGTTCCACACGGCCTTGACGTAGTCCGCCTTGACGTTGAGGTAGTCGAGGTAGAAGGCGTGCTCCCACATGTCGAGCATGAAGATCGGCACGAGACCGAACGGCACGTTGGCCTGCTGGTCGAACAGCTGGAACGTGGTCAGCTTCTGGCCGACGGTGTCCCAGGCGAGGACGGACCAGCCGGAGCCCTGGATGCCCGTGGCGACGGCGGTGAACTGGGCCTGGAACTTCTCGAACGAGCCGAAGAACTCGTCGATCGCCGCGGCGAGCTCGCCCTCGGGGACCTTCGTGTCCGGGCCGAGGTTGGTCCAGAAGATCGAGTGGTTGACGTGGCCACCGAGGTTGAACGCGAGGTCCTTCTCGAGCTTGTTGACGTTCGCCAGGTTGCCGGACTCACGGGCCTCGGCGAGCTGCTCGAGCGCGGTGTTCGCACCCGTCACGTAGGTCTGGTGGTGCTTGTCGTGGTGCAGCTGCATGATCTTGCCGCTGATGTGCGGCTCGAGTGCGGCGTAGTCGTACGGCAGCTCCGGCAGGGTGTACTCAGCCATGTGAGTTCCTTTCGATCAGTGGTGTGCGGATGGTGCTCCGCGGCTCACGAGAGCCGGGAACGATCGGTGAGGGAGTGGAATTCCCGGTTGTGGTAGACCAGCGGCTCGCCCCGCTCGAGGCCGACGACGATGTCGAGGACCTCGGCGACGACGACGGTCGACGAGCCGATCGGCGTGGTCGAGAGGGGCCGGCAGCGCAGGGCGCTCGCGGCACTCGGCAGGTAGCGGTCACCCGACGGCAGGGTGCCCCAGATCGGGTCGTCCGCGGCGGGGCTGCCGGTGGAGGCGAACCGACGGGCGAGGGCGACGCCGAGCGAGTCGACGAGGTGCACGACGAAGATCGGGGCGCCGAGCACGACCCCGGCTGACCCGGAGTTCGTGGACAGCGAGAACACGAGCACGGGCGGGTCGATCGCCACGCTCGCGACGCTCGATGCGGTGAGGCCGGTCGGACCGTCGGGGCCTTCGGCGGTGATGACGGCGACACCGGCCGGGTGTCCACGGAAGGCGGCCTTGTAGGCGTCCGCGATGTTCGCCGGTGCTGCGTCGGGCATGGGAGTCGTGGTCGTTCCTTCGATGGGGAGGGCCGCGGCTCCGCGGCCATGTCCCAACGTATGACCTGAACCATGGTTGAGGTCAACGATTCCCAGGTTCGGTCGATCCCGGGCGTGCCGTGTGACCCCGTGTGACGCGGGGTGCGGCGGCGCGAGCCCGACTTCGTGAGCAGAAATGGTCGGGTCGCTCGCGGCGACCCGACCATATCTGCTCACCAAGCGCGGCGGCGCCCGGGGCGCGGCGTGCGCGGCGCGGCGCGGCGCCGCCCGCGGCGGCGCGGCGCGCGCGGCGCTACCGGCGCTTGAGCATGACGACGGCACCGGCGGCCGCGACCACCATCAGGAGCGCGGCCACCCCCGCCGTCACCGTGACGCCGGAGTCGAACGCGGCCCGCGCCGACTCGAGCAGCGCCTGCCCCGCCGACCCGCCGAGGGACGACGCCGCCGACACCGCTCCGCCGAGGGTCTCCTGCGCAGCGGTGTGCGCCGACGAGGACAGCCCGTCCGGCACCACGACGTGCGCCCGGTAGGCCGTGGCCAGGATCGTCCCGAGCACCGCGGTCCCCAGCACGGCACCGATCTCGTACGCCGTCTCGGACATCGCCGACGCCGCACCGGCATTGTCCGCCGGGGCCGTCGAGATGATCAGGTCGTTCGTCACCGTCTCCGAGGCACCGATCCCGATCCCGAGCAGCACGAACGCGAACGCCAGCGCCACGATCGAGGCGTGGTGCCCGAGGACCGCGACCATCGCGTAGGCGGCCGCCGAGAACAGCAGCGACACGGCGACGACCCAGCGCGGAGCGACCCGGGCGACGATCGGCACGACGACGAGGCCCGCCACGATCGTGAGGATCGACCCCGGCACCAGCACCATGCCGGACGCGAAGGGGTCGAGGCCGGCGACGAGCTGCAGGTGCTGTGCGATGAAGAACAGGAACCCGGTCAGCGAGAACATCGCCGCCATGTTCATGAGCACGCTGCCGGTGAACGCCGTGCTCCGGAACAGCCGGAGGTCGAGCATCGGGGTCCGCGAGCGGAGCTGCCGACGGACGAACGCGATGCCGCACAGGACGCCGACGGCGAGCATCGCGATCGCGAAGCCGCGCTCCTCGGGGTGCACGACGGACTTGATCGCCCACGCGATCGGGGCGAGGGCGCCGAGCGAGAGGAACATGCTCGGCACGTCGACTGGCCCCGGGTTCGGGTCACGGGACTCCGGAACGCAGAACGGCACGGCGACGAGCATCACGACGAGGATCGGCACCGCGACGAGGAACACCGCGCCCCAGTGGAAGTGCGCGAGCAGTACGCCGCCGACGAGCGGCCCGAGGGCGTTGCCCGCCGCGAACATGGTGGACCAGACGGCGAGCGCCATCCGCCGCTCCCCCGCGTGGACGAAGACGTTGCGGATGATCGAGAGGGTCGCCGGCATGAGCATCGCGCCGAACACGCCCATGACGATCCGTGCGGCGACGAGCATCCAGGCGTCGGTGGCGAAGGCCGCGGCGACGGAGAAGAGCGCGAAGCCGGTGGCGCCGACGACGAGGATCCGACGGCGGCCGATGCGGTCACCGATGCTGCCCATCACGACGAGGAGGCCGGCGAGGACGAGCGGGTACGCGTCGACGATCCAGAGCTGCGTGGTGGCGTCCGGGTTCAGCGCGCGCGAGATCGACGGCAGCGCGAAGCTCAGGACGGTGTTGTCCACCGAGATGAGGAGGACGGGCAGCATGAGCACCGCGAGGGCGGCGAACCGGCGGGCGCGGCTGCCGGTGGCGGCAGTGGGGATCGGGCTGGTGAGCAGGGCGGACACGGTGACTCCAGGGACTTCGAGCCGGACCAGGTCGACGGCGGAACTGACGAACGGACCGGACGGGACGCGGGGTGTGCACGCATCCCGTCAGGACTCCGTTAGTGTACCGTCTGGACGGTAATGGTTGCAAATGCAACTGAAGACGGACGGGAGGCGCGGT
>NZ_MJGR01000060.1:0-846 GCF_001865105.1 Curtobacterium sp. MCBA15_016
CCAGCCACCGCCGTGGTCGTGGCCGCCGCCGTCGCCGTTCGGCCGGATCGCCAGGTTGCCGGCGATCGTCGGCTCCACGTGGTCGGCGCCCGCGCGACGGACGGCCTCGGTCAGTGCTGCTCCGGCGACGACGCCGAATCCGGTGAACGACATGGGGTCCATGCAACTCGGGGTGCGGCGGTCCGGCAGTCGTTGCCGTCCGTTGCCACGGGTCCGGTCAGTGCCGTTCGACGTCGACCGGATCGGCTCGGCGCGGGCGTCCGAGGTGTTCGAGGGGTTCGCTGCGCGGTCTTCGAAGTCACGGTGGCAGCGGAGCGGGCGGTCACGGGCGCCAGCCCGGGGTCACGAGGCCGGTCTCGTAGGCGAAGACGACGAGCTGGGCACGATCGCGGGCACCGAGCTTGATCATCGCCCGGGAGACGTGGGTCTTCGTGGTCATCGGGCTGACGAAGAGGTGCTGGGCGATCTCGGCGTTCGTCATGCCGACGGCGACGAGCTGCATGACCTGACGCTCGCGGTCGGTCAGGACGCCCAGCTCCGGCGCGAGGGACGACGGCTTCGCGTGGGTGGCGTACGCCTCGACCAGGGAACGGGTCGCCCGGGGCGAGAGCAGGGACTCCCCCGCGACGACGGTCCGGATCGCCCGGAGGAGTTCGGCCGGTTCGGTGTCCTTCACGAGGAATCCGGCAGCGCCACCGCGGATCGCCTCGAACACGTAGTCGTCTTCCTCGAACGTGGTGAGGATGACCACGTGCACGCCCCCGAGTTCGGGGTCGGCCGAGATCCGTTGCGTCGCCGCGAGCCCGTCGGTGCCCGGCATCCGGATGTCCATGAGGACGACGTCGG
>NZ_MJGR01000060.1:1534-1877 GCF_001865105.1 Curtobacterium sp. MCBA15_016
GTCACCGTCACCCGCCTCGCCGACGACGGTCATGCCGGGTTCGGCGTCGACGAGTGCGCGGAGCCCGGCGCGGACGAGCACCTGGTCGTCGACGAGGAGCACGCGGATCGGGTCCGGGGCGATGCTGGCCGTGGTCATCGGGCGTCCTCGGGGTCGGTGCCGACCACCGGGAGGCGCGCTGCCACCCGCCAGCCGCCGTCGGTCGTCGGTCCGGCGGACAGGGTGCCGTCGACGGCGTTCGCACGTTCGCGCATCCCGATGATCCCGTTGCCGGTCGGGGCGAGCGGCTCGGTGGAGCCGACGTCGGCCACCCGCGGCTGGGACGGGCGGTCGGCGACGACCA
>NZ_MJGR01000060.1:2568-3103 GCF_001865105.1 Curtobacterium sp. MCBA15_016
CGGGCGGTCGGCGACGACCAGGTCCACGACGTCCGGGGCGATCGAGATCGTCACGTCGGCCCGGTGTCCGGGGGCGTGCTTCATGACGTTCGTCACCGACTCTTGCACGATGCGGAACGCGTTCCGGTCCGTGATGCCGTGCACCGCCGATCGGTCGCCGTCGACGGCCAGGGTGACGTCGACGCCCGCGGCACGCGCTCGTTCCACCAGGTCGGCGACGCGGTCGAGGCCGGCGGTCGGGGCGCGCTCCGCCCCCTCGCGGTCGGGCGCTCCGTCGACCGAGCGGAGCACGCCGAGGATCGTGCGGAGTTCGACGAGGGCCTCGCGGCTGGAGTCGCGGATGTTCGCGAGGGAGTCCCGCGTCTGGTCCGGGAGGTCGGCGCCGAGGTGGAGGGCGACCCCGGCCTGGAGGTTGATGAGGGACATGCTGTGGGCGACCGAGTCGTGGAGCTCGCGGGCGATCCGCACCCGCTCGTCGGCGGCACGGCGCCGGTCGGCCTCGGCGCGCTGACGACGGCGTTCCGCGACCCGTTCG
>NZ_MJGR01000061.1:0-219 GCF_001865105.1 Curtobacterium sp. MCBA15_016
GCTTGCCGGCGTCGATGATCGGCTTGAGCTGGGGGTTCGCCGCCGCGAGTTCGGCCGCGGCGTCGGAGTTCGTCGGCAGGTTGCCGAAGAGCTTGTAGTACTCGAGCTGCGCCTTGGGCGTGCTGAGCTGCTTGATGAAGTCGAACGACAGGTCCTGCTTCTTGCCGTAGTCGGCCACGACCCAGTTGTCGCCGGAGAGGATGCTCGCCGCCTCGATGC
>NZ_MJGR01000062.1:0-465 GCF_001865105.1 Curtobacterium sp. MCBA15_016
TCGTCGTCGTCCTCGTCGCCCTCGCGCTGACCGGCGCGACCGGTGCGCGGATCGGCGGCGGATCGGTGCGGCGCGCGACCGTCCGCGTCGTCCTCGGCGGAGCGCTCGCCCTCGCGGCGACGTTCGCGATCGGGTCGCTCCTCGGGACGAGCGGGGTGGTGTGACGTGGCGAACATCCTGGTGGTCGAGGACGACCCCGAGATGGGTGTGCTCGTCGAACGCGGGCTCGTCGGCGAGGGGCACGCCGTGACCGTCGTGTCCGACGGCGTCGCCGCGCTCGTCCAGGCCCGCGCGCAGTCCTTCGACGCGGCCGCGATCGACGTCATGCTCCCGGAGATGTCCGGGTTCGAGGTCTGCCGTCGGCTGCGCGAGATGGGCGAGGACTTCCCGGTCGTGCTCGTCACGGCGCGCGACGCGGTGGACGACCGGGTCTTCGGGCTCGACTCCGGCGCCGACGACTACCTC
>NZ_MJGR01000062.1:1157-1437 GCF_001865105.1 Curtobacterium sp. MCBA15_016
TACCTCACGAAGCCGTTCGCGATCGCCGAGCTCAACGCCCGCATCCGAGCCCACCTGCGCCGTCGCGCGGCGGGGACCGCGACGGTCGTCGAGGCCGGCTCGGTCCGACTCGACACCGTCGCCGTCCGCGCCGCCGTGCGCGGGCGTGACCTGCCGCTGAGCGTCAAGGAGTTCTCGCTGCTGCGGTTCCTCATCCAGGGCTCGCCGGCACCGCGGACCCGCGCCGAGGTCCTCGAGGAGGTCTGGGGGAGCGCCGAGCACTTCGACCCGACGATCGTCG
>NZ_MJGR01000062.1:2168-2366 GCF_001865105.1 Curtobacterium sp. MCBA15_016
CTTCGACCCGACGATCGTCGACCAGTACGTGAGCTACGTCCGCAAGAAGCTCCAGGCGGCGGATGCCGACGTCGCGATCCGCACCGTGCGCGGCGTCGGCTACGCGCTCGAGGTCGTGCCGACGGCATGAGGGTCCTCCGCCGCCTCTCGATCAGCGCGCGCATCACGCTCGGCAGCCTCGTCGTGGGCGCCGTGGTC
>NZ_MJGR01000062.1:3062-4174 GCF_001865105.1 Curtobacterium sp. MCBA15_016
TCGTCGTGGGCGCCGTGGTCCTCTCCGGGATCGCGGTCGTGCTCCACGTGCAGATCGAGCGGGCGACGATCGCGACCGATGAGTCCCTCGCCGCCGGGGACGCCGCGCCGTTCGTCTCCGACCTCCGGCACAACCCGGACGAGGCGCCGGACCGCCCCGCCGAGGACGTCCTGGTCGGGATCCGGACCTCCTCCGGTTCGTGGCTCGTCGACTCCCTGCCGCGCGACGTCCGGGCATCACTGCCGTCCGGCGTCCCCGAGGACGAGGTAACGCTCCGTCTGCACACCGGGCACCGGCTCGTCACCGTCGTCGGGGTGCCGGTCACGAACGACGACGGCTCCGCGGTCGTGTGGGCGGCCCACGACGGCCGTGCCGGGCAGGAGACACTCGAGCGCGTGGACCGCTCGCTCGTCCTCGGGACCGTCCTGGCGCTCGTGGCGTTCGCGGCGACGGCCTGGTTGCTCTCGACGCTGGCCCTCCGACCCGTGGGGCGGATGCGGCGGACCGCCGAGGACCTGAGCGCCGGGACCGCGGGCGGCCACCTGCCGGTCGGGAGCTCGGACGACGAGCTCGCCGCCCTCGCGCGGACGCTCAACGCCTTCATCGACCGGCAGCGCGAGAACGCCGAGCGGGAGCGGCGGATGGTGTCCGACGCCAGTCACGAACTCCGGACACCGCTCGCCGCCCTGACCGCTCGGCTCGAACTCGCGCACCGCTCGTCGGGCGATGCCGAGGCCCTCGAACGCGAGCTGCGCGGCGCCGAAGGAGACGCCGCGCGGTTGGTGGCGCTCGCGAACACGATGCTCGAGCTCAGCCGGCTCGACGAGTCCGGTCCCGCACCGTTGACCCCGGCGGCCGCGCTCGTGACGGAGCTGATGGGCTCGATCGACCGCGCGCGAGCACTCGGCGGCGCCGTCGACCGTGACATCGACTTCACCGTGGCACTCGACGCCCCCGACGAGCGGTACGCGCTCGAGCCCGCGGCGTTCGCCCGGATCGTCGACAACCTCGTCGCGAACGCGATCGCCGCGGGGGACGACGGCGGTGTGATCCGGGTGACGCTCGCCCAGGACGCATCGCACGCGCTCGAACTCACCGTCGTCGACGACGGT
>NZ_MJGR01000063.1:0-123 GCF_001865105.1 Curtobacterium sp. MCBA15_016
CGCGCCTCCCGTCCCGCAGGACGACCGTCCTCACACGCTGGCCGACAGATCACGCGCCCTGTCACGCGTGACGTGTCGCTCAGCGCGTGAGGACGCCCACGGCCGCCGCGGCCGCGGGCCGCG
>NZ_MJGR01000063.1:839-1677 GCF_001865105.1 Curtobacterium sp. MCBA15_016
GCCGCGGCCGCGGGCCGCGGCGCGCCCGCTCAGGCGCCGTCGAAGACCAGCGTCATCTCGGCGAGGTCGTCCTCGGACGGCTCCCACGCCGTCCCGGCCTCGGCGTTCTGCCGGATCTGCTCCGGCTTCGTCGCTCCCGCGATGACGCTCGACAGCCCGGGCTGCGCCAGCAACCACGCGAAGGTCGCCTGCAGCATCGTGACGCCGCGCTCGTCGCAGAACCGCTGGAACTCCTCGAGGATCTCCCACGGCGCGTCCTGCAGCAGCTGCGGCTTCGCCGTGGTGAGCCGCCCGTCCGAGGGCCCACCGGCCTTCGTGTACTTGCCCGTCAGCAGGCCGTTGTACAGCGGGAAGTACGGCAGGAACCCGAGCGCGTACGCACGGACGGCCGGCAGCACCTCGTCCTCGACGCCCCGGGCGAGCGGGCTGTACTCGTTCTGCGCGGACACGAACGCCGTGGTGCCGGCGATGGAGGCGGTGAGCTCGGCCTCGGCGATCTGCCACCCCGCGAAGTTCGAGTGGCCGATGTAGCGGATCTTGCCCTCGCGGACGAGGTCGTCGAGCACGGACAGCGTCTCCTCGATCGAGGTCACGTCGTCCGGGCCGTGCATCTGGTAGAGGTCGATCCAGTCCGTCCCGAGGCGCTTGAGCGACGACTCGACCGCCAGCCGCACGTACCGCCGGGAGCCCCGCACGCCCCAGTCCGGCCCGTTCACCCCCTGCATGTCCATGCCGAACTTCGTGGCGAGGACGATCTCGTCGCGACGTCCCGCGATGGACCTGCCGAGGAGTTCCTCGGACAACCCGCGCCGGCCGCCGTAGACGTCCGCGGTGTCGA
>NZ_MJGR01000063.1:2345-2713 GCF_001865105.1 Curtobacterium sp. MCBA15_016
TGTCGAACAGGGTGACGCCGGCGTCGAGGGCCGCGTGGACGACGGCGTCCGTGCCCTCCTGCGTCTCGGTCAGCGTGCCGGGTCGGCCGAAGTTGTTGCAGCCGATGCCGACGGTGGAGACGACGAGCCCCGACGGCCCGAGTGGACGGTGTTCGATTCCGGTCATGCCCCGACCGTACCGGCGACCCCGGAACTGGGGCTGCGCCAGCCGCACGGGTAGCCGTTAGAACTGACGATGGATCAGCCTACGGAGGGAGCACCGCAGTGGCATCGCATCGCATGCCGGACGAGGACCGGCCGCGTCGCGCCGTCCCCGACTGGGTCACGGCTCCCCCCGAGGGCGCGACAGACGGCCTGGAGGCGCGCCC
>NZ_MJGR01000063.1:3434-3653 GCF_001865105.1 Curtobacterium sp. MCBA15_016
GGAGGCGCGCCCCGCCCCCGTCGCACCCGCCCCCGCTCCGGAGACGGCCGGCCCCGGCAGCACGCTCCCCGCACCGCCCGCCACACCGGCACTCGTCGACGACGACATCGTGGTGCCCGACTTCCCGCCGGAGGAGCACCTCCTGCCCCCGGCCCCGACCTCGCCCGCGGTGCACACGGTCCCGTTCGACACGGCCTCGGTCGGCCCCGCCCCGGTCTC
>NZ_MJGR01000063.1:4413-4969 GCF_001865105.1 Curtobacterium sp. MCBA15_016
CGTCGGTGCCGTCGGTGCCGCGTCCGTCGTCTCGGGAGCCGCACCCGCTCCCGCCGCGCCGGTCGTCCCGGCGGGCCCCAGCGTCCCGGTCGTCGGTCAGCCCCGGTTCTCCGTGCCGGGCCTCGAGCACGTCGTCGTCGAGGGGTCGGAACCGGCTCCCTCGGGACCGATCGGCTACCGCACCCCCGCCCGGTTCGCCCACCAGCGCCCCGCCGCTCCGGCCGCCGCGGCTCCGGCGACCGCCGCTCCGGCTGCGGCTCCGGCCTTCGACGCCGTCATCGCTCCGCCGGCACCCGGGGGCCCGGGCTCGACACCGGCTCCCCGGGCGGATGCACTGCCGCCGACCGAAGCACTCCCCCTGATCGACCTGCCGACCCGCGGCTCGGACACGGGACGCGGCCGGTCGACGAGCCCACGAACACCGAAGGGCACGAAGCCCTCGAAGGGCACGAACGCCGCGAAGGCCGCGAAGGCCGCGAGGCCCGCCCGGCCGTCGCGCACGAGGAAGCCGACCGCGAGGACCGCGACCGACCCGACCCCGGCGGTGGACGCGACC
>NZ_MJGR01000063.1:5749-6009 GCF_001865105.1 Curtobacterium sp. MCBA15_016
GCCGCGCCTCCAGGCCGCCGGGACGACGCAGCGCATGGGGACGACTCCCGGGGCCGCCCTCGGCGCTCTCGCCGGACTCGCCACGCTCGGACTCGGCGCGTGGTGGTTCACCGCCCCCGCGACGGTGCACGGTGTCGGGCTGGTGCTCGGCGTGCTCGCGCTCCTGCTCTCGATCGTTACGCTGCGGCGGCCCGAGGCGACGTGGCAGCGGCCGCTCGCGCTCCTCGGTGCCGTGCTCGGCGGGGTCGGGACGCTCGTGC
>NZ_MJGR01000064.1:0-1039 GCF_001865105.1 Curtobacterium sp. MCBA15_016
GGACGAGACGACCCCGCCGGCGATGACGCGTGCTCTCATGACTCGAACCGTTCCTGGTGGATCTGGTGCTCCGGGACACCGGCCGTTCGGGCTTCGCGGACGACCAGATCGGACCAAGCGCGCGGCCCGCACACGTACAGGTCCGACTGGAGCAGGTTCGGGAACACCGACCGGAGGGAGACCCCGCGCCGGACGTCCTCCTCGGTCATCCAGCTCTCGCGGGAGCGGGACCGGTGACCGACCATCGTGTACAGCCGGCTCCCCGTCGCCTCGGCGAGGTCGGCGGTCTCGTGCCACAGGTACTGCTGGTCGGCGTCGGTCCCGCGCAGCAGCACGGTGGCCTCACCCGGACGGAGGTCGGTGTCCTCGAGCAACGACCGCACGGGGGTGATCCCGATGCCGGAGGCGACGAGGGCGAGGTACGGCGCGGTCCGAGCCCGGCTGGTGAACAGGCCGTAGGGGCCCTCGAGGGAGACGAACGCACCCGGGGTGATCCGGCCGAGTCGCGCGGAGCCGGCGCCGAGGTCGCGCACCGTGATCCGGGCACGATCGCGGCCGGGGACGGCGGAGAACGACACCGGGTGGGCGTGCCACCAGGTGCGGGCGGTCCAGAAGCGCCACACCCCGTACTGCCCGCCCTCGGTCCCGAGGCGGTCGAGGTCCCGTCCGGCGAGGTGGATCGACACGACGCCCGGTGCGATGGGCTCGACGCCGACGACACGGATGCGGTGACGGAGCGTCACGACGAGGGGCAGGGCGAACCGGTACAGGGCGATCAGGCCGAGGGCCAGGACGTAGAGCGCGATCCAGTAGACCCGCTGCCACGTGCCCTGCGCGAGGACACTGCCGACGCTGAGCATGTGCGGCAGCGCGACGAGTACCGCGGCGTAGCTGAGGAGGTGGATGACGTGCCAGGCCTCGTACGGCAGGCGACGGCGGACCGCGACGAGCGAGGACACCACCACGGCGACGAACAGCCCGAGTCCGAGGTAGGCCAGCGGCATGTCCGGCGTGGAGAAGAGCGCGATCGTCTCGGCGA
>NZ_MJGR01000064.1:1756-2406 GCF_001865105.1 Curtobacterium sp. MCBA15_016
GAGCGCGATCGTCTCGGCGATCGGCCCGGTGCCCGCCGAGGCGCCGTACCCCAGGGTCAGGAGCGCTCCGTGCGCGAGCAGCAGGTACAGCACGGGCTTCCCGAGCGACCGGTGCACCGCGATGGCGTTGTCCTGGCCGAAGGTCCGGTCGATGAGCGGCACGCGCGCGGCGAGCACGAGCATGACGAGCACGAGGTCGGTCGCGACGAGTCCCGCGACGATCCCGGCGTCGGTGAGCCAGCCGCCGATGCCGACGACCGTGTGCGATCCGGGCGACACGAGCCAGAGCATGACGGCCACCGCTGCCGAGACCCAGGCGAGGATCCCGAGCAGGTCGGTGACGGCGTTGCGGCGGCGTCCGGCTCGGCGGCGACGACGGGCCGCGACCTCGAGGGGTTCGTCGTCTCCGATGGGTCTCGGAACGGGACGAGCAGTGGGGCGAGCGGTGTCGATCATCGGCTCGTTCCTCTCCAGCATGTGATCGGGTGGCTCACAGCATCGGCATCGGAGCTATGGAGGAACCCGGAACGGGACGTGTCCTTCGTTCGAGACTTCGAGTGATCGACGGCGGCGTCGGATCGGCGTCAGAGCGCGGGCAACCGGACGGTCGCGATCGCGCCGCCGTGCTCACCGTTCTCGCCGTTCTCGCC
>NZ_MJGR01000065.1:0-286 GCF_001865105.1 Curtobacterium sp. MCBA15_016
CGTCGCCGAGGGCGGCGAGGCCGCCGACGCCAAGGTCCGCGAAGCCAGCGAGGCCATCGCCCGACTCGTCCGCTCCTGAAGGGAACCACCATGAACACCGAACTGCTGCTCGTCGAGGGCATGACCTGCGACCACTGCGTGATGAGCGTCACCGAGGAGCTCACCGAGCTCGACGGCGTGTCCGACGTCCGGGTGCGACTCGTCCCCGGCGGTGCGTCCGAGGTCACGGTGACGTCCGACGCCCCGGTGGCGTCCGACGCGCTCCGCGCCGCGGTCACCGAGGCCG
>NZ_MJGR01000065.1:986-2482 GCF_001865105.1 Curtobacterium sp. MCBA15_016
ACGGCGCGGTCGAACTCGACATCACGGGGATGACGTGCGCCTCGTGCGCGAACCGCATCGAACGGAAGCTCGGCAAGCTCCCCGGCGTCACGGCGACCGTGAACTACGCGACCGAGAAGGCCACGGTCTCCGGCAGCTCGGACACCGGCGCGCTCATCGCGGCCGTGGAGTCGGCGGGGTACGGGGCGTCCGTGCCCGCCCCGCCCGCACCGGACGACCCCGCCGCCCCGCGCGAGGACGATGCGTCCGCGGCGCTCCGGCAGCGCCTGGTCGTCTCCGCTGTCCTCGCCGTCCCCGTCGTCGTCCTGTCGATGGTGCCCGTGCTGCAGTTCCCGAACTGGCAGTGGCTGGCCCTCGCACTCGCCGCCCCCGTGGCCGTGTGGGGCGCCCTGCCCTTCCACCGTGCTGCGTGGGTGAACGCCCGGCACGGTGCCGCGACGATGGACACCCTCGTGAGCGTCGGCGTCCTCGCGGCGTTCGGGTGGTCGCTGTACGCACTGTTCCTCGGTGACGCCGGGATGCCCGGCATGCACATGACCTTCTCGTGGTTCGCCACCGACCCCGAGGCGAGCGACCTGTACCTCGAGGTCGCGTCCGCCGTGACCGTGTTCATCCTCGCCGGGCGGTACATGGAGGCCCGCGCGAAGCAGCAGTCCGGGGCCGCGCTCCGCGCCCTGCTCGAACTCGGGGCGAAGGACGCGACGGTGCTCCGCGACGGATCCGAGTCCCGCGTGCCCGCCGCCTCGCTCGTCGTCGGCGACGTGGTCGTCGTGCGGCCGGGGGAGCGGATCCCGAGCGACGGCACCGTGCGCGAGGGCTCGTCGGCCGTCGACCTCAGCATGCTCACCGGCGAGTCCGTGCCGGTCGAGGTCCGCCCGGGCGACGACGTCACCGGCGCCACGATCAACGTCGGCGGGCGGCTCGTCGTCACGATCACCCGGGTCGGAGCCGACACCGAACTCGCCCGCATGGGCCGTCTCATCGAGGACGCGCAGACAGGGAAGGCCGAGGTCCAGCGCCTCGCCGACCGGGTGTCCGGCGTCTTCGTCCCGATCGTCATCGGGCTCGCGGTGCTGGCCTTCGTCGGGTGGCTCGTCCTCGGCGGCTCCCTGACGGCGGCCTTCACCGCGTCGGTGGCCACGCTCATCATCGCCTGCCCCTGCGCGCTCGGACTCGCGACCCCGACCGCGTTGCTCGTCGGGACCGGCCGGGGATCGCAGCTCGGGATCCTCATCGGCGGTCCGCAGGTCCTCGAACAGACCCGGGGCGTCGACACGATCGTCCTCGACAAGACCGGCACGGTCACCACCGGGTCGATGGCCCTCCGCTCGGTCACCGGCACGCCGGACACCGACGACGCGGCGGTCCTCCGTCTCGCCGCCGCGGTCGAGGACGGCTCCGAGCACCCGGTCGCGCGCGCGATCGTCACGGCCGCACGGGCCCGCGGGCTCGACGTCGCCGGTGCGACGCAGTTCACCGCGACGCCCGGCGCCGGC
>NZ_MJGR01000065.1:3164-3542 GCF_001865105.1 Curtobacterium sp. MCBA15_016
CCGCGACGCCCGGCGCCGGCGTCCAGGCGGTCGTCGACGGCGAGGTCGTGCTCGTCGGGACCGTCGCCTGGCTCGAGGCGTCGTGGGCGATCACGGTGCCCGACGCCGTGGCGCAGACGGTCCGGGACGCCGAGGCGGACGGCGGCACGGCGGTCGTCGTCGCGACGGACGGCCGCGCGCTCGGCGTGGTCGTCGTCGCGGACACGGTCAAGCCCGAGGCGGCGGACGCCGTCCGGCGCTTCGTGGAGCTCGGCCTGCACCCGGTGCTGCTCACCGGCGACAACGAGGGCGCTGCCCGTGCCGTCGCCGCCGCGGTCGGGATCGACGAGGTGCACGCCCGCGCCACCCCGGCCTCGAAGCTCGAGACCGTCCGTCGCC
>NZ_MJGR01000065.1:4214-5217 GCF_001865105.1 Curtobacterium sp. MCBA15_016
CTCGAGACCGTCCGTCGCCTGCAGGCCGAGGGGCGCAGCGTGGCGATGGTCGGCGACGGCGTGAACGACGCCGCAGCCCTCGCCGCTGCCGACCTCGGCATCGCGATGGGGGCCGGCACGGACGCGGCGATCGCAGCGAGCGACATCACGGTGGTCAGCGGCCGCCTGACGGTCGTGGCCGAGGCGATCCGGCTGTCCCGGGCCACCCTGCGCACGATCAAGGGGAACCTGTTCTGGGCGTTCGCGTACAACGTGGCGGCGATCCCGCTCGCGATGGCGGGGCTGCTCAACCCGGTGCTCGCCGGTGCCGCGATGGCGTTCTCGTCGGTGTTCGTCGTGACGAACAGCCTGCGCCTGCGCCGCTTCACCCCGCTGCCCGGGTGACGCGCGCAGCGAACGCACCCCGTGCCTCCCGTCCGGCGGTGCGCGCCACCCGTCGGACGGCGCTACGCTCGAAGACGGTCCGCGACGCAGCGCTGCGGTGACCCGCGGGCTTGTACGTCTTGAAGGTGATCCCAGGAGGACCCAAGTGACCGAATCCGCTCCCGTCGACCCCACATCGACCGACGGCTGGAAGAAGCTCGCCGGCATCGCCGACGGTTTCACCCCGGACCTGCGAGGGTGGTTCGACACCGACCCCGGTCGTGCCGAGCGCTACACGTTCCAGGCCGCCGACCTGACCGTGGACCTGTCGAAGGGCCTCGTCACCGACGAGGTCCTCCAGGACCTGCTGCAGGTCGCGAAGGACACCGGCGTCGCCGAGCGCTTCCAGGCGATGCTCGCCGGTGAGCACATCAACGCCACCGAGGACCGCGCCGTCCTGCACACCGCCCTCCGCCGCCCGAAGGGTGCCTCGCCGGCGCTCGTCGTGGACGGCCAGGACGTCGACGCCGACGTGCACGCCACGCTCGACAAGGTCTACGCCTTCGCCACGAAGGTCCGCGACGGGTCCTGGACCGGTGTCACCGGCAAGCGCATCGAGACCGTCGTGAACATCGGCATC
>NZ_MJGR01000065.1:5914-6195 GCF_001865105.1 Curtobacterium sp. MCBA15_016
GTGGCTCGGACCTCGGCCCGGTCATGGTCTACGAAGCCCTGAAGCCGTACGTGCAGCCCGGGCTCGAGGCGCGCTTCGTCTCGAACATCGACCCCGCGGACATCTACGAGAAGACCGCGGACCTCGACCCCGAGACCACGCTCTTCATCGTCGCGTCGAAGACCTTCGGCACGCTCGAGACCCTGACGAACGCCCGCCTCGCGCGGCAGTGGCTCTGGGAGCGGCTCGGCCTCACCGACGCCTCCGACGACGAGAAGTCGAACGCCGTCGCGAAGCACTTC
>NZ_MJGR01000065.1:6870-7477 GCF_001865105.1 Curtobacterium sp. MCBA15_016
TCGGCATCGACCCGGAGAACGCCTTCGGCTTCTGGGACTGGGTGGGCGGCCGCTACTCGGTCGACTCCGCCATCGGCACGAGCGTCGTCATCGCGATCGGCCCGGAGAACTGGGAGCAGTTCCTCGCGGGCTTCCACGCCATCGACGAGCACGTCCGCACGACGCCGCTCGAGCAGAACGTCCCCGTCCTCATGGGCCTGCTCAACGTCTGGTACTCGAACTTCCTCGGCGCGCAGAGCCACGCGGTCCTGCCGTACACGCAGTACCTGCACCGCTTCGCCGCGTACCTGCAGCAGCTCACCATGGAGTCGAACGGCAAGCGCGTCCGCTGGGACGGCTCGCCCGTCACCACCGAGACCGGCGAGGTCTTCTGGGGCGAGCCGGGCACGAACGGCCAGCACGCGTTCTACCAGCTCATCCACCAGGGCACGCGACTCATCCCGACGGACTTCATCACGGTCGCGAAGCCCGCTCGTCCGCTCAAGGACGAGACCGGCGACGGCAAGGCCGTGCAGCCCGGGCAGGACGTGCACGCGCTGTTCCTCGCGAACTTCTTCGCGCAGACGAAGGCGCTCGCGTTCGGCAAGACCGCGGACGAGGTCCGCGC
>NZ_MJGR01000065.1:8182-8325 GCF_001865105.1 Curtobacterium sp. MCBA15_016
ACCGCGGACGAGGTCCGCGCCGAGGGCACCACGGACGAGGCCATCGTCTCCGCCCGCACGTTCACGGGCAACAAGCCGTCGACGTCGATCCTCGCGCCGGAGCTCACCCCGAGCGTCCTCGGCCAGCTCATCGCGCTGTACGA
>NZ_MJGR01000066.1:0-260 GCF_001865105.1 Curtobacterium sp. MCBA15_016
GGCGACGACGGCACCGACGATCGGGGCGACGATGAAGACCCAGAGCTGCGCGAGCGGTGTCGCCCCGCCGTAGACGGCCGCGGCGATCGAGCGCGCCGGGTTCACGGAGGTGTTGCTGATCGGGATGCTCACGAGGTGGATCAGCGTCAGGGTGAGCCCGATCCCGAGCGGTGCGACCGCCTGGTACTCCTTCTTGGCGGTGATCGAGAGGATGACGGCGATGAAGACACCGGTCAGCACCGCCTCGGCGAGGAACACCG
>NZ_MJGR01000066.1:956-1346 GCF_001865105.1 Curtobacterium sp. MCBA15_016
CGCCTCGGCGAGGAACACCGACCCGAGGCCGTACCCGCCGGGGCTCGCCGATCCGTACCCGTTCGAGGCGAAGCCCCCGTCACGAGCGGCAGCGAACGCCCCCGGCTTGCCGGAGAGCACCGCGGCGATGATGCTCGTCGCGGCGAGTCCGCCGACGATCTGGGCCACGATGTAGCCGGCGACGTGGCGGGCATCGGTGCGGCCCGCTGCGAGCAGACCGAGCGTGACCGCGGGGTTGAAGTGACCGCCGGAGATGTGCCCGACGGCCGAGATCCCGGCCACGAGCGTGAGACCGAACGCGAGGGCCACGCCGAGGTAGCCGACGCCCTGCTGGTTGTCCGTGGCACTCGGGACGTTCGCGGCGAACAGCGCGGTGCCGACGCCGCCGAG
>NZ_MJGR01000066.1:2040-2274 GCF_001865105.1 Curtobacterium sp. MCBA15_016
GCGGTGCCGACGCCGCCGAGCACGAGCAGGAACGTGCCGAAGAGCTCGGACGCGTACCGGGCCGCCGGCGACCAGGCGGCCGCGTCCTCACGTCGCTGCTCGGACGTGGACTCGCTGACGGGTTCGTCCGCGGCGCGGTCGTGGTTGCGGTTCGCCATCGTGGTGTTCTCCGTTCGGTGCGGGTGTCGGTGTTCCGGCCGGTCGTCGGTGTTCCGACGGCTGTCAGTGGACGCG
>NZ_MJGR01000067.1:0-114186 GCF_001865105.1 Curtobacterium sp. MCBA15_016
TAGGACGCCGCCGGACTCAACGTTACGAATACCAGGGAACCCCTGACCACCACGTGGTCAGGGGTTTTCTGCGTTTCCAGGCGCGTTATGATCGGCCGACGAACGAAGGGGACCGATGACCGAGCAGCTCGATCGAGCATCGATCGACCCGGGTCCGGTGTGGCCGGTGTTGACCGATGCGACGAGGTCCGCCCTGCGCGAGATCCTCGTGCACGGTGTGCTCTCCCGTGCCGAGATCGCTCGGTCGCTCGGCCTGTCGCGGGCGAGTCTCACGCGGGCCGTCCGGACGCTCCAGGAGCACGGGTTCGTGATCGAGGTCGGCACGGGGGTGCGTGGCGCCACCGGTCGGCCGTCGGAGCTCCTCCGGACGAGCGAGGGCGTGTGGGAGTTCGTGGGGGTGAAGCTCACGCAGGACCGCTTGTACGCGGCGGTCACGGACCTCGCGGGACGGGTGCTCGCCCTGCACGAGGAACTACTGCGCGACGCATCGCCGGACGCGCTCGTGGCCCAGGTCGGCGAGGTCGTCGACCGGCTCCGGGCAGCGTCGCCGGCGATCTGCTCGCTCGGCGTCTCGGTGCCCGGCGACGTGGTCACCCGTGACGGCGTGACCCTGGTCGAGGTGTCGCAGTTCCTCGGCTGGCGCGACGTCCCGCTGTCGGACATGCTCGAGCGCCGGACGGGGCTCGTGACCTTCACGGTGAACGACGTCGACGCGCTCACGGCCAAGGAGCACTGGATCGGTGCCGGCGCGGGCGTCACCTCGATGGCACTCGTCACGGTTGGGGCGGGCGTCGGGTTCGGGCTCGTCACGAACGGCGAGGTGTCTGAGGGCGCCCACGGTCGGTTCGGTCGCGTCGGGCACCTGCCCGTGTACGGCGGCGGTCCGGACTGCGGGGTCGGGCACGCGGGCTGCGTGTCGAGCTACCTGCCGAGCTCCATCGTGGCGCGGAACGCCGGCCACGAGGACGCTGGGTACGACGCGGTGGTCGACCTGGCCCGCGCGGGGGACGAGCAGGCGCTCCAGGCCCTCCGCGACGCCGGCACGGCCCTGGGCGTCCTCCTGTCGACGGTGGTGACGCTGGTGGACCCGGAGTCCATCGTGCTGACCGGCGACGGCCTGCCCGTGTACGACCTCGCCCGCGCCGAGGTGGACGCGGCGTTCTGGCAGGGCCTCCGCCCGTACGAGCCCGCCGTGACCATCGTCGTGCAACCGTTCGAGTTCTCCGAGTGGGCGCGTGCGGCTGCGGTCCTCGCGGTCCGCAGGCTCCTCCGCTTCTGACTTAGTTACCCGAGTTGACAAACGCCTTCGACGGGCGGGATGCTGGTCCGGTCCACCCGTCGAAGGAGATGTCGTGACCCCTGCTCGTTCCGTGCCCTGGCCCACCGAGGACCTGTCGTTCGGTGGTGACTACAGCCCCGAGCAGTGGCCGCGCTCGGTGTGGGACGAGGACGTCCGACTCATGCGCGAGGCCGGTGTGAACTTCGTCACGGTCGGGGTCTTCTCGTGGGGGCTCCTCGAGCGGTCACCGGGGGAGTACACCTGGGACTGGCTCGACGACGTGCTCGACCTGCTGCACGACAACGGCATCGCGGTGGACCTCGCGACACCGACCGCCGCCCCGCCGAACTGGCTGCTCACGGCGCACCCCGAGATCCTGCCGGTCGACGCGACCGAACGCCGCGAGCGTCCCGGTGGCCGGCTCGGCTGGTGCCCGGCCTCGCCGGTGTTCCGCGAGCACGCGCTCCGGATCGCCGGCGCCCTGGCCGAGCGGTACGGGGAGCACCCCGCGGTCCGGCTCTGGCACGTGAGCAACGAGCTCGGCGGCGGGAACGGCCGCTGCCACTGCGAGGTCTCGGCAGCCGACTTCCGCCGCTGGCTCCGTGCGCGGTACGACGACGTCGACGCAGCGAACGGCGCGTGGGGCACGGCCTTCTGGGGGCACACCTACACGTCGTTCGACGAGATCTCCCCGCCGCGTGGCGTCGGTGGGGCGCCGAACCCGGGGCTCGCCCTCGACTTCGAGCGCTACTCGTCGGACGCGCTCCTCGCCCACTTCGAGGCCGAGAAGGCCGTCATCGAGCAGTACTCCGCGGCACCCGTCACGACGAACTTCATGGTGGGCGCCGGTTCCCAGGTCGTCGACTACGCCGAGTGGGCCCGCCACGTCGCGATCCCGGCGAACGACCACTACACGCTGGTCGACGACCCCGACCGTGCCGAGGACCTCGCCGCCGCTGCCGACCGCATGCGCGGGATGACCCGCGACGGCGGTCCGTGGCTGCTCATGGAGCACTCGACCGGGGGCCCGAGCTGGCAGCAGCGGAACCGGGCGAAGGAACCCGGCGAGATCCTCCGCAACTCGCTCGCCCACGTCGCACGCGGGTCGGACGGCGCACTCTTCTTCCAGTGGCGCGCGTCGACCGCCGGCGCCGAGCAGTTCCACTCCGCGATGGTCCCGCACGCCGGCACCCGGAGCCGCGTCTGGCGCGAGGTCTGCGCCCTCGGCCGCGCACTCCGCGCCCTCGGGCCGGTCCAGGGCGCCCCGGTCGAGCGTGCCCGCGTCGCGATCGTCGTGGACGAGGCGTCCGGCTGGGCGCTCCAGTCCGGGCTGAAGCCGCACCGGGGACTCCGGTACGGGCACGAGCTCCGTGCCTGGCACACCGCGTTCTGGCGCCGCCAGGTCCTGACCGACGTCGTCCCGCTCGACGCCGACCTGTCCGGGTACGACGTCGTGGTGCTCCCGACCCTCTTCGTCGTCGACGACGCGTCCGCGGCGCGGATCAGCGCCGTCGTGGAGCACGGCGCGACGCTCCTGGTGACCTACGCCTCGGGGATCGTGGACGAGACCGCGCGGGTCCGCACCGGTGGCTACCCGGGTGCGTTCCGCGACGTGCTCGGCGTGTGGTCGGAGGAGTTCACCCCGCTGCAGCGCGACGAGCGCGTCCTGCTCGACGACGGCACGGTCGTCACCGACTGGGCGGAGGACGTGGTCGTCGAGGACGCCGACGTCGTCCTCCGGCACGTCGACGGGCCGCTCGCGGGCCGCCCCGCGGTCACACGCCGCGCCGCCGGTGGCGGCGCCTGGTACGTCTCGGCGATGCTCGACGCGGACGGGGTGCAACGGATCGTGGACCGGATCGTCGAGGAGCGAGCGATCGCGCGGACCGTCATCGCGCCTCCAGGCCTGGAGGCAGTGCGTCGCGTCCGGCAGGACGGCACCGGGATCCTGTTCCTCCTGAACCACCGCATCGACGACGTCGTCCTGTCGGCTGCCGGGACCGACCTGCTCGACGGCTCCGGGCACGGCCCGGAGACCGTCGTGCCCGCCGGCGGCGTCCGCGTGCTCCTCGAGGAGGCGACGGCATGACCGTCGTGGACGGCGAGGAGGCGCGGGCAGCCGTGCCCGCGGCGGTGACGCGCGTCCACGCGCTGCGCGCAGCCGGGGTGGGTGTCGTCGTCGCGACCCGTGTCGACGGCCTGCCCGAGGTGCTGCACTGGGGGCGGGACGTCGGCGAGGTCGTGCCGGAGGACGCGGACGACCTCGTGCTCGCGGTCGCGCGGGCGGTCTCACCGAGTGCGTTCGACGCCCCGTGGCCGGTGACGATCCTGCCCACCGAACAGGACGGGTGGGAGGGGCGGCCCGGGATCGCCGGACAGGTCGGCGGTCGTCCGCTCGTCCCGGTGTGGCGCGACGTCGTGGTGCACGTCGAGGGGCAGCTGCTCGTGGTCGACGCCGCGTCGGACGAGGTGGCGCTGCACAGCGAGTTCGCCCTCGACGACGCCGGGGTCCTGCGGGTGCGGCACGCGCTGACGAACAGCGGCACGGCCCACGTCGAGGTGCAGGCGCTCGAAGCGGTGCTGCCGGTGGGGGAGCGTGCCGCCGAGGTGCTCGACCTCGCCGGACGGTGGACCCGCGAGCGGACCCCGCAGCGGCGGGCGATGACCGACGGGGTGCACGTGCGCGAGAGCCGTCGGGGGCGGACCGGGCACGACGCCCCGACCCTCACGGTGCTCGGGACCCCTGGTTTCGACGACACCACCGGCGAGCTGTGGGCGGTGCACCCGGCGTGGAGCGCGGACTCCGTGCACCGGTACGACCAGCTCGCCGAGGCCCGTCCCGTGCTCGGCGCGGGGGAGCTCCTGCGCACGGGTGAGGTCGTGCTCCGTCCGGGCGAGACGTTCACCACGCCCGACACCGTCTTCGTCTGGACCGACGCCGGGCTCGACGGGGTCGCCGCCCGCCTCCACGACTCCCTCCGCGCGCGCCCCGGGCACCCACGGACCCCGCGCCCCGTCGTGCTGAACACCTGGGAGGCCGTCTACTACCGGCAGGAGCTGGAGCCGCTGCTCGCACTCGCGCAGGTCGCTGCGGACGTCGGTGTCGAACGGTTCGTCCTCGACGACGGCTGGTTCACCGGACGCCGCTCCGACACCACGGCCCTCGGCGACTGGACGGTCGACGCCGACGTCTGGCCGCAGGGCCTCGGGCCGCTCGTCGCCGGTGTCCGAGCGCTCGGCATGGACTTCGGGCTGTGGTTCGAGCCGGAGATGGTGAGCCCGGTGTCCGAGCTCGCGGTCGACCACCCGGACTGGCTCCTGCAGGACCCCGGGCGCACCCGGACGTGGCGGCACCAGTACGTGCTCGACCTCGCCCGCGCGGACGTCCGCGAGCACGTGCTCGACCGGATGTCGGCGGTGATCGGCGCGCACCACGTCGACTTCGTGAAGTGGGACCAGAACCGCGACGTCGTGCAGACCGTGCACGCCGGCCGGGTCGGGCTCGACGCGCACACCCGTGGTGCCTACGCGGTGATGGACGAGCTCCGTCGCCGACACCCCTGGCTCGAGATCGAGGCGTGTGCGTCCGGCGGCGCCCGGGTCGACCTGGGCGTCCTCGAACGCGCCGACCGGGTGTGGGCCTCGGACTCGAACGACGCGATGGAACGGCTGCCGATCCAGCGGTGGACCGAGCTCCTGCTGCCGCTCGAGCTCATCGGGTCGCACGTCGGCCCGGAGGTGTCGCACACCACCGGGCGGCACCTCGACCTCGACTTCCGGATGGCGGTGTCGCTCTTCGGCAGCGCCGGCATCGAGACCGACGTCACCCGGTGCAGCCCCGCGGAGCTCGACCGGCTGCGGGAGTGGACCGCGCTCTACAAGCGGGAGCGGGGACTGCTGCACTCCGGGCGGCTGCACCACGTCGAGCTCGGGGACCCCGGGCTCGCGACGACGGCGGTCGTCGCGCGCGATCGGTCGCGCGCCCTCGTGCGGGTCGCCCGGACCGTGACGGGTCCGCGGTCCCTGGCCGTGCCGCTGCGCCTGCGCGGACTCGACCGGGAGCGCCGGTACCGGGTCGCGCCGGTGACGGGGTTGCGGGTGCCGAAGGGGGTCGACGTGACCCGGACGCCGTGGATCGAGCGGGGGAGCGTGGAGCTGTCCGGCGCGGTGCTCGAGGACGTGGGGGTGCGGCTGCCCGCGCTGGCGCCGGGAACCGCGCTCGTGCTCGAGGTGCAGGCGACCGGCTGACCGGGGCGGACGGGCCGGGCACGCGCCCGGCCCGTCCACGCCTCAGGGCAGGAGGTCGCCCGCGTGCCGGAGCACCAGGGGCCCGGCCAACGCCTCCACGTCGATGCCCGCCGCGCGCGTGACCTCGAACACCGCCGACTCGCCGGGCAGCAGCGACACCAGCCCCTCGTCGACCCGGGCCGTGGCGACCACCCGGTCCGGGAACAGCGCGAGGTCTCGCACGTACGCCGTCGCCGTGACCGTGACCCGCGCTCCCTCCGGCGTCGCCGCGACGTCGACCGAGAACGGTCGACGCCCGAGGCGCTGGTCGACGACATCCGCGAAGTCGTGCACCCGCCGCCCCGAGGCCGACCCGGTCACCACGAGCACCTCACCCGAGCGGTCCTGCGGCACCGCGACCTCGACGGGCAGCGTGATCCGCACCGAGTCCGCCGGGCCGACCGAGACGGTCGCCGTGGTCCCGGCGAGGGCGGTGCCGTCGAACGCGCGGCGCTCGACGACGACCTCGTCGGTGACGGTCGCACCGCCGGCGTTCACGACGACGACGTCGAGCCCGTCGCCCGCCGTCGACCGCTGGACCGTCGCGAGGACCTCGCGGTAGGCCTGTCGGACCGCGTACCAGACCGGCTTCCGGTGCCCGGCGTGGTCGACGAGTGCCCAGGACACCACGGGCCAGTCGTCGTTGAGCTGCCAGACGACCATGCCGGTGTTGTCCGGCGTGCGGGACCGGAACCACTCCATGCCGAAGCGGATCGCGTGCGCCTGGTTGAGCTGCGCGGCCCAGTGCCAGTCCTCGATGGTCGTCGGCGCCGGGAGGTGCCCGCGCATGCCGTCGGCGAGCTTCCGGTTGCCCTCGTGCGCCTTCTGGTGCACGAGCATCTCGTGGCCGTCCGGGTCGAGCGGCTCGTCGTGCACCACCGCGGTGAGGGTCGACCACGCGGGCGGCCCCTGGAACCCGAACTCGGCGACGAACCGCGGCTGCCAGTCGGCGTAGGCGCGGTAGTCGAGCCGGTTCCAGACGTCCCAGATGTGCACGCTGCCGTTCCGCTCGTCGTTCGGCGTCAGGTACTCGTCGAACGAGAACGGGCTCCCGGGGGTGTACGGCCGGGTCGGGTCGAGCTCCGCGACGATCGCGGGCAGCAGGGAACGGTAGTACCCGTTGCCCCAGGTGCGACCGACGAGCGACGGCCGCCACCCCCACTCGGCGTAGGCCACGAGGTTCTCGTTGTTGCCGTTCCACACCACGAGCGAGGGGTGGGGACTGAGGCGGGTGACGGCCTCGCGGACCTCGGGCTCGACCTCGTCGGCCAGCCAGGGTTCCTCGGCGTAGGCCGCGCAGGCGAACAGGAAGTCCTGCCAGACGAGGATCCCGAGCTCGTCGCACCGGTCGTACAGGTCGTCGGACTCGTAGATCCCGCCGCCCCAGATCCGGAGCAGGTTGACGTTCGCCTCGACCGCGTCGTCGATCCGCTCGGCGTAGCGCTCGGCCGTCATCTCGGTGAGGTACGCGTGGTCCGGGATCCAGTTCGCCCCGCGCACGATGACGGACCGGTCGTTGACGCGCAGGAGGAACGGCGCGCCACCGGCGTCGGCAGCCGTGTCGAGGGTGACGGTCCGGAACCCCACCCGGCCGGTCCAGACGTCGTCGCCGACCTCGACCCGGACGTCGTACAGCGGCTGGTCACCGTGGCCGCGCGGCCACCAGACGGCGACGTCGGGGACCTCGAGCCGCACGACGGCGGAGCCGGTCGTGCGGTCCGGGCCGGTCGCGACGGAGCGCGCGCCGACGACCCGGCCGGCGGTGTCCTCGGTGTCCGTGTCGCGGCCTGGAGGCGCGGTGTCGGAACCGGGGTGCGCTGCGGACGCGTGGTGCGGGGCCAGGGTGATCCGGGCCTCCAGTCCGGCACCCGCGTCACCACCCGCGGACGCGACGGGCGCGCTGCCGATGGCCTGCGAGAAGGCGCCGGAGGAGCCGGCGAACTCGACGTCGACGTGCGCCGTGAGCACGCCGGTGGTGCCGTCGACGTCGACGAGGGGGCGGACGGCCGCGATGCGGACGCCGCTCCAGGACTCGATGCCGATCGACTTCCAGATGCCGCTCGTCGCGACGTCGACGCCCCAGTCCCAGCCGAAGTTCGACGCGTTCTTCCGGAGCGCGTTGTACGGGTGGTGGTTGACGTGCGGGAGCTCGCCGCCGTGCAGCTCGGAGAGCCGGACGGCCGCGGGCACGGGCGCGTCGAACGTGACGACGAGCTCGTTCGCGCCCGGTCGGAGCAGGTGTCCGACGGGGAACCGGTACGAGCGGTGCTGGTTCGCGGTGGTGCCGACGACGATGCCGTTGAGCTCGATCGTCGCGAGTGTGTCGAGTCCGTCCGCGACGAGGTCGTGGCGGCGCAGCCCGGTGCAGCCGGCCCAGTCGAACGTCCGCCGGTACCGCCAGACCGTGTCGCCGATCCACTGCGTCGCGGCCTCGCCGTCACCGTCGAAGGGATCGGGGATCCTGCCGCCGCGCAGCAGATCGGTGTGCACGCAGCCGGGCACCACCGCCTGCACCGGGTCGCGGTGGGCATCGGCCTCCGGTGGACCGGCGACCGCCTCGAGAGTCCAGTGGCCGTCCAGTGTCGTGCGCTCCATCGCGCCTCCTCACGTCGTCGTGCAAGCTCTTGACCGGGTTAGTTTAGCCGTGTAACAATCGCGGTCACAACGACCAGGCCTGCGACGGAGCAGACCGAGAGGACAACGATGTCAACACCAAACCGTTCCCGGCGGCTCGCCATCGCGGCCGCGGCCATCCTCACCACCGCGGGACTCGCCCTCACCGGCTGCAGCTCGAGCGGGACCGCGGCGTCGTCCGACTCCGCGTCGACCCTGATCGCGTACACCGGACAGTCCGGCGACTACCAGATCAACTACAACCCCTGGTCGCCGTCGAACATCGGTGGCGTCGGGACGATCTACGAGGGCCTGTTCTTCATCACGAACGTGAACACGAAGGACCCGAAGCCGCTGCTCGGCACGAGCTACGAATGGAACGCCGACGGCACCCAGCTGAGCATCACGCTCCGCGACGACGCGAAGTGGAGCGACGGGAAGCCCTTCACGGCGAAGGACGTCGTGTTCACCCTCGACATGCTCAAGAAGTACAAGGCGCTCAACTCCATCGGGTACGACGGCACCGCGAAGGCCGAGGGGGACGACAAGGTCGTCGTGTCCTTCGCGAAGCCGTCCTTCGTGCTCGGCCCGAACCTGCTCGGCAAGACCTGGATCGTGCCGGAGCACCTCTGGAAGGACATCGACCCGACCACGGACGTCGTGCGCAAGCCCGTCGGGACGGGCCCGTACACGCTCGGCACGTTCAAGGCGCAGGCCTTCACCCTCGAGGCGAACAAGGACTACTGGGGCGGTGCCCCGGCCGTGAAGACGATCCGCTACCTGTCGCTCTCCGGCAACACCGCGGGTGCCGACGCCCTGTCGCAGGGTTCGATCGACTGGCAGACCGGCCCGGTCCCGAACATGGACGACATCCCCGGCCACTACCAGGGCTACGACGGCATCACCGTCGGCCAGAACCAGATGGCCCTGCTGACCTGCTCGTCGACGGCGCTCGGCTGCTCGGGCCCGCAGACCGACCCGGCCGTGCGGCACGCGATCGCCGACGCGATCAACCGCAAGCAGCTCAACTCCCTCGCGTTCTCGAACACCGCCAGCGAGATCTCGCCGACGTTCGCCCTGACGACGACGCAGAAGGACATGATCTCGAAGGACGTCTCGCCGGCCGTGATGCCGTCCGGTGCCGACACCGACGCGGCAGCCTCGACGCTCGAGGACGCCGGGTACGCGAAGGGTGCCGACGGCATCTACGCGAAGGACGGCAAGAAGCTGTCCCTGACGGTCGAGGTCGTCACCGGCTGGACCGACTACATCACCGCGATCGACACGATGACGCAGCAGCTCAAGGCCGCCGGCATCGAGCTCAAGGCACAGCAGTCGTCGTGGAACGAGTGGACCGACAAGAAGACCAAGGGCAACTACCAGCTCGCGATCGACTCGCTCGGCCAGGGCCCGACCGCGAACCCGTACTACCTCTACAACAACTACTACTCGACCGCGAACACCGCGAAGGTCGGCGAGGCGGCCCCGATGAACATCGCCCGCTACAGCAACCCCGAGGTCGACGCCGCGCTGCAGAAGCTCGCGACGATCAACCCGGAGGACACCGCGGCGACCCAGCCCGAACTCGACGTCATCCAGCAGCACGTCGTCGAGGACATGCCGTACATCCCGATCATGACCGGCGGCACGACGAGCGAGTTCCACGCCGCGAAGTTCACCGGCTGGCCGACGAAGGACGACCTGTACGCGTTCCCGGCGGTCTGGGCGAGCCCGGACAACGCCGAGATCTTCAAGGCCCTCAAGCCCGCCAAGGGCTGAGGCGAGGACTGCGACCGAGGAGCGCTCGTATGCACTACTTCCTGCGCAAGATCGGCTTCTACATCGTGGCCCTCTGGGCGGCGTTGACGCTGAACTTCATCATCCCCAGGCTCCTGCCCGGGAACCCCGTGGACATCCTGCTCGCCAAGCTCCAGCAGCGCGGCGGGCAGGTGACCCCGGCGACCCGGCAGGCGTACGAGCTGCTCCTCGGTGGCAACTCCTCGGAACCGATCCTCGCCCAGTACGGCCAGTACCTGGGCAACGTGTTCCGCGGTGACCTCGGGGTGTCGGTGAGCTACTTCCCGGCACCGGTGACCGAGGTCATCGGGAGCTCCCTGCCGTGGACGATCGCCCTCGTCGGCATCGCCACCGTGCTCGCTGCCGTCATCGGGGTCGCCCTCGGCGCCTTCGTCGGGTGGCGACCGGGCACCTGGCTCGACTCGTTCGTGCCGGCCACCACCCTGCTCGCCGCGGTGCCGTACTTCTGGCTCGCGCTGATCCTCGTGTACTTCTTCGCGACCGGACTGCACCTGTTCCCGGCCCAGGGCGGCTACGACGTCGTCCTCACACCGGGGTTCAACGGCGAGTTCCTCATGTCGGCGCTCAAGTACGGCGTGCTGCCCGCCGCGACGATCGTGCTCGCCTCGCTCGGCGGCTGGTTGCTCGGGATGCGCAACATGATGGTGTCCACGCTGTCCGAGGACTACATCACCACGGCGCTCGCGAAGGGCCTGCCGCACGGCAAGGTCCTCCGCAACTACGCCGCCCGCAACGCCGTGCTGCCGTCGGTCGCCGGGTTCGCGATCTCCCTCGGGTTCATCGTGTCCGGGTCCGTCGTCACCGAGCAGGTGTTCTCGTACCCCGGCATCGGGTCGAAGCTCCTGTCCGCGGTGACGAACAACGACTACGCGCTCATGCAGGGCATCTTCCTGTTCATCACCCTGGCGGTCCTCGGCGCGAACCTCGTCGTCGACCTGCTCTACGGGCTCATCGACCCGCGCACCCGGGCCCGGAGCTAGGAGGACACGACCATGACCAACATCCAACAGGAGACCGAACCCACCATCGGTGCCCTCACCGAGGAGGCCGAGGCCGGTTCCACCCGGAGCATCGCGACCGCTCGTCGTGGCCGGCCGAAGGGCGGCATCCGCCGGTTCCTCCCCACGCTGACGCCGTGGCTCGTCACGGGCATCGTGCTCATCGTCGGCGTCGCCCTGTTCGGGCTGCTCGGCCCGCTGCTCGTCGGCGACCCGAGCGCCATCCGCGACTCGGGCATGCAGCCGCCGAGCGCCGACAACCTGCTCGGGACGACGCAGACCGGGCAGGACGTCCTCGCCCAGCTCGCGTTCGCCACCCGGGGCAGCCTGCAGATCGGTCTCATCGTCGGTGTCCTCGCCACGGTGCTGTCGGCGTTCTTCGGCATCCTCGGCGCGTACCTCGGCGGGATCATGGACGAGGCGTTCTCGCTCTTCTCGAACGTGTTCCTCGTGATCCCGGGTCTGCCGCTCGTCATCGTCATCTCGGGCCTCGTCCCGCAGGAGGCCCGAGGCCTCTGGACCATCGCCATCGTCCTCGCGATCACGTCGTGGGCCGGGTCCGCCCGGGTCCTCCGCGCGCAGACGATGTCGATCCGGAACCGGGACTACGTGTCCGCCGCACGGGTCGCCGGGGAACGACCGTGGCGGGTCATCGCGGTGGAGATCCTGCCGAACCTGCTGCCGGTGCTCGCGTCGCAGTTCGTGTTCGCCGTCATCGCCGCGATCCTCGGCGAGGCCGGGCTGTCCTTCCTCGGCCTCGGCGCCTCGAACTCGTCGACGCTCGGCACGATGCTCTTCTACGCGCAGAACGGCTTCGCACTCGCCCAGGGCGCCTGGTGGTGGTTCGTCCCGCCGGGGCTCCTCATCGCACTGCTCGGCATGGGCCTCTCCCTCGTCAACTTCTCGATCGACGAGGTCATCAACCCGCGGCTCGCGAACGTGCGGGCGCAGCGACGGCGTGAACGTCGCGCACGTCGTGCGGCCCGCCGTCCCGGCCCAGGAGGCGCGGCTCGCCTCACCGAGACCACCACCGACCGGAAGGGGGTCGCCCGATGACCCGGGACGCCGTCCTCACCATCGACCACCTCGACGTCGTCTACGAGACCGAGCACCCGGTGCACGCCGTCAAGGACGTCTCGCTGACGCTCGCGCCCGGGGAGATCCTCGGGCTGGCCGGGGAGTCCGGCTGCGGCAAGACGACGCTCGCCTACGCCATCACCCGGCTGCACAAGCCGCCGGCGAAGGTGACGTCGGGCAGCATCACCTTCCACGACCGGGACGGCAGCGACGTCGACCTGCTCGGCCTCGGCGACGAGCAGCTCCGTGCCGTCCGCTGGTCGAAGCTGTCGATGGTGTTCCAGGGGGCGATGAACGCGCTCAACCCGGTCACCACGATCCGGGCACAGCTCGACGACGCGCTCGTCGAGCACCGCCGCGGCATGCCCCGCAAGGAGCGTCGGGCGATCGCGGAGGACGCGCTCCGCCGGGTCGGGGTCGACCCGTCGCGAATCACGGCGTACCCGCACGAGCTCTCGGGCGGCATGCGGCAGCGCGTGATGATCGCGATGGCGATGCTGCTCGAGCCGCAGGTCATGATCATGGACGAGCCGACCACCGCGCTCGACGTCGTCGTGCAGCGGGAGATCCTCCGCGAGATCGTCCGCCTGCGCGACGAGCTCGGCTTCGCGGTCGTGTTCATCACGCACGACCTGCCGCTGCTGCTCGAGATCAGCGACCGGATCGCGATCATGCTCCGCGGCGAGGTCGTCGAGTGCGCCACCGCCGACACCATCCAGCACGACCCGCAGCACCCCTACACCCGGCGGCTGCTGCAGTCCTTCCCGAGCCTGTCCGGCGCCCGCGGCGGCTTCATCCGCACCGGGGCGAGCATCGACGGCTCGGACCTCGACACCCAGGAGGTCGTCCGATGACCAGTGTGACCGTCAGCCACCTCGGCAAGGACTTCCACACCCGGAAGGGCCTGCGCCGGACCACCCTCCGCGCCGTCGACGACGTCTCGTTCGAGCTCCTGCCCGGACGCACCGTCGCCCTCGTCGGGGAGTCCGGTTCGGGCAAGTCGACGATCGCCCGGATGCTCGCGAAGCTGGAGAGCACCACGCGCGGCTCGATCGACGTCCGGCTCGAGGACGGCACCCCCGTCGTCGGCAGCATGTACCGCCGGCACGTGCAGATGGTGTTCCAGGACCCCTTCGCGTCGCTCAACCCGTTCCACTCCATCGAGCACCACATCGCCCGCCCGCTGCAGCTCCACCACCGTGCGCGCGGCGCCGAGGAGACCGCCGAACGCGTCCGGGAACTGCTCGGCCGCGTGAACCTCGACGAGGACTTCGCGTCCCGCCGCCCGCACGAGCTCTCCGGCGGGCAGCGACAGCGCGTCGCGATCGCCCGGGCCCTCGCACCCGGCGCGCAGGTGCTCATCGCCGACGAGCCCGTGTCGATGCTCGACGTGTCGATCCGGCTCAGCGTGCTCAACCTCATGGGCCGGCTGCAGCGCGAGGACCACCTCGCCGTGCTGTACATCACGCACGACCTCGCCACTGCGCGGCACTTCTCGGACGAGATCCTGGTGCTGTACCGCGGCCGGGTCGTCGAACGGGGACCCTCGGACGCGGTCATCCTCGACCCGCAGCACGACTACACCCGGCTGCTCGCCGAGGCCGCCCCCGACCCGGAGCGCACCGACCGCCGGGTGACCTCGGGGCCGGCACTCGACCGCTCCACGATCGACAACACCACCTGCTACGACCACACCCTGGGGGACTGGGTGACGAGTTCGCCGGCACCGGTCGGGGCGGTCCGGGCCGGGACGCCGTGAGTGCGTTCGTCGACTGGGTCACGCCCGGGTTCTCGGCACGGTTCCGGATCGCGTCGGACCGACCGGTCGCCCTGGTGTCGTTCGTGCCGACCGGCGGGGCGCTCGCCGACGGCCCCGACGACCCGCAGCCGCTCGTCGAGCTGACCACCGTCGGCCACGGCAGGTTCCCCGGCGGGTTCCGGCACGTCGACTCCACCATCGGCGCACGGCTCCGGTACGTGTCGCACGACGACGCCCCCGTGTCCGTGGGCGGGACCGGATCAGGGCCCGCGGACACGACCGGGGCGGTGGACGGGACCGACCTGTGGTTCCAGATCGTGCAGGAGGACGCGGCCACGCGCCTCCAGGTCGTGTCCGTGTTCCGCGCGCGCGACGGCGTCGGAGCGTTCCGGACCTGGACCGAGGTGTCGGCGCCGGAGGGCGAGCACGTCGTCGACTTCGTCTCGTCCTTCGCGACCGGGGCGTTCCTGACCGACTCCGGTGCGACGGTCGACGAGCTGTCGTTGACGCAGGCCGAGAACGACTGGGCGGCCGAGAGCCGGTGGCGCACCGATCCGCTGCGGTCGATCGGGCTCGCCCGCATCGATCGCGAGGCGCAGCACCACCCGCCCCGCAGCCGCGCCGTCGTGCAGAACCGCGGCTCGTGGTCCACCGGTGAGGCGCTGCCGATCGGCGTGCTGCACGCTGCCGACTTCGCGCTCGTGTGGCAGGTCGAGCACAACGGGCCGTGGCTGTACGAGCTGGGGGAGACCCGACGGCACGCGTACGTGCTGCTGAGCGGACCGACCGACCAGGAGCACCAGTGGAGCGCCGTCGTCGCTCCGGGACAGCCGTTCGTTTCCGTGCCGGTGTCGGTCGGGATCGCCGGCTCGGTCGGCGGCGCATTCGCGGTGCTCACCCGGCAGCGACGGGCGTTCCGGCACGTGCGCGACGCCGATCGTGCCCTGCCGCTGGTCTTCAACGACTACATGAACACGCTCATGGGCGACCCGACGACCGAGAAGCTCCTGCCGCTCATCGACGCGGCCGCCGACGCCGGTGCCGACCTGTTCTGCATCGACGCCGGCTGGTACGCCGAGGGGCACTGGTGGGACACCGTCGGCGGGTGGGAGCCCGCGGCGTCGCGGTTCCCGACCGGGCTCGGGTCCGTCATCGACCACATCCGTTCACGCGGCATGCAGGCCGGGCTCTGGCTCGAACCCGAGGTCATCGGGATCAACTCGCCGCTGGCGTCGTCGTTGCCGTCGTCCGCCTTCGTGCACCACCGCGGGGTGCGGGTCGCGGAGCACGGCCGGCACCTGCTCGACCTGCGCTCGCCGGATGCCCGGGCGCACCTCGACGCGGTCGTCGACCGGCTCGTCGGGACGCTCGGCGTGACGTTCTTCAAGATGGACGACAACACGATGACGGGGTCGTTCGACGGGCAGCTCGAGCACCAGCGGGCGCTGCTGGACTGGCTCGACGACGTGCAGGCCCGCTACCCGTCGCTCCTCATCGAGAACTGCGCCTCGGGAGCGATGCGCGCCGACTTCGCGATGCTGTCCCGGTTGCACATGCAGTCGACCTCGGACCAGCAGGACCCGGTGCTGTCCGCCACGATCGCCGCCGCAGCGCCCGCGGCGATGCTCCCCGAGCAGGCGGGGAACTGGGCGTACCCGGCGCCGTCGATGTCGCCTGACCTGTTCGACCTGGCGCTCGTGAACGGGGTACTCGGGCGGATGTACCTGTCGGGGTACCTCAACGAGATGTCGACCGCGCAGCTGGGGGTCGTGGCCGCGGCGATCGAGGCGCACCGGACCGTGCTCGCGGACGTCTCGTCGGCGCTGCCGGTGTGGCCGCTCGGGCTGCCCGGGTGGGAGGACACCTGGGTCGCGCTCGGCCTCGACGTGCCGGCCGGGGACCTGTACCTGTCGGTGTGGGCGCTGCCGGGAGCGTCGTCGTCGGTGTCGTTGCCGCTGCCGGCACTCGCAGGGCAGCCGGTGGCGGTGTCGCCGCTCTTCCCGACGGCGATCGGGGCCTGGGAGGTCTCGTGGGACGCCGACGCGGGGGTGCTGCACGTCGACCACGGCGGGGCCACCCCGACGGCCCGGGTGTTCCGCGTCCGGCGGGACCCGGGCGTCCGGTCGGGCGGGGCCGGCGCGGGGCGCTGACCGGGGCGGGCGCCGGATGGCAGACGGTGCTCGTTCCGGGACGGGAGGCGCGGTGCGGGCAGGCGCCGCGCCCTCCCGTCCGGTGGGGCGGAGGTGGGCGCGCGGTGCGGTGCGGTGCGGTTCGGTGCGGCGCGGACGGGATCGTGTGCTCGCCTCTGACCGTTCTGGTTCGGGATCCCCGAGGATCGCGAACCGGAACGGTCACGCGCTCAGGAGTCCGGGCGGATCCAGTCCGTCAGGGGCTCGAAGGACGCCGGTGGCAGGACCTCGTCGGGCTCGGCGGCTCGCACACCGGTGACGATCGTGGCCGCTCCGTACCCCAGGGACCGGCGGGCGACGCCGTCGCGCTCGCCGACCACCAGGGTCGTGCGGACCGCCGGGTCCCCACGGTGCTCGAACGTGACCAGGACGGCGTGCCCGACCCCAGCGGAGCATCAGTTCGGGAACGGCCATCCGCACGACGGTGCCGGCCACCGTCTCGAGCGTCCACGTCTGCCGGGCCTCGTCGATGTCGAGCCGGAACTGCCAGTGCTCCCGCGGTGACTCCTGGTGGACGCCGTCGATGACGGTTCGTCCCCGTCGTCGGAGGGCGGCGAGCTCCTGGGCGACCGCGGGACCGTCGGGGCGGGGTCAGCGGAGGAGGCCGAGCTCCATCGCTCGGGTCACCGCGCGCGTCCGGTCGTTCACGCCCAGCTTCTCGAACACGTGCCCGAGGTGCGTCTTGACGGTGGTCTCGCTGAGGAAGAGCGTGCGGCCGATCGCCGGGTTCGAGTTGCCCTGCGCGACGAGCTGCAGGACATCGAGCTCGCGCGGTGACAGTGTCGGCCCGGTCGTGGGCTTGCCGGTCGCCCGGCGGACGAGGGCAGCTGCGGCCGAGGGTGCGAGTGCCGTCCCACCGCGTGCCGTCGCGCGGAGGCCCGCGAGGATCTCCGACTCCGGGGCCGCCTTGAGCAGGTACCCCGCGGCACCGGCCTCGATCGCGGCGAGGATCTGGTCGTCCGACTCGTAGGTCGTGAGGATGAGCACGCGGACGTTCGGCTCGCGCGCGAGGATCCGCGCGGTGGCGTCGTCGCCGTCGAGGCCGGGCATGCGGAGGTCCATGAGGACGACGTCGGGTCGTTCGGCGAGCGTGATCGCGACCGCCGCCTCGCCGTCGCTCGCCTGCCCGACCACCTCGACGTCGTCGGCGTCCTGGAGCAGCGCGACGATGCCGGCGCGGACGATGGGGTGGTCGTCCGCCACGACGACGCGGATCACCGGTGCACCTCCGTCAGTGGTGCGTCGACTGCCGGCAGGCGCGGCTCGGCCCCGGCGGGCAGCGTCACCTCGACGACGGTGCCACGTCCGGCGTCGCTCGTGATCGCGCAGGTGCCGCCGGCGAGGGCGAGCCGCTCGCGCAGGCCCCGCAACCCGTGGCCGGCGGTCTGGAGGGACGCGTCGAAGCCGACGCCGTCGTCCGAGACCCGGAGGCCGACCTGATCGGCTGCCACGTGCAGTGCGACCCGCGCCGTGGCGGCGTGGGCGTGAGCGCGGACGTTGGCCAGTGCCTCCTGGGCGGCGCGGAGCAGCACCACCTGCGCGTCGCGGTCCAGCGCGCAGTCCGCTGCCTCGACCGTGACCGGCACGCCGGTCTCGCGCGTGAACCGCTCTCCGAGGCGGTGCAGGGCGGCGCCGAGTCCGTCGCCCGCCACTCCGGCAGCACCCGCCGCGACGAGGGTGCGGGACTCTTCGAGCGCTGCGCGCGCTGACTCCTCGAGGATGGTGAGCCGCTCGTCGAGTCGGTCGACGCGTTCGGCCGCGAGGTCCCCGCGGGCACGTTCGGTGAGCATGACGATGCCGGCGAGGTTCTGTGCGACGGTGTCGTGGATCTCGCGGGCGAGGCGTTCGCGTTCGCTCGTCACGCCGGCGCTGCGGTGGGCCTCGGCGAGGGAGTCCTGGGTCGCACGGAGTTCGTCGAGCAGGCGCCGTCGTTCGTCGGAGAGCTCGGCGATCCGGGTGATCCAGAGTCCGAGCGCGCAGGCACCCGCGATGCTGACGCCCTCGATGAGGACCGTGCTGACGAGGCTGTCCGGGCCGCTCGCGATCTGGAGCCCGATCCCCGCGGCGAGGCCGATCGCGACCGAGACCACCACCGCCGTCCGTGTCCGGTCGATCTGGCACCACGCGACGGGGAAGAGGATGCACTGCACGAGGGCGGTGCTCGGGACGACCGCGGGGAGCACGAGCGCCGCGAGCACCAGCAGCGGGACGAAGCCGGCGGCCGCGCGGGGGACCTCGTAGCCGCGCCACCCGTACGCCGCGTAGGCGACGGCGAGGACACCGAGCATCGCGAACGCCGGCCAGCGGTCCGCCCACGGGGACCACCCGAGCACGGTGATCACCGCGACGAGGGCGATCGTGACGCCGAACGCCACGTGCAGGCCCCAGTTGCGGTGCACCGTGATGCGGTCCATGGCCTCAGCATCCCATCGCCCGGGTGCCGCCGAGCGGTTTTCCACAGGCCGGATCACGCGTCCTTGCGATTCCACCGGAACGTCAACAGGCAGGCCACCGCGCCCACGACCAGCCACGCTGTCAGGACGAGGGCTCCGAGGCCGAGGTGCCACGCGCCTCCTGGCTCGGCGGACGCGAACGCGTCGGGCAGGAAGACCGACCGCATGCCGGACGCCATCCACCGCAGGGGGAAGACGGACGCGACGTTCTGCAGCCAGTCGGGGAGCTGCGTGAAGGGGAGGTAGACGCCGGAGATGAACTGGAGGACCAGGACGATGGGGACGATCGTGGCGGTGGCGCGGCGGCCCTCGCGGGGGAGCGCCGAGATCGCGATGCCGAGGACGCAGCTCGTCGCGACCCCGAGGAGCATGATGCCCGCGAAGTGCGCCCACGCGCCGCCGTCGGTGGGCAGGTCCACGCCGAAGACGAGGCTCGCGATCGCCAGCAGCAGAGCGGTCTGCACGACCGTCGTGACGAGGACCATGCCGATCTTGCCGATGAAGTAGCTCACCACCGGCAGGGGTGTGCCGCCCAGACGCTTCAGCGTGCCGTCGCTGCGTTCGCCCGCGATGTCGACGCCGAGGGACTGCGTGCCGGACAGCAGGATGCCCGTCGCGACCAGGCCGGGCAGGTAGTACGTGGCGTAGTCCACGCTGACGTTCGGTCCCGCCTGGATGTCCGGCGCGCTGCTGAACGCGACCGAGAAGAGCGCCAGCATCACGATGGGGAAGAGGAAGGTGAAGAAGACGGCGTCAGGGGCTCGGAAGTAGGAGCGGAGTTCGTAGCCGATGCGGTGCGCGCCGATCGTGGCGGCGTTCGTGGTGGTCGTGTTCGTCGTCGCGGTGCTCATCGGTGGCCGACCATTCCGAGGTAGACGTCCTCGAGGGACGGGCGGATGACTTCGAGGTCGTGCATGGGTTCCGGGGTGCTCCGGATCAGGGCGGTCGGTTCGTTCGTGCGCCGTTCGTGGGGTTCGCCGACGTCGTCACGCCACCTGACGCGTGGGGTGCGGGCCTCGGCACCGCCGATCTCGTCGATCGGGGCGATGTCGAGCAGCCGGCCGTCGGCGATGACCGCTGCCCGGTCGGCGAGGTGTGCGGCCTCGTCGAGGTAGTGCGTGGTGAGGAGGATCGTCGTGCCCTCGCGCTTGACCTCGTCGATGAGGTCCCAGAAGCGGCGCCGGGCCTCCGGGTCGAAGCCGGTCGTGGGCTCGTCGAGGAAGAGGACCTCGGGGCGGCCGATGATGCCGAGGGCGACGTCGACGCGGCGACGCTGGCCGCCGCTCAGTCTGCTGATGCGGGTGTTGCGCTGCGACTCGAGCCCGGTCTTCTCGAGGAGCTCTTCGACGCTGCGGTGCCGCGGGTACAAGGTCGTGAAGTGCCGGAGCTGTTCCGCGACGGTGACATTGGGGGACTCGGCGCTGGTCTGCAGGACGATCCCGATACGTGCGTTGTGGCTACGGCTCGTGCGGGCGGGGTCGTGGCCGAGCACCCGGACGTCGCCGTCGGTGCGGGTGCGGTAGCCCTCGAGGATCTCGACCGTGGTGGTCTTGCCGGCGCCGTTCGGGCCGAGGAGCGCGAAGGTCTCGCCGCGGGGGATGTCGAAGGAGACGTCGTCCACGGCGCGCTTGCCGGTGGCGTACTGCTTCGTGAGGTGGTGGACCTCGATGGCGGGGGTGTCGGGCATGGGTCCAGCCTGGCCGGTCGTGCCCGGTGGCGGCTCGGCCGGGTGGCTCGACCCACATCCTCCGATCGGGGGATACCGGAGCGCCGCCGACGGGCACCGATCTGTGCACAGTGACTCGTCCGAGGTTCCGATACTGATATGTTGCCGGTGGGATCGTGACGGAGGGCGTTGCGACGGACGGGGGAGACGATGGCTGATCTACGGGTCTCGTACGCCACGCTCGACGGCGTGCGCGACGCGCTGGACGCAGCGCAGGAGTTGTTCGCCAACGCCTCGGTGCCCACCGACGGCGGAGCGTTCGGCGCGGACGAGGTCACCGACGCCTTCACGGTCTTCCGTGCATCACAGGAACGCTCGGCCGGATGGCTGGCGGACGCGAGCCGAACGCTCGCGCAGTACGCGCACGACACGAAGTCGCTCGTGCAGGACGCCGACGCCGAGCTGGCGGGCAAGGTCGGCGGCAAGGGATGACCGCCGACCCGTTCGCCTGCGACCCCGGTGCCGTCGCGAAGCTCTCGAGTGGCCTCGCCAGCCACCAGGACGACCTCAGCGCCGGAGCCCACGGCGTCGCCCGCGCCGCGGAGGATGCGGACGACTGGAGGGGCGCCTCGAAGGATCGCTTCTCCGTCACTGTCGGCACCGTCCCGCGCGCGGCTCGACGCATCATCGGCCGGCTCGACGTCGCGATCGACGTGCTCGACACCTACGCCGACGACGTACGGGCGATCCGGGACGAGGCGGAGCGGATCCGTGCGGCACAGTTGACGAACGCCGTGGAAGTCGCTGCGAACACCGTGTCGCTCTCGGCCGCGGTGGTGGCCGCGGCAGGCCAGGACGCCACCGAGGCCGACGGACGACAGGCCCGACGGCTGCGGTCCGACGCGGACGACCTCGCGGCGACGGCGTCGCGACTGCAGGCGGAATGGGACGCGCTCGTCGAACGACGGGCCATCGCGGACCGTGCGGCGTCGGCCGGGCTGTCCGACACCGACGTGCTCGGCGTGGCGCCCTCGTACTCGGGGGCGCTCGGCAGGATGAGCGACGCCGACTTCCTCGTCGCCGTCGCTGCGATGCCGCCCGAGGTCCTGGCGGCGCAGGACCCGTCGGTCGGTGATCGGCTCGCCGGGATGCCGCCCGAGACCGTGCAGGCGTGGTGGGACGGGCTCGGTGGCCGGGGGACCGCGGGGGAGCACTCGGCGGCGCAGGACGCGCTCATCACGGCATTGCCGGCGGTGATCGGGAACCTGGACGGCGTGCCGTACTGGGCGCGGGACCAGGCGAACCGGTTGAGCGCGCAGCGGGCGTCCGCGCGGGCGCAGGACGACGTGGACGCGGCGCGGAAGGCGCTGCGCGCCGCGGGACCGAGCGCTCGGCGTGCGGCACAGCAGGAGCTCGACGCCGCCACGGAGCGGCTCGCAGCACTCCAGAACTTCTTGGCGGCCTCGCGGACGAGCCTCCGTGGTGTGGACGGTATGCCCCGGCAGTTCGTGTCGTTCCTCGACGGGCAGCCTCCCCTCGGAGCGGTGTCGATGGGCGACCTCGACACGGCGGCCAACGTCAGCTACCTCGTGCCCGGTATGGGCACCACACTCCAGGACACGACCCTGCTGATGAGAGCCGGTGCGAACGTGGTCGGGGTGCAGCGGCTTTCCGAGAGGGGGCGCAACACCGCGATGGTCACGTGGATCGGGTACGAGGCGCCGCGGAACGCACTGACGACCGGCGATCTCGGCGTGTTCGGTCTGGCTCACGCCAACGCAGGTGCCGACCGTCTGGCAGCGGATCTCGGTGGGTTCCGTGCGACCCGACCGGACGCGCACCTCAACGTGGTCGCGCACTCGTACGGATCGACGACGGCGTCGATCACTCTGCACGACCACGCCGATCTGGGTGTGAACAGCTTCGTCACCCTGGGATCCGCGGGCATCCCCGGGCACATCCCGAACGCGGGGGCGATCCACGCCGAGCACATGTACGCGGCGCAGGCCGAAGAACGGTTCAACGTGGCCCACATCGGACAGGTCCTGAGCTACCCCGAGCGCATCGACCCGACCTTCAAGCCGTTCGGCGCGACCGAGATCGACGCCTCGCATGTCGAGGGAACGTCCGACGTCAACGTGCATGACCTGTACGTGAACCCGAACGGTGCCGAGGACGCAGATCACGGCTACCTCGACCTCGACACGAACACGTTGATCGAGACGGCGAAGGCGACGCTACGGTGAACCCGATGCCGATCAGCGTGCGTAAGACCACGGCGGTCGCCGCGCTGGCCGCTGCGACCACCCTCGTGCTCTCGGGGTGCGGGATGACAGGAGCGGGACACGCCATGACCATCGAAGAGGCACAATCGCAAGCGATCATCGAATTCCGGTCGGTGCTCGCGCTGGCCCCGGACACGTGGCCGCAGGAGGTGCCGAAGGCGGCCGCGTACGACTGCCGGATCGACGGGGCGCGGGCCGTGCAGTTCGGGTACTACGTCGAGGTGGACGCGCCGGACGATCCCGGGACGCTCGTGGCACAGGCAGGTGAGCACTGGGAGCGCGAGGGCTACGAGTTGTCGAAGACACAGACGGAGATGGACCCGGAGACCGGTCAGGTCTACGCCGTGGTGGCGCGAGCCGACGGCAAGCCCCGTGCTTCGATGGCAGCCACCAAGGTCCGCGCGCACGTCAACGTGGACTCGCGCTGCGTCCTCGGCGACCCGGACGACTACCGGTGACGGCCGGGGAACCCGAGTCCACCGCCGGGGAGAGCGCGACGGCTGACGACCTGCGGCTCCGGCGCAACCGGCTGATCTTCGGGATCGTCGTCGCGCCGATCGGAGTCCTGATCGCACTCTTCCTGTCGTTCGTGGTGCAGATCAGCTCCGCGTGGCGATCGACGAGCGACGGCGGGGCTGCGGCCGGACCGCAGATCGTGGCGATTGTCATCGGCCTGCTCGCCACCGTCCCAGCGCTGATCGCCGGGATACGAGCGCTCCGTGCCCGCGTCCTGGAGGTCGCTGCGTCGGGAGCGACGGTGGTGGCGGGCGTCGGCTTGCTCGCCGTCGTGCTGCTCGTCATCGTCCCGTCGTTCGAGATCCTCCCGCGCGCTGCCCGCGATGCCGATAGGTACGCACAGCAGCAGCGGCAGGAGGAACTCGACGACCTGGACTCGGGCTACGGGCCCGGATCGGCCGAGGAAGCGGGCCAGGAGATGCAGGAGTACGTCGACGATGCGCTGCAGCTGCTCGAAGTGGCGCCGAGCACGGTGCGGACGACCACCTGGTCCACGAGCGGCACCACCGCTGCAGGCAACGCCTGTCGGGCCTTCCACGAGCGCCTCCGGCTCGGGGACCAGGTCGACCGCCCGAGCACCGCGGAGACCCTGCGGACGGCGTGGACGGCCGAGGGCGACCACACCGGGTTCCATGAGCGGAACGGCCGCCTCGACCTCAGCGTCTGCTCCGCCGACGCCACGATCTCGTGGCTCAGGACCGACAACGTGCTCCTCGTCGAGAGCGACTGCATCCCGTCCGGGGCACCCTGACGGGCAGCGATGTGCCCTCAGCGCAGGCGCGTGGACGCGATCCCACCGTCGACGTCGAGCGTCCCGCCGTTCACGAACGCCGCCTCGTCCGACGCCACCCACCGGACGGCGCGGGCGATGTCGACCGGCTGCACCGGTACCCCCGCGGGCGTCCCCTGCGTCATCGCCGCGAGCACGTCCGCCGAGTCCGCGTTCCCCGGCGTTGCCGTCGCACCCGGTGCGACCGTCACGACCCGCACCCCGCGCTGCCCGTACTCGGCCGCCCACGCCCGGGTCAGCTGCTCGACCGCGGCCTTCGTCGCCGGGTAGAGCGCCATGAACGGCACCCCGACCCGGGCCATCCACGAGCCGATGTTCACGACGACGCCGGACCCGCGCGCGGCCATCCCCGGGGCGAGCGCCGCCACGAGGACGTGCGGTGCGCGGATGTTCGTCGCGAGCAGCGCGTCGACGGTGTCGTCGGACAGGGACTCCGTCGGACCGCCGGGGTAGACGCCGGCGTTGTTCACGAGGACGTCGACGTGACCGCCGAGCAGCTCCCGGGCCGCGGCGGCGAACGCCCGGACGTCGGGAGCACCCGCGGACAGGTCCGCCACGATCGGGAGGGCCCGGCCACCCCGGCGCTCGATGTCGTCGGCGACAGCACGCGTGCGGGCGGCGTCGCGGCCGTGCACCGCGACGGTCATGCCGGCGGCCGCGAGCTCGCGGGCGATGGCCTCACCGATGCCGCTCGAGGCGCCGGTCACGAGGGCAGTGCGGAAGGTGGTCTCGTCAAGGAGTGCAGTGGTCATGCATCGATGCTCGATCCCCGGGCAGACCCGCACCTTGCCGGATCCAGCGGGAACCTTGCCGGATCCCGCACGACTTCTTCGGCGCCAGGAGAACTGCGTAGCGTGGGCACGTGGACGATCGCACGGCGCAGCACCTCGACCGCGCGGCGGAGGTGGCCTCGCGGCACGCCGCCGTGCTCGACCGGGCGGCCACCGTCGAGACCGTCGCCCGTCCCGCCTCGGTGCAGCGGGCCGAAGCACTGGGCCTGACCGTCTCCCGCGTCCACGAGCCGACCGGACTCTTCGACCGGCGGTACGTCCCGTCGTTGTCCGTCGTCCTCCGCGGCCGGAAGCGTTCGATCGTCGGGGACGACGACCAGGTCTGGGGCCGCGAGCGGTTCATCATCACGCCGGTGGACCTGCCCGTGGTCGCCGGGGTGATCGACACGGCAGGGAGCGACGGCTTCGTCTCGGCGGTCTGGAAGCTCGACCCGGTCGTCGTCGGCGAGGTCGTGGCGTCGATGTCGAGCACGACCAGCACGAGCCGCACGGACCTGCCGCGACTCGGCACGTGGACGGCCCCGCTCGCCGATGCCGTCAGCCGCCTGCTCGCGCTGCTCGACGCCCCCGAGGACATCCCCGTCCTGTTCCCCCTCGTCTCGCGCGAGATCGTCCTCCGCCTGCTGCAGACCGCGCAGGCGCCGCGCATCACCGCCGCGCTCGACCGAGCCGGAGCCGACGCCGGACTGGTCACGGAAGCGACCGCACTCCTGACCGGGCGGATGGACGAACCGTGGTCGATGGAGCGCCTCGCCCGCGAACTCCGGGTCAGCGAGAGCACCCTCTTCGCCCGCTTCAAGCAGGCCACCGGCATGTCACCCGCGCAGTACCTCAAGCGGACCCGACTCGGGGAGGCGCGCCGCCGCATGGTCCTGCACGCCGACACCGCCGCCCGCGCCGCGGCCGCCGTCGGCTACCGCAGCGCCTCCCACTTCTCGCGGGACTACCGCGAGGCGTACGGCCGGCCCCCGGCCGCCGACGCCGTGGTGGCGCGCGAGCAGCTGGCGCTCGCCCCCGCCGTGTAGCCGGCCCAGTGCCGGACTGGAGGCGCGGATCGGTGGTGATCCGCGCCTCCAGTCCGACGGATTGTGCGTCCCGACCAACGCCACCGGCCCGCTCGCTGGGTACGGCTGAGCGACGTCCGGTAGACCGGAACGGTGAAGGTCGTAGGAGTCGAACAGTTCGGAGGGCCGGAGGCCCTCGCCGTCCACGAGGTGCCGGAGCCGCACGCCGGTGCGGGGTCCGTGCGGATCCGGGTGCAGGCGTTCGCCGTGAACCCGACCGACACCGGTGTGCGCGCCGGTCAGCGGGACAGCTCGCAGGCGTCGCCGCCGTACGTGCCGGGGATGGACGCCGCCGGTGTCATCGACGAGGTCGGGCCGGACGTCTCCGGGTGGGAGGTCGGCGACGAGGTCATGGCGATCGCGCTGCCGCTCAGCGCCCACGGGGGTGCGTACGTCGAGGAGCTCGTCGCGCCGGTCGGGTCGTTCACGCGGATCCCTCGGGGGACGTCTCTTCCGCTCGCGTCCACCGTGCCGATGAACGGGCTGACGGCGTTGCAGATCCTCTCGCGGGCGGGGCTCGCTCCGGGGCAGACGCTCGCCGTGACCGGGGCTGCGGGGTTGCTCGGGAACTACGTCGTGCAGCTCGCAGTCGCTGCGGGGCTCACCGTCATCGCGGATGCTGCTCCTGCGGACGAAGCGCTGGTCCGGTCGCTCGGGCCGTCGCACATCGTGGAGCGTGGAGACGGGTTCGCTGCTGCGGTGCGTGCGCTCGTGCCGGACGGGGTCGATGCGCTCGCCGATGCCGCGGTGCAGCGGGCTTCGGTGGTCGATGCCGTGCGCGACGGGGGAGTGTTCCTCGACGTGCGGGGGTGGGAAGGGAACGGGGCTCGGGGGATCCGGTTCGAGCAGATCGCCGTGTTCGCGGAGTACCGGTCGTTCGACAAGCTCGAGCAGCTGCGGCATGCGGTGGAGAGTGGGACGGTGACGCCGCGGGTTGCGGAGGTGTTGCCGGCCTCGCGGGCTGGGGAGGCGCATGAGCGGCTCGAGGCTGGGGGGACGCGGGGAAGGTTCGTGTTGACGTGGTGATGCCTCGGCCGAGCGTGTAGAAATGTGAATATCACTTGCCGGGTGAGTGAAGTATCAGTACCGTCCCTCTGTGAGTGGAGCGCAGTTGCTCCGCCGGGAGGGAATCATGATCACGATCTCATTTCGCGGAGCGCGTTCCGGCGCGGTCGGGCTGGCCGTCGTCGGTTCGTTGGTCGCGGCGCTGGTCGTCGCGCCGCCGGCCGTGGCCACGGAACGCGAAACCAATCAGCCGACTGGGCAGAGTGGCCTCTCTGATCAAGACCTGTTGCTCATCGACGGCGCGCTCTTCGGTGTCGGGCCGGTCGCTCAGCAACTCGGTACGAGCATCGACACGGTGTTCTCCGGAGACGAACTCCGGCGCATCGAGAGCTACGCGCGTGACGCACGTGACGGTCTCGTCGCGTCCCGAGCCTCTGCCGTCGAGCAGGCAGTCGACGACATCCGCTCGGGCTCGGTGAACACGGTCGAAGACGGATTCCACGCGCTCGGCAATGCCTTCGAGTCGTACGTCGAAGAGACCTACTCGGCGGAGGAACTCGAGGCAGCAGCGCAGAAGTACAGCTCGAGCGTGGTCGTACCGATGTGTGGCGCCGTGGCAGCGTGCGTCGCGGCGGTGGCGTTCGCGGTGTACGCCGGAGCGGCTGTCCACAATGCCGCCGCGATCACGGCTGCGGCAGCGGTGCTCGTGTCCGTGTACGCCTGGTGCGGTGCCTGGGTCGGCTGTGGACGAGGGGCCGACACGGGTACCGAGCGAGTGAAGCACGAGAAGTTCCTGGCGAACGCGACGCGCGTCGGCCAGGCGCTGCCGTCGTGAGTTCCCGCGTCACCACGATGACCGTGGCCGCGGCGGCGGTCGCCGTCGTGGCCACGGTCGGCTTCGCATCTCTTCCCGTGAAGACGCACGCAACCGGCCTTGTCTCGGACGGACTCCAGATCGTCGGCGAGGTCGCGCCGCAAGGGTGGGGCTTCTTCACACGTGACCCGCGCGAGCCGATCACGCAGGCATGGGCCCGCGCGGAGACGGGTCGATGGCAGCCGGTCTCCCGAGGACCGAACGCCACCCTCGAGAACGCATTCGGCTTCGATCGCGCGTCGCGACTGGACGAGTACGACGTCTCGCAGATCGTCGGTGGAACGGACATCGACGATCTCTGGTCCGACTGCACCGGAAGTTCCGCCACAGATTGTGCGAGGCGAGCCGAGTCGGAGCGAGGGGTGCAGCGGTGGACCGCCGACGGTTACGACCTCCGGCTCTGTGGCGAGGTACTCCTGCTCGACATCAGTCCGATCTCGATCGACTTCGCCGGCCTCGAGTACGACGCTCCGACGAAGGCCATCCGTGCAGATGTCCGGTGCCACCATCTCGGCGATGCCGCATGACGGCCACGACGATCGCGGGAGCGTGCCGACGCGCAGATCGCAGTCGACGCACCGCCTGGGCACGGTACATCGCCGCCGTCAGCCCGTTCTCTCCGGTGTTGGGACTCGTCCGTTCGATCCTCGCGGCGGCAGCGCTGCTGACGCTCGTGCTCACGCCGACCGATCAGCTCTTCTTCCGGAGCACCACGTTCCCCAGCGGCACGAACTGTGCGAATGCGACCTCGTGGATGTCCCTGTTCTGCATCGGGTCCTCGAACGGGCAGCTCGAACCGGCGAGGTGGATTGCGGTGGTCGTGCTCGCGCTCGTGATCACGGGGATCCTCCCGGCGGTCACCGCTCTTCCGCACTGGTGGGTGACGTGGAGCCTGATGTCCTCGAGCACCGCCGTCGACGGTGGCGAGCATCTCGCTGCGAACCTGACGCTCATCCTCATTCCGATCCTGCTGCTCGATCGGCGCCGTTGGCACTGGTCGCGGGACAGCAGGTACGGGCGTCGCAGCCCGTGGGTCGCGAGCATCGCCTACGCCGCTGTCGGGTTGTGGGTGCTGCAGATGATGGGCGTGTACTTCCAAGCGAGCGTCGCGAAGTTCGCGGTACTCGAGTGGTCCGACGGCACTGCGCTGTGGTACTGGATGCAGAACCCGGTGTTCGCTCCACCCGCCCCGATCGGTGATGTCGTTCGATCTGCTCTGGCGTGGTTGCCGTTCACGGTCGTGTTGACCTACGGAACGCTCGCACTGCAGCTCGCGTTGGTCGCTGCCGTCTTCCTGCCGCAGCGGGCGAGGAGACTGTTCCTGCTCCTCGCCGTGGTGTTCCACCTCGCGATCGCTTGCCTCATGGGACTCTGGAGCTTCTCGATGATCATGATCGCCGCGGACATCCTGCTCCTCGTGCGGCCCCACGAAGCCACGAGTCTCGCGCAAGTCATCCATTGGCGCCTCGGACGCGCACAGGGGGCTGAGCATGTCAGCGGTTGACCGCTCCTTCCGCTCCTTCCGCAGCTTCGCGGGTCGCGGAGCGTTCTTCGCGACGGTGATCGTGCTCGCCCCGGTCGTCGTGGTTGCTGTCGCCGAGGCCGCGCGCAGACAGTTCGACCTCCCGTCGATCGTGGTGCTCGTAGCCGTCAGCGGTGGTCTGGCGTGGGCGACGTCATCTGCAGCCAGGACCGCCGCGTTCGTGACGTGCTCACCCGACCACGTCACGGTCGGTTTGGCACCGTTCTGGAGAACGCGCCTGGTTCGTCGAGACATCCAGACGGCGGATCTCGTCCAGATCGACGCGTACGCCGAGTACGGCGGGTGGGGGATCAAGGGATCGGCGAGAGCGAGCCGAGGTCGTCTCTACTCAGTCGGCGGCGACGCAGCTGTGCGATTCGTGATGCAAGACGGGCGAACCTACGTGATCGCCTTCACTGACGGGCCAACTGCCGAAGCGGTACTCGAGGCTCTCGACAGTCAAGCGCACCGCTGATGCGCGATCCCGAACGGAAGGCGCACTTCCTACCCGGACGGGCATCTCGGTATCGGTCGTCCGTATCGCTCCCAATAGGCTTCGGCGGTCGCGAACATCGGCGACGGATCGGAACGGGGAACGCATGACCGACGAGGCACTTCGGTACGAGACACGCACGGTCAAGTGCGTCCGTGGCATGGAAGCGCGCACGGCGGCACGTTGGGAGCAGGACGGATGGGAGGTCGTCTCGCAGAAGCACGGCCGGCTGCAGTCCGAGCTCTCCCTTCGGCGCCCGGTGCGGAAGCTGCCCCGGAAAGCCATCGCGATCGGCGGGGGAGTCGCGGCGGCGCTCGTCGTGGTGATCGTCCTCGGTGCGACCGGAGTGTTCGGTGACGACAGCAATGGTGGCAGTGACGCCATGGCGGACCCGCCCTCCGCCAGCGCGACGGCCGGATCTCGCGTTCAGGCGCCGGAGCCGTCCGCCACGTCAACGTCGGATGCTAAGGCCGAGCCTGCCGTCCTCACGGCAGCGAACTCGCCGGAGCTCGCCACGTTGCTGCAGCTCGGCGACTACTGCGACCCTTCGATCGACGCCTTTGCGAAGCAGTACGAAGGACGCACGATCGCGTTCGACGGTTCGATCCTGAAGATGAACAACCACGGCAGCTACGCCACGCGCTACGACATGCTCATCGGCGCCGGCGACTACAGCACGACGTCGAACCGCGGGCCGTCGTTCCAGTTCGAGGACGTCAACACGACGTTCGACATGCACTACACGGGCGACGTGCCGGACACGATCGGCGAGGGCACGAACCTCGGCGTGACGGCGACGGTCGGTGCCTACAATCCGACCCAGTGCCTCTTCCGGCTGAAGCCGGTCGAGACCTCCGCCCGATAGTGCCGGCCGTACAGTGCAACCGTGAAGCCGCCCGTCCTGCCGTTCGATCCCACCGCTCTGTCGATTCGGCAGTTGCTCGCCGCATCGGTTGCAGTGGTCGACGAGCTTCTCCGGCGCGGGCTTGTGCGGACGCGGAACGCGCCGCTCGGCGACCTCGCCGAGACGATCGCGCTCCGCGCCTACGGTGGAGTACTCGCTCCGAACTCGGAGAAGAGCTACGACCTGCTGTCTGATGACGGCAAGCGGATTCAGGTCAAGGCCCGCCTCGTCGACCCCTCCGACCGGCGATCGCAACAGTTCTCAGCGTTCCGGTCATGGGACTTCGACATCGCGCTGTTCGTCCTCTTCGACTCGCGGACGTACGACATCATCTGGGCGCGCGAGCTCGCGAGTGCAGAGACGCACGAGCTCGGGCGGCGCGTCGAGCACACGAACTCCTCGGCGGTGCTCGTCCGCCAGGTCGCCGCCGCCGGCCGGGACGTGTCGCAGACCATGGTCTGGGCGTTCGAAAACCTCGACGCGCCCGGCTGATATCTCGGTACACGAACGATCGGGTCCTGATTCGCTGCGGTTCAACCTATAGCGCTTCTGCCCGTGTTATCCCAAGTAGACAGGTCAGTGTCCGCGCTCCTAGCGTTTATGCTCCGTCGCGGGCAGCTCATCCGTCGCTGGTTCGACGCATGGACTCGTTTCGGCGGGGCCTTCGTCAAGAATGTTCACCGGAGGAAGTACGTTGCCGTCTTCTCGACAGAGTCCAATACCTCCGCTGGCGCAACTCCGACGTGAACCGCGAGTGCGATCGATCCCTGGAGGGCGATCTCGACGTCAGACGAGAATGCACGATCGAGAACTTCCATGTAGGTCGACGTCGCGATCCTGATCTCCTCGACGAGCCGCTCCTGCTCGCGCGTCAAGCGCGCGTCGACTTCCTGTTGCTCGTCCGCAAACTGTTGCAGCAACGTTGCCTCCCGCCGCGCGAGGCCATCGGACGCCGTTCGGTACATGACGGTTCCCACCGTGTTGCCAATGACGGCTCCGAGCACCGGGATCGGGATGATCGCTTGACCGACTAGTGACGAGATCGCGCTGATCGCCGCTTCCAAGCTGACGAGTTCGGCGCCTTCGATGAAGTCGAGTTCCGAGAGTTCACCCCTTCGGTATCTGTTCGCTAGTTCTGCGACGCCGAGACCGGCCGTGAAGATGGAGCTCGCAACAGCGGCGGGGGTCGTGGTGAGGTTGCTCAGGGTGTAGATGCTCGCGCCTCGTACGCCGCCCTTCACGGTGCCGAGGCCCGCCTCCCCGAGCACCTCCGTCCAATCGGCTGAGGTGAAGTCCTTGAGCTGGGTCCCAGCCCGACGCTTCGCGATGACTGCAACGACGAAGCTGGTACCCCCTTCGACCGCTCCTGCGACGACTGTCGCCTTCGCCCCCTCGCGGAGCGATGCTCTCGCAGCGAGCATTGCCTCATCACGCTTGGCCCTGCTCGTCTCCCGGAGGCCGTGCTTCTCGCGCTCGAGCGTCGAGCCGTACGCTCTACGCTGAACGTCGGCGTAGTCAAGCGTGGACGCCTCGACGGAATCGATGCTCACTCCGTTCGTTCCAAAGAAGTCCTGAACTCGTTGCCAGTCCTTGTACGACGGTCCTTCCCCCGAAGCTGCTGCGAGCTTCCCCGCTTCAGCAGAAGGCATGTCGTGCAACCTCCGGATCAACTCGTAGTGATCCGCCGGTACTTGGTACTTGCCTCCGTTCTTGACGAAGTCGGGGTACTTGTCGAGGTGCGCGCTGATCGCTCCGAGACCGAGCCGGCCACCGGCGGCAACGAACTTCTGCTGGATCTCCACACCACGTCGGAGAAGATCGACCGGGCCGTTGTCATTGACCCACGCGTAGGGAACGTCGTCGCCAGCGATACGCGCTCGAGCGTTGCTGACCCCGACCTCCGCGACCTCGGCGATGAAGCCGTGCATGCCCTTGTCACCGCCGCGGTTCCGGGCAACGACCTCGAGGTCGATCCTCCGCAGCGCAACATCGACTGTTGCGAGCGCATCCGCGAGGTTGTCGCCGTGGTCTTTCAGCTTTTCGAAGAGCGCGTCGAGTCGCAGTGCGTTCAAATGGTTTACCCACGCAGCGACAGCCTGTTCTTGGCTGCTCTTCGCGATTCTCGGCGAGTCAGTCACGAGCGGTCCCCGGGACGATACGTCTGCCCAGGAGGATCGCGCAGGCACTCGCCGTGTTGACCAGAGACGCCAGCTGGGACTGCTCGGCGTCGGAGAGTGCGTCGAAATCCTGCGAGAACGTCCCGATGGACTGCTCGTAGTTCTTCAGCAGGAGTTCGCGAAGCGACGTGCTCTGTCCGAGGAGTGCTTCGATCTGCGTGTCGAGCGCTTTCACGGCGCCGGTGTTCTCCCGGACCCCGAGGAGCGCATCGTGCTTCGCCTCTCGGGTCTCGAACCTCTTCTTGGTGAACAGCACGATCGACGTGAGCAGAGCGGCCCCCGCCACTGTCCAGCCGATCGGCCCCGCGAGTGCGAGGAGGGCACCGCCCATCGCCGTGCCGCCTCCGCCTGCTGCGAGGGCGCCGCCGCCGAGCCAGGCGAGGGCAGCGTTGGTGGCAGCAGCACCCGACAGGGTCGAGATCGCCGTCCCAGTCGAAGCTGCTCCGAACGTGGTCGCTGCCCACATGGCGGCCGTGGGTGCCAGACTCGCCAGAGCTGCGCCAGCGGTGATGCCCGCGCCAGCCCCGAACGCTGACGCCCGCGCCGCTTCGAGGTCCCTCCGTGCGAACTCCTCGGCTTCGAGAAATGCGGTCCGGTTCAACTCGATGGCTTCGAAGGCCTTCTCGAAGGCCCGTGGGGTGTTGGCGATGCTGTTGATGAGGTACTCGACGTGCTCCAGGAGATCCGCGGAGCGCTCGCGCTGCCGGAGGAGTGCGAAACCCCTGTCCGTCATCGACGTGTGCGCGGCGTTGTAGTCCACGACGGCTTGCTCGTACGGGTCTTGCTCAGAGTCTGTCTGGCCGTCGAGCAGGTCTTCGGCAGCTTCTCGGAAGGACCGGGCTCGCCCAAGGAGCCGACCGGATGTCTCGCGAGTGGATCGACTCACGTCGTCGAGGGCTTGGGCCAGTCCCTGCTTCAACTTCTCAGGGTCGAACGGTTGCGGCAACGTCACTCCTGACTACGGATCGGCGGGTTGTGCGGAAGAGCGACGCGAGTCGAGAGACGTTCGAGACCGGAAGTCTCGACGCCGCGCGAAGCCGCGGTTCTCGGCCGAGCTGACGTCCCGACGGGGTCGAGCGGCCGCGGCCCAAGGCCGGCCGAAACATCTGCGCTTCCGGCGACTCCCGTCGTCGAGACGTCCTTGCTCATCGGTCAGCCGTCCGACCCAGTTCGAGATCGCCTCGAGCTGTCCGAGAAACCCGCTGCGAGGTCAATGCGACCATCAACGCCATCGTCAGACGATCGCTGACGTTCTGCGTCATCCTCGTTCCGCCGAAGAGCGCGAGCGTTTCCCGCAAGAGCGACGTCTCGGACCGAGGTCCGCCGTGCCGGATGAGGTGGACCATTGCGTTGCCGATCTCCCGGAGCGCGACGACCTCGATGGGCCGGGCGTCCTGAGGAGCGGACGTTCGGAAACCCGACCAGCCCTCGGGGTCGACCCCGATCGGCCAGACGAAGCGCTCCAGCGCACTCCAGCGCAGCATTGGCGGCACGAGCGCCGAGATCGCCTGCGACCGAGCAGCGTGTACGCGATCCAGGCCGAACGAGTTCGCGACGAGGCGCACCAAGCGCTCCTCGGCGATCGGCCCTTCCGCCTGCACGACCTCAACTATCAGCGCCTGGACACGAGCGGCGTTCTGAGGGAGATCGACCGCATCGAGGACAGAGACGTCCCCGGACAGTTCGGCCTGGGACCACGGACGGAACCGGTCTGTCTCTCCGATCACGACCACATCATGAGCGAGGGCTTCCTGCTCGACGTGCGTGACAGGGGCGGTGTGCGCTCGCAACCTCGCTGGCTCATCGAGGCTTCCGCCCGCAGTGCGAGCGTCGAATTGGACGTCGTCTGGATCAACCGAGGGTTCGAGAGTTGGTTCGACGAGGTCTGGCCGGCCCGCGAAGTCGACCGGGGACACCGGAAGCGAGTGGTCAGCGGCGGACCTGTCCGGATCTCCGGCGAACACGGATGCCTCTGGCAGGTCCTCGAACACGTCGTCGATCGCCGTCGCCGCGGTCGCGGTCGCCTCCAGAGCAACGATCCGCTCCTCGTGCGCCTGCTGGAGCGAGGCGACGATCGAGTCGATCACGACGTCGCGGTCCGCCAGCCAATGCGGCATCCACACCCGGCGCACGCTCGGCCAGTGCATCAGGTTCTCGAGGACCTCCAGCGGGAGCGCGTCCCGGTCAGCGACCGTGGCGCGTGCCGCCCACGCGGGGGTGTCGAGCAACACCGCGAGCAGCGGCTCGGTCGGGCTCGACGGGTGGGCCACGGCGATGTCAACCTTGAAGTCGGACAGTCCCACGTCCGTCTGGACGGCGAGCCCGCGAGCCTGTAGCTCCGAGGCGATCTCGTCGCGATGCCGGTCTGTCAGCATGGCGTCGTCTCGTGCGCCGAGGGCTGCTCGGGCCCCGCGCTGTGCGAGCTCGAGGTACGCACGAAGGTGCTTGATGCCCAACGAGGTCGTTTCGTCAGCGCGGAGATCCTGCGGGTCGAAGCTCGAGAACATCACGACCTGCCGTCGTGCGCGGGTCACCGCTACGTTCAGTCTCCGCTCACCGCCCGGGCTCGTGAGCGGCCCGAAGTTCAGCGGGAGGACGCCTCGCGAATTCTTGCTGAAGGCGGTGGAGAACAGGATCGTGTCGCGCTCGTCACCCTGCACGTTCTCGAGGTTCTTCACGAACAAGCCGTCCACGGCCGAGTCGAGCGCCTCGTTGACACGTGGGTCTTCGAGCGTGCGCAAGAGCTCCTCCACCAGGGACCGCTGCTGAGCGTTGAAGGTCACGACGCCGAGCGAAGGGATGAGGTTTGGCGAGGCCGCGAAGCGCCGCTGGATCTCCGCGACGATCGCACGGGCCTCGACCGGGTTCGTCCGGAGGTTCTGCCGGGTCGTGCCCTCCTGCCCGGCGCGCATGAACTCACCGTCGACGCGTCGGAGGGAGACCCCGTGACCATCGACGCCTGCGGACGCCTCACCGATGGCAGGCGCGGGGAAGGACGTGAGCTGGTCGTCGTAGTAGTACCGGTTGCTGAACGCGATGAGCGACTCGTCCTGGCTGCGGTAGTGCCACGTCAACTGGAAACGGTCGACGCGGGCCTGCACACACTGGGCGAGGATCGACTCCTCGTCGACCGCGACCTGCTCGGCGGCACCGTTCTCGTCGTCGTCCGAGTCATCGATCGAGGTCTCCGCGAACGAGGTCGGCGGCATCTGTTTCGAGTCACCGACGACCACCACCGCCTTCGCCCGACCCATGGCACCGATCGCGTCCGCAACCCGCACCTGGGATGCTTCGTCGAAGACGACGAGGTCGAAGAGTCCCGGCGTCGCCTCGAAGAACCTCGCGACCGAGTCGGGGCTCACGAGGACGCAGGGGGTCAGTTCGGTCACGTACTGGCCGTAGCGCGACATGAGCTCGCGGACCGGCATGAGCTTTCGCACCTTGGAAGAGCGCACCTCGGCGAGGAACTGGCCGGCGCCGCCGGACGCGGTGGTCTCGTTGAACGTCCGTCGGCTGACCACCTTCTCCGGGATGACACGCGGGAGGTGTTCCCGCAGTTCCCGAGCGGCTTCGACGTACCGTCCGATCTTGTGCTCGTGGCCGGCAGGGTCGAACTGGTCGAGCCCCGTGGCGCGTGCACGCTCGAGTCGCATCGCCGTCGCGAGCCCGCGGTCGAACGCCTCGAGCGCGTCCTCTGATCCCTGCGCGCCCTTCAGCAGGACCTCGTACGCATCGAGCAGTCCGGCGGCGCGGAGCGGCTCGAGGACCGACAGCCAGTCCACCCAAGCCTCGGGAGTAGAGCCGTCGCGTGCGGCTCCCGAACGACCGCCGCGGGTCGCGTTCCAGCGGATCAGCGGCAGTTCTTCGCCGAGCCAGGGGAGCCACGCCGCGCTCGACGCGAGCGCTCCGAGAGCGGACGAGAACGCGACGACCTGGTCGCGGAGCTCGGGCTGCGGGACTCCGGAACGGGTCGCGTAGTTGAACAGCGAGCCGCGGAATCGTCGGTCTGTCGCGTCCTCGTTCGTACCGTGGGTCACGTCGGCCAGCCAGCTCAACCACCGCACTTCGCTCGCGAGCGACGCATGGGTGTCCTGGTCGAGCGGACTCCAACCCGGGCGGATGACGAGGCCGGGGATGACAGCGATGCTGCTGGCGAGGTCTCGAGCAGACTGGTGCATGTCCGCCGCCCGCGCGGTCAGCGCCACGAGCCGGTCGGGGTCGACCGCAACACCGGGAACCGTGTGCGGGGCGAGTTCGTCGGCAACGCTCTGGAGACGCTTCTTCCGACCGAAGATGCTGGACGCCGCGGCGGTGGCGGCCTCCCTGGCGATCGCAGCGAGATCCGCTCGAAGGGATTCCGGGCGCAGCACGGCGAGAACGTCGGCGTACCGCTGCGAGAACGTGTGGACCTGTTCTTGAACAGCAGCCGTTGCATCACGCCACCGCTGCGTCCCGGCCTCGGTGAGCACGGCCGCGGTGACGGGCGGTGCCTCGACGATCGAGGCGAGGGCACGAAAGTGCTCCGGCCTCGTTGCGTTGGTCAATGCTTCGGCGTAGGAGCCGAGGGTTGCGTCGTTGCGCGCCGGGACCGAGTCGACCGCACGATCGAATGCGTCGGCGCGGGCACGCAGGACTTCGGGATCGGTTCCGGCCGAGGCGAAGGCCCATGGGTGGTCGGCAGACGGGCGGGCCCGCAGCGCGACGTCCGGAGCCTCTCTGAGTGCCCGACGGATCGCGTTGATGTCCGACTCGGTGATGCGTGCTGCGACGTCGACCGGGATCTCGAGTGTCCGCGCGATGTCGGCGGTCGCGAGCTCCGAGTTGCGTGCCGTGTAGAACGAGCGGCCGGATTCGTTCGTCTCATGCAGCCGCCGCGCGTACCGGCTGAGGCCGCGGCGGTTCTGCGAGACTGCGTCCCCGACGCGGACCACTGCTTCGTGGTCGACCCGCGGCCGTTGCGCGAGCGCTTCTCGGAGACGAGCGCGCACCTCGGCGGGCTTCGCCCCCTTGTCGTGCAGGTCGAGGGTGAAGGGGGCGAGTCCGACCGCGTCGAGTCGTCGTTGGACGACCTGGAGGGCGGCGCGCTTCTCTGCGACGAACAGGACGCGCCTGCCGTCGGCGATCGACTTTGCGAGCAGGTTCGTGATGGTCTGCGACTTCCCCGTACCGGGAGGTCCCTCGAGCACGAACGTGCGGCCGGCCGTCGCCGCCGCGATCGCCTCGAGTTGCGAGGAGTCAGCCGGCACGGGGAGTTCGGACAGCAGCTCGTCGAGCTCGTCTGTCCCGGCGGAGGTGTGTTCGAGGTCGACCAGGTCGCCGACGAAGCGCTCGGTCGGCGATTCGATCAAGTGCTGCACGAGTGGATTGGTCGACAGTGCTGCCCAGTTCTCGTCGAGGTCCTTCCAGAGGCGGAACTTCGCGAACTGCAGGATGGCGAGGTCGACCGTGGGTTCGACGACGGCGTCGATGCCGGCACGGAGGATGGCTTCTCGCGTGCCCGCCAGCACCTGTTCCACGTCGATGCCCGACGCGTCGGACTTCGGATCGGCGAGCGCTGGGATCCGGATGCGGTGCTCGGCCCAGATCTTCTCGAGGAGGCAGTAGTTCGGAGTGGACATGCCGGATTCGTCGAGGACGATCTCGTACGTGCCACCGCGCGTCCGGGCCTTCAGCGTGACGGGCACGAGGATGAGCGGGGAACGGACCTGCTTGCTCTTGACCGTCCAGACCATCGACCCGAGTGTGATGTACAGGTTGTTGGACCCGGTCTCCTCGACGACGGTCTTCGCCTTGTGCGCGAGCGTCTGGAAGTGGCGCGAGTAGCGGTCGACCGAGACGTCGCCGTAGATCGCCCTGTTGCCTCGGAACAGCTCGGTCTTGTCATCGTCAGGGAGGGAAGCCGCTGACCGCACGCCGCGTTGCAGCAGCACCTCGGGAAGGTCGTTCGAGGCCCGGATCGTGAAGGGCTTGCCGGAATTCAGGTAGTCCTCGAACTCGGCCAGTCCGTTCGACGCCAGGTACAGCTCGAAGCGGGCCCGATCCGTGAAGTTGATCAGGCGGTTCCGCAGGCTCAGGTCGAGCAGGTTGTTCTTCCACTGATTCACGCGAGGGGGCGTGGAATCCTCAGCGGCCTCGGTCGCTGCTCCGGGGTCCGCAGGTACGTACTCAGCGAGACGCGCGTGCTCGACCTGGTACTCGACAACGCGCACCTCGCCGTCCTCGGTGACAGTCCTCGCAGGCAATGGGAGGATCTCGCTCCGGCGTGCGAGGAAGACGTCGACGACCCCCTGGATGTCGTGGAGCTCGTCTGAAAGGTGACGTGCACCGGCGGCGATCGCGTCGGCGAGGGAAGCCGCCGAGCCGTCGGTGGTGAGCATCGTGGTCTCGATCGGGGTCACGGCGCCGATATCGACGAGATTCTTCAGCGTGACCCCGGGGGAGACGAGTGACGGCATCGGTGTGTCGAAACGCGTGTAGGCGAGGAAGGCGTGCCGGCGCATGACGATCAGCAGTGGGCGGATCCCCGCCCACTCAAGCGCAGCAGCCAGCACCACCGTTGTGTCCAGGCAGGTGCCGAATCGTCCTTCGAGCACCTCTGCCGGGGTCCTGACCTGCTGTCCTGCGCCGGCCCAGCTCGCGGGCGGCATGCTGTAGCGGATCTGGCGGTCCCGCATCGCCCGCACGATCGCAGCGACCGTCTCATCGACACGCTCCGGGCTCTCCTGGTAGCCGCTCAGGCTCGCTCGCCCGGTCTCTGCTTCCAAGATCGTCGACGCCTCGTCCAGCAACGAGGTCAGCGCGGGGTGGTTCGGCTGCACGTGTGCCGCGAGCATCTCCTCCGACAGCTGGGTGCCGCCGTCAACCCACTGGTGGGCGGCAACGAGGTGGACCTCAGCAGTGGCCGTGGCGAGGAGCTCGTCGCCGTCACGAAGCGTGGCCGTGACGACTGCCGGTCGAGCGGCTTCGACCGTTGCGGTGACGGCTGGGTCGAGCCGGAATCCGAGGTCGTGCTTCTCGATCTCGGACTGTGGCGCGAGGTCGAAGAAGTGCTCCCGCGGCTCGCCGAGCGAGAGCCCGGCTGAGGAGACCTCGATGGTGAGCCGCGCGTCTCGGACGTTCGCGCCGTCGTGACGGATGTGGACGGCGTTCACCACCGCGATCCGGTTGTGCGCCATCGCGTAGCTGATGAGCGGTGCGCACTCGATCGCGAGTGTCGTGGACCTCGTCGCCGTCCCTGCTGCGCCCTGTGCCGACGCCGAGTCAGTTTCCGAGTCCGCGTGCGGAGTCTCCACGGACGCAGCGGTCGCGCGTGTAGCGGTCCGTTCGGCCATCGACGACTGGAACGTCCGCCGGAGCTCGGTCGCCATCGCAGCTTGCTCGTCGGCACCCACTGCCTCGAGGAGACGAACGGTCGTGTCGAGGGCCCGGTAGGTGTCCGCTTCGTCGAAGACGGCGTTGTGCGCCCATCGGTTCCGCACATCGCGCAGCTCACCCGCGAGCCGTCGCCCGTTGTGGTCGAGGTCGAAGGGGAATCCGAGCTGTGGCAACTTCTCCGTCAGGGCACGGAGGACCACCTGCAGGTCGTGTTCGTCGTACTGGGTGTTCGACCGGCCGTGCTTCTGTTGATCGAGCAGCTGGATGAGTTGGGGCCACCGCGCTCCGGACGAGATGCGGGGCTGCAGGACGTCGTTGACGAAGGGCTCCAGGCCGGCGACCGCGACTCGCAGGGCTGCTCCGACGTACTCGACGTCCTCGGGGCCATTCGACATCGCGGTGTCCTCTCGTGCAGATCGTGAGCGCGGCTCGGTGAACGGCGCTTCCGGAGAAGCCGACGGTTGTGCGGGAATCCCCGCCGACAAAGACTCACTTTGCCACGAGCCGCCGTCATCGCCGGTACGAGCTGAGACGAGTGCCGATTCGAGCGTCGCCTCGTCGATCATCGGGATGCCGTACTGCCGCGCTTTCCTCGCCTTGCCGCTCAGGCTGTCCGGGTCTGCCGCGACGAGAAGGGTCGTCTTCTTCGTCACTGCTGCACCCACAGTGACCCCGAGCTCGCGCAACTCGCCCTCGATCTCCGTTCGCGGACGACGCATCTCGCCCGTCAGCACGACGATCGCCGCTGCGTCGAGCTGCGGCCGCCGCTCCGCGCCCGGCGCGCCGGACCGGTCCGGGCTACCGACAGACCCGGTGAGCGCCGTTCGCACGACATCGGACGGGACACGGAGCAGCTCGGCGACACGGTCGATCTGTGCCCGCTCGGAGGGATCGAGTACACCGTCGCCGAGAGCGGTGCGGGCGAGCGTGTACACGTACTCCTGGTGGAGGCGGGCGCGCTGGTCGGCTGTGATCGCGAGGTGCACGGCGAGGTCTTCGAGCGCGACTGATTCGTCGCTGCTGAGGAACCCGTCCGCGACGGCGCGGTCGACGAGTGCGAGGTACTCCCGCTCAGTCTGGTCGGTGCTCGCCGGAAGGAGTTCGACCGCGCGGTCCATCGCGCTCGAGGATGGGACGGCCGAGGCGCGGCGTCGGGGCAGCCACTCCGGTCCACTCGCTCGGGGAGGTCCCCACGTGAGAGTCAGTCCGGTCGCGAGACGTTCGTCCCAGCGCCGCCGGTCCTCCGCGGTGTCCTGCACGTAGGCGCCGAGGAGTCGGGCGGTCGCGCGGGCGTCTGCAAGTGCCTCGTGCGCGTCGACCAGGTCGATGTCGAACGCGGAGCAGCAGTCGGCGAGGTTCCGCGCCGCCCCGGGAAGGAAGGTGCTCGCGAGTCGCATCGTGCACACCGAGTTGTCCGTCGTGCACGGGAAGGGTGCGCCGGCACGAGCGAACTCCGCCTGGAGGAAGGCGACCTCGAAGCGCACGTTGTGGGCGACGAGCGTCCGTCCCCGGAGGAGGTCGGTCAGGTCGCCGACGATGTCCTCGAACGTGGGTGCATCGATGACGTCCGCTCCGCGGAGACGGTGGATGTGGGTGGGCCCGAGGTCCCGGCCCGGGTTGACGACCGTCTCGAACTCGTGCTCGATGCGCCCGTGTCCGTCGACTAGGACGACGGCGATCTCGATCACGCGGTGGCCGGTCCTTGGTGACAATCCCGTCGTCTCGAGGTCGACGACTGCGAAACCCTTATTGGTCACCGGTTGCTCCCCACCCAGTTCCGGACGCCCACCCAGAGGCCGTCCCGTGCTCGTGTCATACCAACGTACAGCTCGCGTCGTCCGCGCTCGTGACGCTCACGGTCTGCGTCTGACCGTCCTCTGGTCACGTCGTCGAGCAGCCGGGAATCGACGTGCGCCAGCAGCACCTGCTTGAACTCGAGCCCCTTCGCCCGCTTCACGGTGCCGACCCGCACCGCGTCGGAGGTCCTGCCGGAGTACTCGTCGAGCATGATCACCGGGATCCCCGCCTCCCGCAGGACACCCCGGACGTCGTCCGCCTGCCGGTTCGTCGCCGTGAGGATCCCCACGTCACCGTGCCCCATTCCGATCAGCCGGAGCACCTCGCTCAGCCGCGCGATCATCGAGCGGTCGTGCTCGGCCCGGCTCGAGAACCGGTGGAACGCCGGCGCCGGCCCCGAGCGCGAGATAGCGGACACCGTGTCGCCGACGCCGTCCACGCCCTCGATGTCGACGAACTGATCGTCCGCCACCATCTCCTTCGCGAACTCGAGGATCTCCGCCGTGTTGCGGTGGTTCACGTCGAGCACGACACCGCGTCCGGAGAGGCTGATGCCGACCTCGCCGAGCGTGTACCCGCCCGGGTAGATGGTCTGCTGGCCGTCCCCGATGAGTGTCAGCCCGTCGGCACGATCCCCGACGAGGTGGTGCATCAGCGAGACCATCGCGCACGACAGGTCCTGCGCCTCGTCGACGATCACCGCGTCGTACCGCTCGAGCGGCACCGCCGCGACCGCGTCGCGCGCGAGGAGCACGATGTCCTCCCAGTCATGCGCGCGCCGCTCGCGAAGCCCGCGCGAGTACGCCTCGTAGAGGTCCCACACCGCCTGCCGCGTCTCCACCGGCAGCGCGTGCTTGCGCCCGACGCGCGCCAGGTCCGCGTACTCGTCGAAGCGCGTCAGGCCGCGCCCCTTGATGACGTGCTTGATCTCGTCCTCCCAGTAGGAGCGCGAGAAACGCGAGGACCGCAATGGACTGGAGGCGCGGATTGCGTTCCAGGCGTCGTCGAACGCGAGTCGCGCCTCCCGTCCGGGTGTGCGGAACGCGATCCCGCGTTCCTTCAGCAGGCGCGTGGCGAACGCGTGGACGCCCATGAAGTCGACGCGACCGACCATGTCGGGCGCGAGGCGCCCGAGGAGCGACTCGAGGACCTTCGGCAGCGTGCCGATGTACGTCGTGAACAGAATGCGGCCGCCGGTCGAGCGGGCGAGGTACGCCGCGCGGTGGAGGCCGACGACGGTCTTGCCGGTGCCCGTGGCGCCGCGGATGCGCGCCGGGCCGTTGAAGCTGCGGCGGATGAGTTTTGCCTGGGCGGGGTCGAGGAAGGCCATCCAGTCCTCGATGGGTGCCTCGAGGACGCCGTCGAGGAGCTGGTCCGTGAGCTCGTCGTCACGCGTGGGGATCCTCGGCGCGGGTTCGCGGGGGAGGACGGCTGCGGTGACGACGATCTGCGGCGGTGCCGCTGCGTCGTCGCCGATCACGGGGAAGTGGATGAGCATCGCGGCGAGGACCTCGTCGACGCGTGATGCCGAGAGCCGGGCGCCGCGCTTGGTGATGTGGCCGACGAGGTCGTGCGTGCCGATGACGTCGACGGACGCGACGCGGGCGTGCATGCGCTTCTGGCCAGCGAGTGCGGCGACGGCGTGGACCTCGCCGGGTGCGAGACCGATGTCCGCGAGGGCGGCCTCGGTGCTGTACGCGAGGTCGGCGAGGCGGGCGATGTCGTCGGTGACGTCCTCTTGGCCGCGGGTGATCCGGTCGCCGTGGACCGCGACCTCGCGCCAGGCCTTCGTGTCCACGATGAAGACGCCGGCGCGGCCGACGACGACCATGTCGACCTGGGCGGTGCGGCTGCCTGGCCAGCGGCGGTCGGCGAGGAGGTGGTAGCCGATGCCGGCGAGTGGGGCGAGGAGCTGGGCGGTCTCGCTCTCGGTGCGTTCGGCGATCTCGAAGCGGGCGGCACGTTGTTCGGCGTCGTGTGCCTGGCGTCGGAGTTCCTGTGCGTGGCTGCGCTGGCGGCGTGCTTCGACACCTGCCGATTCCCCGGCGATCGTCATGGTGGTGTCCCTCGGGGAGTTCCTGGTCCTCGGTGCCGCTCGTCGTCCCCGGGACGAGTGGTGTTGAACCATCCTCGTGGGTGGGGAGAGTGGGCGGGAGTACCCGTTGGGGGGACGGCAGGCAGACCAGCCGAGGCTGTCAGGAAATGTTCGTCAGAGCTCCCTGGGCAGCCCGATGCCATGCCGTACCGGTGTTGTCGCGAAACACGATCGCGTCAACGCCGCGAGCATCGGAGATGGTGAACGGACGCATCGGATCGCGGATCTCCTGCAGCGGTTTCGGGTAGTCCCACTCTGCCGTCGAGTCTTCGTCCACGGCGTTCGCAACGAAGAACTCACCTGGCGGTACGCACTGCAGGGTCGCGACCTCAGGAGAGGAGAAGCCGTGGCACGTGACCTGCACGTCGTAGACCGGGTCATCTGATGAGTTGCGGACGACGACGCCGAACAGCACCCGGCCACCGGTCCGGATTCGCGTCGCAGCCCACGCACTGATCTTCGTCGCTTGCGACGCCCGTGCCGCCGCTCGCGCCTGTTCGTCCCGATCCGACTCGACCCGGTAGAGGCGTCGCGCCTGCAGACCCGCGTACACAGCTGCTACCAGCGCGCCCGCTGTCGCTACGGCGCTCAACCCCTCGAAGAACTCGTTTAGACCCACGTCGGCACGGTAGCAGCGACACGGTCGTGATCGAGCACGCATTCGTGATCGTCAATTCGTTCCTGTTCCGGCTTGGATTCCCATTAGCCTGAGCGACGTCGAAGGTTCGTCAACTCTTCCGGAAGGTCGGTCGTGAGCGCTGGTCCTGTCCTCTTGTTCCTCCACGGTGTCGGAACCGGCGATGTCGAAGACGGCTGGCAGGTCGCGCTTTCAGGGGCGCTCGTCCGGCTCGGTTACCCCGCGCTGGAGCCAGACCGATGGACAGCGCCGAAGTACGCGTTCGCGTTGCTCAACGGGGACGGCAAGTACCGCCTCCCCCCGATCATCGTGAAGCAGCCAGGCAAGGACGAGGCCAGGACCAACCGGCGGGAGTTCGAGCGGCGGACGAGTGCCATGGAGTACCGGCTGGGTCGGCACGAAGACGTGCCGACTTGGCCGGGCGCTGGGACGGTCGTCGACGTCGCATTCGAGACGAACCCCTTCAAGCCGGCGCACAACTACCTCCACGACAAGCAGGCTCGTGCCCGGGTTCTCACCCGGGTCCTCGATACGCTGCCGGATTCGGGAGAGCTGCTGATCGTCGGACACAGCCTGGGCTCGGTCGTCGCGGCTGATCTCGTCCGCCGGCTCCTCGCTGGCCTGAAGGTCGTCGGGATGATCACCATCGGGAGTCCTCTGGCAAGTGGCTCCGTGCGCGCGACAGACCTGCGAGAGGCAATGCAGGAACCGCCGACGAACCTCGGTTGGTGGGTGAACTTCTGGAACGGGTTCGACCCGGTCGCCGCGCACCGCGGTCTTTCATCGGTCATGCCGTGGCTGCTCGACCTCCGCGTCACCACACCGCCGGGGCCTCGCGTGCACGACGCCGTCGAGTACCTGTCGGATCGGCGGGTGGCCGAGGCGATCGGGTACGCGATGTACGGCTCGCTGTCCACTGAACTCGTCCACACAGTGAACGCGGTCGACGTCCCGTTGGACAGCGAAGAGCGGATCGTCCTCCTCGCGCTCCGGTACGCGCATCTGGTCGGGACACACCTCAAGGACGACCAGAAGGATCGATTCCTCGGCGCACTTCGTGCAGTCCAGGCGACAGCGGTCGAAGCGATGCTGCAGCGTCGTGACACCGAGGGGCGGCCACGTCCTGAGCAGATTGCACGCCTCGCATTCGACCTCGCCGATCCCGCCGCGGAAGCATCTCCGCCGGCCCCGGGCGCTTACCTGACCAAGGAGGACGCGCTCGTCCAGCTGATCGTCCTCGCGTCGGACAACTTCCTGCGGCCCTTCGACATCGGGTTCAGCGAAGGCGTGAAGCGTCAGGCAATGCGGGATCTCACTGCTGAGCTCGGTCTCGGGAGCGTTCTCGGCGCTGACGTCCTTGACGCTGTCGAGCGCGCCGAGAAGGTCCTCACAGGTGGCAAAGGACCGAACTGGATCAAGATCGGCGCGTTGGGTGCGGGCGCCGTCGCCATCGTCGTCGCCACGGGCGGTCTCGCCCTCGCCGCTGGCGCAGGCCTCGCGGGGGCCGCTGCCCTGACGAGCGCGCTCGCCGCCTTTGGACCGGGCGGCATGATCGGCGGCCTGATCACGGCCGGCAGCCTCGTGACTGCGGGCGGGGGTGGCATCGCTTTCGGGCTGGCCAGTTCTGGGACGTCGGCCGAGGCCGTCGAGTCGATCGTCATGCGGCAACTGGCCGCCGTCATCCTCCGTCAGAAGCTCGACCTCGAGCAGGATCCCGCGGTGTGGCACTTGTTCGTCGAGACCGAGCGTCAGGTCCGACGCACGCACGAGCGGCTGGACGAGTACTCCGACCCGAAGTCGCCGGTCCTCGTCGAGCTCCGCAAGAAGATCCAGATCCTGGAACGGGCGCTCGAGTTCATGCGCGAGCAAGGCCTCGAACCCGAGCCGGAGACGCGGTCGACCACCGCAGCTCACTGAGTGTCGAAGGGAGCCAAAGACCATGAGCCGCTCAGAAAACCGGACGAATCGCCTCCGCGCAGCTCTGCGCTACCTCGACGAACAGGGAGGGGCCGCGAGTCGACTCGACGTCTGGGACGCGGCGCGCACCCACGTGCCACTCGAGGGCGAGGAGCTCGAACCGAACCAGCACGGGAAGCCGCAGGGGGAGTCCGACTTCTTCTGGGGCTCGGCGGGTCTGGTCCACGCCGGCTTCATGACCAAGCCCGTGCGCGGTGAGTGGCACGTCACCGACGACGGCCGCCGCGCCTCCGCGGACGGGGTTCCGTTCGAGCAGTTCCGGGACGAGCTCAACGACCGGCAGCGCGCGTTCCAGCGAGATTTGCGCGAGGACAAGGAGACTCGCTTGCGGACGGAGATCATCCCTCCTGACGGTCGCGCGGAGCTCATCCGGACGACGAGCCAGCTGTTCGTCGAGCGAGGGCTCCGAGCTCTCGACTCCGTGTTCGCCCCCGGTCGACGGGTCTGGCGCACCGAGGTCGTCGCTGAGCTCGAGCAGCGATTTCTCGGGCAGCCCGACGCACCTGGAGCAGATTTCCTCGAGAAGCTCGGGCGACAGTTCGACGGTGCTTCAGACGACGCGAAGCTCCTGATGGCTGAACTCATCGGCTGGCAGATCCTTCCCTTGCAGAATCCGGGCGAGAAGAAGAAGCGCCAGCGAGTCGAGTTCCTTCTCGGCCAGATGGGTCACCCCGTCACGATCCCGGTGGAGATCGACGATGCTTTCCGTGCGTGGTCGTTCAACCCAGGAACAGCCATGTCTGTCCAGCTCTACCGAGCGCTGTCGATCGTGGTGCACTGTGCCGCGCGGTGGGTCGCGCTTCCCTCGGAAGCACGAGAGCATGCACTCGACGACCCGTGGGCGTGGCGCGACATCGTGGACAGCCTTCCGGGCGCATCGTTCCCGACCCAGCGCAACGAGCTGCTCTACCTCGTCCACCCCGGGGTCTTCGGCGAGGCGATATCTGGGAGCGCACGAGGCGCGATCCGTCAGGCGTTCGCCGGAGAGGTCGAGGGCCAGGCCGACGACGACCCCGACGCACTGTTCCAGCAGATCGCGATCGCCCTGCAAGCGAAGGCGAAGGGACCGGCGAAGTTCTACGAGCAACCGCTGCTCGCCAGGTGGCAACCAGCGGACCCGATCGTCGCCGCCGGAGGTGGCTCGGAGCTGAGCGGCCCAAAGGCGCCTGTCGAAACATCGGAACCAGCACCGACCACGCGTGCCGGATTCCCGGCCGTTGTACCCGCACTCGCCGCGGGCCTCCACATGCCGAAAGCTTGGCTGCAGGACACCCTCGACCTCATCGAACGCCGCAAACAGGTCATCCTCTACGGCCCGCCGGGTACCGGCAAGACGTTCCTCGCGCAGGCGTTGTCGAAGCACGTGACCGACGGCACCGACGGCGAGACGACCATCGTGCAGTTCCATCCCACGTACTCGTACGAGGACTTCTTCGAGGGCTTCCGCCCCGTCGCCAACGACGACAGCGGCAACCTCGCCTTCAGCCTCAGGAAGGGACCGCTCCGACGTATGGCGGACAGCGCCGCCGCCAACCCCGAGGCGAACTACTTCCTCGTCATCGACGAGATCAACCGCGGCAACATCGCGAAGGTCTTCGGCGAGCTGTACTTCCTGCTCGAGTACCGCGACAGCGAGATCTCCCTGCTCTACAGCGACGAGCCGTTCACCCTGCCGAGCAACATCTTCGTCATCGGCACCATGAACACCGCCGACCGCTCGATCGCGATGCTCGACGCCGCCATGCGGCGCCGCTTCGCGTTCATCGAGCTGCACCCGGAACGCGACCCGGTCCGCGACGTGCTCGCGGGCTGGGCGGCGACCAAGGGCCTCCAGGACGACCGCGCCAGCCTGCTGACGCGTCTCAACGCTGCGATCGCCGACGACGATGCCAAGGTGGGTCCGTCGTTCCTGATGCGCGACCTCGACGCGAACGGTCTGGCTGACGTGTGGCGGTACGAGATCTTGCCGCTCCTCGCGGAGCACCACTACGGGGACGGCGTCGACCTGGAGGCGCGGTACGGCCTGGCAGCGCTGCGTCGCCAGGTGAGGCCGTCCGTCGCGGACGGGGCCGAAGGTGCCGACAGCGCGGGTTGAGTTGCGGGAGGCGGACCAGCCGACTCTGCACCGGATGCCGCGCGAGGTCGCAGCCGGTCTCGTCGCCGCGCGGATCGCGGACGTCTCCCCGACTTTCTTCGCGGACGAGTACCGCATCAGCGGCGTGCGCAAGGTCGGTGTCGTCCGGATCGCCGGTCACGACGTGTGGATCCGGCCGAAGACGCCGGTGCGGCGGCTGTTCTCGATGCTCGGCTACGCGCGGGCGGGGAGCGCGATCTGGGAGGACGAGGACTTCGGCTTCGCCGCCGACGAGGACCTCGTGCCGGCGCTGGCGCACGCGTTCGAGCGGCAGGCCTCGCGGGCGCTCGCCGGAGGTGCGCTCCGCGGGTACGTGACACGCGACGATGCGCTGCCGCTCGTTCGCGGTCGGTGGCGGATCGGTGACCAGCTCACGCGCAGGGGCGGGCAGCCGCTTCCGGTCGAGGTGTCGTTCGACGACTACGTGGAGGACATCGCGGAGAACCAGCTCGTGTTGACCGCTGCGACGCGGTTGCTCCGGCTGCCGGGAGTGCCGGCCGACGTCGTTGGGCGGCTGCGGCGGGTGGTGCGGGTGCTCGACGGGGTGACGGTGATCCCGGTTGGAGCGCCGGTACCCGTGGTCCGGCCGGATCGGCGGAACGCCCGGTACTCGGCCGTGCTGCCGCTGGCGTCGCTCGTGCTGTCCGGAGCGTCGATCGAGCAGCGTACCGGATCGCTCGTGGGGGCGGGGTTCCTCGTCGACATGTGGTCGGTGTTCGAGGACTTCGTGACCGCTGCGCTGCGAGAGGCGTTCCGGCCGTACGGGGGAGAGCTCGTGGCGCAATACGCGTCGACGCTCGACGTCGAGGGGACGGTGAAGATCGCGCCGGACCTCGTGTGGCTCGTCGACGGGGAAGTGCGGGCGTGCATCGACGTGAAGTACAAGGTCGAGAAGCACGGGCAGTACCCGAACGTTGATCTCTACCAGATGGCGGCGTACTGCCGGAGGTTCGGATTGGGGGAGGGATGGCTCGTGTACGCAGCCGGGGAGGAGCCAGGAGAGAACGCGCAGCTGGTCGACGGCCCCTCGATCTGTCGGCTCACCCTCCGGACGGACACCACCCCGGCAGTGCTTGGTGAGCAGATGCGAGGCATCGCGCGGCGGCTAGCTCGATCGTTGAGCGCCCCAGCCTGAGCCATCGGGGTCGCGGTGGGTGCACGTTCCAACCACCGCGATCCCGATGCCGGCGAGCGGGTTCTGCAACGGATCGCGGCTCCGCCACATCGCTTACTCGTCGTCGCAGCCATCCGTGTTGGGTTGCTGGCGGGTTCCGGTGCGCTTCTCGCGGAGCCTTCTAGGCGGCGTCCGGCTGTTCGGGCGCGTTCAGCTTGGCGAACTTAGCTGCCATCGTCGGGTTCCCCTTGGTCAGCTTCTTCACTGTCAGCGCTGCCGCCTTGTCATTCGCGAGGCGGAGGTGGTTCTCCGATCCGAGAAGCTCACCCCTCACCTTCTGGAGCCGGGCGATCGCGTTGTCGATCTCCTTGATCGCGGCGTCGAACTTGCCCTTGGCGAGCTGGTAGTTGCGGCCGAACGCCGCCTTGAAGCCGTCGAGCTCGGACTCGAAGTCGGTGATGTCGATGTTCTGCTTCTTGACCTGCTCCAGCTCGGCCTTCACCATGATGGTGTTCAGAGCCGCGTTGCGCAGCAGCCCGATGATCGCGAGGAAGAACTGCGGACGCACCACGAACATCTTCGGGTAGAGGTGCGATACGTCCGTGACCCCGGTGTACAGGTCGGAGTCCTCTTCGAGCATCGAGACGAGCACGGCGTACTCGCAGCCCTTGTCGTTGCGATCCTTGTCGAGCTTGGCGAGGAAGTCGATGTTCTTCTTCTTCGATGCCGTCAAGTCCGACTGGTTCTTCATCTCGAACATGATCGAGAGGTACTGCACGTCGTCTTCGCTGTAGTCGCGGAAGACGTAGTCCCCCTTCGTGCCCCCGCTCGTGTCGTTGTCCTTCCCGAACTCGGCGTTGGGGAAGGCGAGGGAGCGCATGCGGTTGAACTCGACTTCGCAGTGCTGCTCGAGGGTCTCGCCGAGCAGCTTGACCGACAGCTTGGCCTTCATATCCTTGTACCGGTCGATGAGCTCGTCCTTCAGGGCGAGCTCCTTGGTGTGCGATTGTGTCAGCGCGACTTCCTTGACCTTCTGCTCGGCTGCCTGAAGGTGCAGCTTGCTCCTCGCCTCGTTGAGGTTTTCCGTCGCGGCCGAAATGGCCTTCGCAACGGCCAGCTCCTGATTCGTCGCGGCCGACTTGAGCTCCGACTTGAGCTGCTGGATCTGCGAGTCCTTCGTGGCACTGACCTTCAGCGCCTGCTGCTCCGTGTTCGCCACAGCAAGCGCGATCTCAGCCTGCTTGGTCTGCTCGGCGACAGCGAGGCGTGCGTGGAGCTCACCTTCGAACTCGGTGGTGCGTACCTGCTGAACGATGTCGGCGTACTTCGCCTCGTCGATGGTGAAGAGCGTGTCGCAGTGCGGGCACTTGATCTCGTTCGAAGCGGTGGTGGGCGTGATTTGTGTCATGGGTGTCTCCAAGTGAGGGCGAGGGCGAGTGCTCTGCTGGCGGCCAGCCCCGTTTCACTCCGCCAGTTGTTCGCGACACGACGTCGCGCAACCGATGGTGGAGCAAATTGTCCTTCGCATTGTCAAATACGCCGATAAGAAGCCTTATCAGCATCGCTTGGACGCCAGGTTGACTCTGATGTACCTTGAGGCGTGTGTTTACGCCATCGCTCCTCATCGACTTGGCCGGCGTTGCCCGGTTAGCATGTGTGCAGCGACCCGTGGCGTCGATGTGGCGATCGCGGTTCGCGTCGGCAACCGACCCGTTCCCGCTGGCTGTAGTCGAGAGCAGCGATCGGCCCTTGTTCGACGCGCAAGAGGTGGCTGACTGGCTTGCGCGCACCGGCCATGGCAACAACCCACAGGCTCAGGCCGACGCTGCGGCCTCGGCTGCCCCGCCCGACTTCTCGTTCGCCGACTCGAGCTCCGTAGCCGAGCTCGAAGCCCTGATAGCCTTCTCTACGCAGGTCGACGACGTCAGCCTTCTCACACCTTTCGCGATCGAGGAGGCCGTAGCGGAGCTCGATCCATACGACGTCACGTTCCGGGCTGAGATTGTCGCGCACGCACATCGTGGCGGACCGTGGGTCGAATTCGCGACTCGCCTGATCGACGCAGCATATTCGCCCTCGGCGGCGCTGGCGCTCGTGACCCAGCGGCACGCTGCTTCGCGAAGGACGGCGGGGTCCGCCGGGCAGCTCGGCGGCGATGCGATCGCCCTGGTCAGCGTTGCCACGCTCGCCCTGGTTTGCGAAGGCGCTACCGTGATTCTCGATGCACGCGATTCGCTTCTCTCCGCGACGCTGGCAGGCAAAATCGGCGACAATGTGAGCCTTGCGCTGCCCGCCGGTCTCGAGAGTCGGCGCGTTCGACGCCAGCTGCTCGTCGACGGTCACTGGCTCGCGCAGCCTGGAGAACCTGCTCCCCGATTTGTCACGGTTTCGCGCGTTCCATCTCAGCGGCATGATGACCTCGCAGCAATCCTGCGAGCGGTCGATGAGATCGCTTTGTCGCTGCGCGACTCTGATGCGGCAGTGGTGATTGGCCCCGCACGAGCTCTCGCAGATTCGTTGAACCCCCTGGACGAGCAAGCGCGCGCCGACGTCCTTCGTTCTGGCAAAGTGCGGGGGATTGCCCGATTGCCCGCTGGGCTGGTCGACAGCGCCGTCCGCGAATCGCTGGCGCTATGGGTCCTCGGCGATCCTGAAAGAGGCGTCCCGAAAGCGGAGCGCTTCACCGCCGTTGCCGATCTCACTACGATGCAGTTGACTTCCGCTACCCGTGCGGACCTCGTATCGGATCTGATGGCTGGCATGGGTAACGGACGTGACTTGCGCGCCCACCAATTCCGGTTTGCGACACTCGTGAGGACGACTTCGCTGCAGGCACGCGGCGGCTCGCTCGTGGCATCTGCAACTCAGAAGCCCGCGCTCGCCGCTTTGGACAAGGCTGAGCTTCCGGCGCTTCTCGACCTCGCCGCCAACGCGGTTCGCAGTGACATCCGACCGGCCGAGATCGCGCCTGACTCGCACGATGTCCCGCGAGCCGCATTGCTGCCCACGTTGATCGAAGCCCGCCATCTGAGGATAATCCAGGGCGTGCGCCTCGATCCTGATCTGCTAGGCGCGGAAGGACTGATCGTCGTGACCCCAGCCGAGCTCGACGATCCTGCGTCGATAGGCGGGACGCGCATCGACCAGATGACTTTGGCGGCCCGGAACCCCAACTCGCAGCTGACCCGCCCGGGCGATGTGGTCTTCCGTACGAGCCCTTCCCCGGCCGCGTGGGTTGATGTCGACGGTTCCAAGGTCGTCGTCTACCCCGCCCGCGTCCTGCGCATCACCGCGAATGACCCCGGCGGACTCGTCCCCGATGTGATCGCTGCTGACATCAAGGGTGCGGCCGCCGGCCCCGGAGCATGGAAGCGATGGATGTTGCGTCGCGTCGCCCCCCAGTCGATTGCACCGCTTCGCCGGGCACTCGCCGACATCGCGATCACACGTGCAGAACTCGAGGCACGAGCTTCGCGCCTTTCTGATTACGCCTCGCTCATCGTCGCTGGTGCGACGTCAGGAGCGGTGACCATGATCGATACGAATAACGCCGCGGATACGGCAATCTCCCGATAAGGAACATGCATGCCCCGCACACCGAAAGCCGCTGCCCTGGCGCCGTCGACCATGAAGGAGCTGAAAGACACGCTCTGGAAGGCGGCCGACAAGCTGCGTGGGTCGATGGATGCCTCGCAGTACAAGGACGTCATCCTCGGCCTTGTGTTCCTCAAGTACGTCTCGGACGCGTTCGACGAGCGCCGCGCAGCCATCCGGGCCGAACTCACCGCAGACGGCTACGACGTAGACCAGATCGCCGACATCATTGACGACACGGACGAGTACGCCGGCCGTGGCGTGTTCTGGGTGCCCGCGCACGCTCGGTGGGGGTTCCTGGCTGAGAACGCGAAGGGCCTCGGCGCGTCGATGAATTCCGGGGAGAAGTCCATCGGCGCGCTTGTCGATGAGGCAATGGACGCGGTCATGCAGGCGAATCCGCAGCTTTCCGGAACGCTGCCCCGCATCTTCAACCGCGACAGCGTCGACCAGCGCCGCCTGGGCGAACTGATCGATTTGTTCAATTCCGCGCGCTTCACCACCCAGGGGCAGGGCGGTGCGGACGGACGCCGTGCCCGAGATCTGCTCGGTGAGGTCTACGAGTACTTCCTCGAGAAGTTCGCTGCCGCAGAAGGCAAGCGGGGCGGCGAGTTCTACACCCCCGCCGGTGTCGTGCGGGTGCTCGTCGAGATGCTGCAGCCGACCAGCGGGCGAGTTTACGACCCGGCGTGCGGTTCAGGCGGCATGTTCGTACAGGCCGAGAAGTTCATCGACGCCCACCACGGCGAGGGCTCGGACATCTCGGTGTACGGCCAGGAGCTGAATGAGCGCACCTGGCGTATGGCAAAGATGAACCTCGCAATTCACGGCCTTAACGGCAATCTCGGGCCGCGCTGGGGCGACACCTTCGCCCGTGACCTGCACCCGGACCTGCAGGCCGACTACGTCATGGCCAATCCGCCCTTCAACATCAAGGACTGGGCCCGTAGCGAAGACGACCCGCGCTGGCGGTTCGGCGTACCGCCAGCCGGCAACGCGAACTACGCGTGGATTCAGCACATCCTCTCGAAACTTGCCCCTGGCGGTCAGGCAGGCGTCGTCATGGCGAACGGCTCGATGTCGTCGAACTCTGGTGGCGAAGGTCAACTTCGCGCTGAGATTGTCGAAGCGGACGTCGTCTCTTGCATGGTCGCCCTGCCAACCCAAATGTTTCGATCCACCGGGATCCCCGTGTGCGTCTGGTTCTTCGCGAAGGAGAAGGGTGCGCGGGCGGGTGAAGTTCTGTTCATCGACGCGCGCAAACTCGGCCACATGGTTGACCGTGCCGAGCGTGCTCTGTCGGATCAGGACATCGCCCAGATCGCCGGAACGTTCCATGCTTGGCGGCAAATCGAATCGCCTGCTGCGCCGGGCAAATACGAGGATGTTCTGGGGTTCTGCTACTCAGCAACGCTCGCGGAGATCAAAGCTGCGGAATACGCGCTTACTCCGGGGCGCTATGTCGGCGCTGCTGTCTCCGAGGAGGACGGCGAGCCAATCGAGGACAAGCTGTCCCGGCTTCGAGCAGAGCTTGATGTGAAGTTTGCCGAATCGGCCAGAATGGCAGAGAGGGTGCGTGCCCAGCTGGGGCGGATCTCATGATACAGGACGTCTCTATTGCCGACATTGCTTCGTCGGCGCCGCGCTCGATCGCGATCGGCCCGTTCGGTTCTGCCCTGCGGGCTGATCGGTACACCCAAAGCGGCATCCCTGTCGTGCGTGGTCAGAACATTGGCGATCGTTGGGGACTTTCAACTGATGATGTTGTCTTCGTGGCGCGAGAGACGGCGGCAGAATTCCCTTCTTGTATCGTGCGACCGGGGGATCTCGTATTCCCCCATCGTGGCGCGATAGGTCGTGTCGCGCGTGTGGACGACCAGGAGTGGCTGCTTTCCTCGAGCATGATGAAGTTGACTGTGGATCCTGCGGTCGCAGACTCGCGGTTTGTGCTGTTATATTTTCGCGACAAGGGACGCGATGAGCTACTTAGTCGGGCGTCTACGGTAGGTACACCTGGGATCGGGCAGCCGCTCACTTCGCTTCGAAGTATCCGAATTCCCCTACCGCCGCTCGTGGAACAGCAGGCAATAGCCGAGGTGTTGGGCGCTCTCGACGACAAGATAGCGGTTAACACTGCCATCGCGGAAAAAGCGGAGGCGCTTGGATCCGTAGTTTACGATAAAATAACCGCGTTGTGGCCACGACTTCCAATGAGTAGCGTGCTTGATCCAATTCTCGGCGGAACGCCGCCGCGAGCTCGCGATGACTACTGGAAAGACGGCGATCAGCTCTGGGTTTCGGCGCGTGATATTACATCAGCGTCAAACAGGGTAGTGATTGATACCGCCGAAAAAATCACTCAAGATGCAGTCGCCGGGACGAAGGCAAAAGCCTTGCCCATAGGTTCGGTAATTCTAACGGCGCGTGGAACCGTCGGGCAAGTTGGCCGCCTCCTCGAGCCGGCATCGTTCAATCAGTCTTGCTATGGTTTCCGTCCCGATCTGGTGCCCTCAGGTCTGCTTTACTTCTCAATCCTTCGGGCGACCGAACGAGCGAAGGCGGTGGCGCACGGTTCAGTCTTTGACACCATCACCAAGACTACGTTTGACCATCTGGACTTGGCATGGGATGAAAGTCGCGCAGCTGCGGCGGAACTTGCCGTTTCCCCAATTTTGGACGTCGTCTCGGCATCGGTGAGCGAGAACCGCGAGCTCGCCGCAATCCGAGACACGCTGCTCCCCCACCTCATGTCGGGCAAGCTCCGCGTCCGAGACGCCGAGGCTGCAGCATCCGATTTGGGCGCTTGAACGCGTCAAGCTTGACGAGCTCGAAAGGGACATGCATGACATCGCTCACTGAGGCGGACTGGGAACAGGATGCGCTCGAAACGCTCGCCGAGCCACTTGGTTGGCGCCCGGCCAAGGGAGAGGAAATAGCGCCCGGTAGCGGGGGTCGGGATGTATGGGACGACCCACTGATCCGCCCGCGCTTGCTCGATGCACTTCGTCGCCTGAACCCCGGCATTCCTGGCGAGTACTTGCAACAGGCTGTAGCCGAGATCGCGGCGCCCAAGTCGCAGGATGCGATCACCGAGAACCAGCGCATCCACGACTACCTGGTCGGTGGGTACCCGCTGAGCTACATCGACACCGATGGCGTCGAGCAGAACCGGCGCCTGCGCCTCCTCGGGACGGACCCGTCTGAGAACGACTGGCTCGCCGTTAACCAGGTCACGCTGCGGCACCGCGAGGTGCATCGTCGGTTCGACATCGTGCTGTTCGTCAACGGGATGCCGCTCGTCATCGTCGAGCTGAAGCGTGCCGGTTCGACATCCACCGGTGTCGCTCCCGCGCACGCGCAACTGCAGACGTACCTGCGAGAGCTGCCGATGGCGTATCGGTTCTGTGTGTTGACGCTCGCGAGCGACGGCATCGAGGCGAAGTACGGCACCCCGTTCACGCCGCTCAACCACTTCGCGCCGTGGAACGTTGATGACGACGGCGCACCGCTGCAGCAACCGCGCATCGAGGACGGCGTCTCTGTCGAGCCGATCGACGACGCCCTCAACGGCCTCTTCAATCAGGAGCGGTTCCTGCAGCTCGTCCGCAACTTCACCGCCTTTGACGAGAACTCCGATGGACTCATCAAACGCATTGCGAAACCGCACCAGTACTTCGCGGTGACGAAGGCGGTCGGCTCGACGGTGCAAGCGGTCGAGACGAACGGGAAGGCCGGCGTGGTGTGGCATACGCAGGGCTCGGGCAAGTCCATGGAGATGGAGCTGTACGCAAATCTCGTGTCGCGGCACCCGAAATTGAAGAACCCGACGTTAGTCGTCGTCACCGACCGGACCGAGCTCGACGGGCAGCTGTTCCAGACGTTCGACCAGAGCCTGCTGCTGGCCGAGAAGCCGGTGCAGGTGCGCGAGCGTGCGCAACTTCGAGACGAGCTGCAGAACCGGGTCACCGGGGGTATCTACTTCACGACGTTGCAGAAGTTCAGCTTGACCAAGGTCGAGAAGGAGTCAGGCACGCAGCATCCCCTCCTCACCGAGCGACGCAACGTGATCGTCGTCGTCGACGAGGCCCACCGTAGCCACTACGACGATCTCGATGGCTATGCCCGGCACCTGCGCGACGCCCTGCCCAACGCGACCCTCATCGCGTTCACCGGCACCCCGATCTCGTTTGCGGAACGCGACACCCGTGCAGTGTTCGGCGATTACATCGACGTCTACGATCTCTCGCGTGCAGTGGACGACGGCGCTACCGTCCCTGTGTACTTCGAACCACGGCTCATCAGGGTCTCGTTCGCCGACGAAGCAGCGGACGAAGACATCGACCGGGCCGCTGACGAGTACACGCTTGGCCTCGATGACACCGAGCGAGCTCGGCTGGAAGCGTCCGTCGCCGTCGTCAACGCCGTTTACGGCGCACCCGAGCGCATCGAGACACTCGCCGCCGACCTCGTGCAGCACTGGGAAGAGCGGCGTGAACGGATGAAGCCGTTCCTGGAGTCGCCCGGCAAGGCCCTGATTGTTGGCGGTACGCGCGAGATCTGCGCGCGGTTGTACTCGGCGATCATCGCGCTGAAGCCGGACTGGCACTCGGATGCGCTCGAGGAGGGCCGCATCAAGGTCGTCTACTCGGGCTCAGCGTCGGACCAGCCTCCGGTGAGCGACCACGTGCGCCGCGAGTCAGAGAACAAGTCGATCAAGGCCCGGCTGAAGGACGCCTCGGATGAACTCGAACTCGTGATCGTCAAGGACATGATGCTCACAGGATTCGACGCCCCGCCCCTGCACACCCTCTACCTCGACCGGCCTCTTAAGGGCGCGTTGCTCATGCAGACTCTCGCGCGCGTGAACCGCACGTTCCGAGGTAAGCAGGACGGGCTGCTCGTTGCCTACGCGCCGCTGGCCGACAACCTCGCCAATGCGCTGTCGGAGTACACCGTCTCGGATCAGGAGAGCAAGCCGATCGGTCGTGACGTCGATGAGGCCGTTGGGATCGCGATCGAGTTGGTGGCGCGGGTCCGCGAGATGCTCGAGGGCTGTGACTGGCGGACGATCGCGGCGAGGGGCGGTTCTCGTGCGTGGCGCACTGCCGCGACGACTGCGACGAACTACCTTCGGGACGCCGCGAACCCGATGAATGCCATGGAGCTGGGGGCTGATCGGCTCTCGGCGCGTTACCGGACCGGGACAGGCCGGTTGGCACGTGCGTGGGCTCTCGCGTCAGGGCATGCTGGCCTCGCCGAACTGCACGATGAGATCGCCTTCTACCAGGAAGTGCGCGTGTGGATGGCGAAGTACGATGCCGCTGATCGTCAGTCCCGCGACGAACCAATCCCCGAGGAGATCTCCCGGCTGCTCGGCTCCCTCGTCGCTGACTCGATCGCGCCGGGCGAGGTGCTCGACATCTACGAGGCGGCCGGTCTGCCGCGCCTCGCACTCGACGACCTCGGGCCGGAGTTCCTCGCGAAGGCGCAGGCCGCACCGAACGCACACCTCGCGATCGAGGCGCTGCGCAAGTCACTCACCGACGCAGGCTCCACCGCGACCCGCGGCAACGTGGTGCGGCAGCGAGCATTCTCTGAGCGGATCGCGGAGATCATGAATCGCTACACGAACCAGCAGCTCACATCGGCCGAAGTGATCGCTGCGCTCGTCGAACTGGCGAAGGAGGTCGCGGCCGAGGCATCGCGCGGCTCGCACTTCTCTCCGCCTCTGTCGAGCGACGAGCTCGCGTTCTACGACGCCGTTGCAAGCAACGAGTCAGCCGTCGACGTTCAGGGCGAGGACGTCCTCGCCGAGATCGCCAGGGAGCTCGTCGCGGTGATGCGGCGCGACGTCCGCACCGACTGGACAGTGCGCGACGATGTCCGCGCGAAGTTGCGGTCGTCCATCAAACGGCTGCTCGTGAAGTACAAGTACCCGCCGGACAAGCAGCCCGAGGCAATCAAGATCGTCATGCAACAGATGGAGTCGATGGCACCGCGCTATGCAAGCGAGCGGGAACGCTAGAACAGGTTCGGTTGCGGCCTCGAGGTCAGCGGCGCCGGTGACGTCCTGCACGAGCGAGAACGACCGCGCGATGAGCTTCTCGTTCGTCGCACGCACGTCGACCATCCGGTTGCCGTATGTCTTGTTGCTGCGCACCATCGCCAGCGTGGTGAGCATGTTGAGGACGAGCTTCTGCGCGGTCCCCGCCTTCAGGCGGGTGGACCCGGCGATGAACTCGGGTCCGACGACCACGTCGATGGCGATGTCGGCTTCCCGCCCCGCGGCCGAGTCGGGGTTGCACGCGACGGAGACGGACAGGGCGGACCTGCGCCGCGCCTCCAGGATGGCCGCGATGACGTACGGCGTCCCCGGAGGCTGCGGCGATCGAGTCGTGGGTGAGCGCGATGGCCGGTAGGACGGCTCAAGTGCCGCAGGCAGGTTACGGTCGAGTGCGCTCATGCATTGGGCAGACTCGAGGGTGGAGGCGAGGTCGATGGTCGGCGGCACCCGTCCTTAGACGGTTTTCCGTGTCCTTCATCCCGCGAGATTGCTGAACGATATGGCAAATTTGCGCGATTTGGGTGAATATAGAGCCATGAGCGCCGCATCCGCACGAACGAGAGATCCGCTGGTCGTCGACCCACCTCAGGACCTCAGGGAGATGCTCGAACTCGGCCGGTTCCTGGACCATCACACCGCTCCCGCGCTGTTGCTCGGTCCTGACGGTGAGCAGATCCCGCTCCCGATGGTGGCGTACGACGTACTCAGGCAAGTGGTGTCGGCGATGGAGCGTGGCGAGACCGTCAGCGTCGAACCAATCGATCGGCAGCTGACGACTCAACAAGCGGCCACTCTGCTCGGTATCAGCCGCAGCACCTTGGTCCGGCTGCTCGACGAACACGAGCTCCCTTTCGAGCGGTTCGGCGAGTCGAGGCACCGGCGATTGCGACTGCACGATGTTCTCGCCTACAGGGATCGAAAGCGTGCTGATCGACGGAGCCGCTTGGACGAACTCACCCGACAAGCAGACGAAGACGGGCTGTACGACGTCGATGCTGACGCCTACAAGGAAGCATTGGCTCAGGCGCGGGAGCAGTCGTAGCGGTGGCGCGATTCACGGCGTTCCTCGACGCTTGCGTGGTCGTGCCGTTGGCTCCGTGTGACACCATGCTCCGCATGGCGGATGCTGGCGCCTTCCGCCCAATCTGGTCTCAGAGCGTGCTCGACGAAGCGCTCAGAGCTCTTGGGCGCATCCATCCGGGTGTTGACCCGAGTCGATTCCGCAGTCGTTTCCGATCAATGAACGAAGCCTTCGACGACGCACTCGTGGAGGGTTGGGAACCGCTCACCCAGGGCATCGAACTGCCTGATCCGAATGACGCGCACGTCGTGGCTGCCGCGCTCCTCGGGAGAGCCGACCTCATCGTCACGGAGAACGTGAAGGACTTCCCGGACTCGGTGCTCGCACCCTTGGGGCTAGAAGCCGTCCGAACTGACGCGTTCCTCTTGGACCAGTTTGATCTGTCGCCGAGCGGGGCGTGCCGGATCGTCACTGAACAGGCAGCCGCCATGCGTCAGCCTCCCGTGGAGATCGATCGACTGCTTGGTCGGCTGTCACGCAGCGGAGCCCCGGGCTTCGCGCAGCGGGTCGCGGAAGCGCTACGGAATCCGTAGTCGTCCGCGCTGACTGTCTGGAGGCGCGGAGCACCCTCCCGACGCGACGCGACGCGACGCGACGCGACGCGCGTTGCGAGGCGAGTGTCGCCCCGGACCCTGCAGCCGCCGCGAAGGTGGATGCGGCCAGCTCGGCGTGGCCGAGGTGCGCGCTCGCCCCCAACCGCATCAGCGCGTGGCTCCGGCGGGCTCGGCCTCCGTCGCGTCGGCGGGCTCGGCCGCTGCGACGATGTCGAGCGGCGCACCCGGAGCGGACTGCGACTCTAGGTCGGCGCGCACCGACGCGGACACCCCGAACACCATCGTCGCCACGAACCCCACCACGTACGCCACCACGAGCCCCGACCCGTACCCGAGCACCGCCCAGCCGTAGCCGGACGACCCGTTCAACAGCGGGATGAGCGACAGGTCCGACGCCCCGATGGCGATCGCCCCCACGGAGTGCCCGAGCTGGTCGAACAGCCCGACGACCCCGCCACCGAACGCCCCACCGATGCACGCCGTGATGAACGGCCGCCCGAGGGGGAGCGTTACCCCGTAGATCAGCGGCTCGCCGACCCCGAGGAACCCGGCCGGCAGCGCACCACGGATCGTCCGCACGAGCGAGGCGTTCGACCGGAACCGCACCCACAGCGCGATGCACGCACCGATCTGCCCGGCACCGCCCATGGCCAGCACGGGCAGCAGCACGGTCCACCCGGTCTGCTCGATGAGCGTGGCGTGGATCGGGATGAGCCCCTGGTGCATCCCGGTCATGACGAGCGGCAGGAAGAGCCCGCCGAGGATGAACCCGGCGAAGGCCCCGCCGTTCGCGAGCAGCCAGGTCGCCGCGGTGCCGATGGCGACGGAGACGACGCCGGCGACGGACATCAGGATGCCGAGCGTCACGGACCCGGCGACGAGCACGGTGACGGTCGGCACGACGATGAGCGCGATGACGTCGGGCGTGACCTTCCGCATGAACCGCTCGACGTACGCAGCGAGGATGCCGCCCGCCAACGCACCGAGCACACCGCCCTGCCCGGGCGCCAGGGTCTCGCCGAACACGGTGACGTTCGCGACGCCGGCGGCGACGATGATGCCGCCGACGGCACCGCCGAGGATGGGCGTCCCGCCGAACTCCTTCGCGGCGTTCATCCCGACGAACACGGCGAGCAGGGACAGGAACCCGGAGGACAGCACGCCGAGGAACGGCGTCACCCCGGGCAGCCACCCGAGGTTCGTCAGGATGCCGTTGATCCCGGCGATGAGCCCGCACGCGATCAGCGCGGGGATGAGCGGGATGAAGATGGCCGAGATGCGACGGATGGCACGCATGGTGCGGCCGTCGGAACGGGCACGGGCGGATGCCTTGATCGACGCGCCCCGCGCCGCCAGCTCCTCGGGCGACACCGAAGCCGGGGACGCACCCGGAACAGGAGCAGCACGCAACGACTCGAGCGAATCAGCTACCCGGTCCACCAACCCCGGCCCGAGCACGATCTGCAGGTTGGACCCGGCGGCGATCGCTGCCATGACCCCCTCGGTGGCCTGGAGCGCCGGCAGATCAACAGAGGAAGGAGAAGCCACCTCGACCCGCAGCCGGGTCATGCAGTTCTCGACGTCGGCGATGTTCGAGGACCCGCCGACGGTGTCGAGGATCTGTTGTGCGAGTTGCTGTGCATCGGTCATTGATGGTGCTCCTCGGGGGAAGGAAGGACGAACGGGAGAAATCAGGAAAGGACGGCGCGCAGGGAACCGTCGGCAGCGGCGAGCCGGGAACGGACGACGGACTCCGATGACCCGGTGAGGATCATCGCGATGGCCGTCTTGACCTCGCCGTCCGCAGCATCGAGGGCAGCAGCGACGTCGGCCGGAGCAGCCCCGGTGACGTCCTGCACGAGCGAGAACGACCGCGCGATGAGCTTCTCGTTCGTCGCACGCACGTCGACCATCCGGTTGCCGTACGTCTTGTTGCTGCGCACCATCGCCAGCGTGGTGAGCATGTTCAGGACGAGCTTCTGCGCGGTCCCCGCCTTCAGGCGGGTGGACCCGGCGATGAACTCGGGACCGACGACCACGTCGATGGCGATGTCGGCTTCCCGCCCCGCGGCCGAGTCGGGGTTGCACGCGACGGAGACGGACAGGGCGGACCTGCGCCGCGCCTCCAGGATGGCCGCGATGACGTAGGGCGTCCTGCCGGACGCGCTGATCCCGACGACCACGTCGTCGGCCGTCAGGCCGAGCGCGTCGAGGTCGCGGACGGCGGCTGCTTCGTCGTCCTCGGCGCCCTCGACGGCGGTGGTGAGGGCGACGGAGCCGCCGGCGATGACGCCGACGACCTGCGCGGGGTCGGTGCCGAAGGTGGGGGGGCACTCGCTGGCGTCGAGGACGCCGAGTCGGCCCGGCGTGCCGGCACCGACATAGATCAGGCGGCCGCCGCGCGAGAACGCTGCGGCGATCGAGTCGGCGGCGAGGGCGATGGCCGGGAGGCACGGCTCGAGTGCCGCGGGCACGCTGCGGTCGAGCGCGTTCATGCGCTGGGCAGCCTCGAGGGTGGAGACGAGGTCGATGTCGTCGAGGGACGAGTCGGTGGCCTCGGTCGCGAGGTGCTGCAGCTCCTCGCGGAGGTCGTCGTGGTGGTGCATGGTGCTCGATTCAGGAACGGTGGTGCGTGCGGACCGCGTGGCGGCTGCGTGCGAGGAGCGGGCGGGATCGTTCGTCGGTGCGCTGGGCGACGACGATGAACAGCGCATCGACGATGGCGAGCTGACTCATCCGGCTGCCCATCGCGGCGGGGCGGAGGTCGCTCTCGGCACCGGCGACGCCCAGCAGGACGTGGTCGGTGTGGTGGGTCAGCGGCGAGGTGGCGTGGCCGGTGATCGCGACGACGGTGGCGCCGCTCCCGCGCGCGACGGTGGCGACCTCGAGCGCCTCGACCGTGGTGCCGGAGTGGCTCGTGATGACGAGGACGTCCTTCGGGACGAGGACGCTCGCGAGGGTCAGGGCGTTGTGCGGGTCGTCCGCGATCGAGCTCGCGATGCCGATGCGTTCGAGCTTCAAGTGGAGGTCGCGGGCGACGATCCCGCTCGCGCCGACGCCGTACAGGACGACCCGCCGGGCCTCGCTGATGCGGACCGCTGCGGCTTCGAGAGTGAACGGGTCGAGCGTGGCGCGGGTGTCGCTCATCACGGCGCGGACGTCCTCGGTGACCTTCGCGATCACGGTGGTGACGTCGTCGTCGACGCTGACGCCCGCGTGGATCTCGGTCTCGCGCCGCTCGTGGATGCCCCGCTCGACGGCCCGGGTCATGCTGCGCTGGAGTGCGGCGAAGTTCGCGAACCCGAGGTGCTGGGCGAAGCGGGAGACGGTCGCGGGGGAGACCCCGGCGCGGTCGGCGAGTTCGGCGGCGCTCGTGGTGGCCGCGGTGCCGGGGTCGTCGAGGACGGCGTCGGCGATCGCGCGCATGCTCGTCGGCATCGAACCGGACTGGGTCCGGACGAGGGCGAACGCGTCGGCGCGGTCGGTACGGTCAGCGATCGTCATGCGCTCCATGAAAGCGCATTGCACCGACACTTGCCAGTGCTGCAAGTTACTTTCGTGTTTCGTCGGCGCGTTCCGTGGGCAGAAAGTGTCGGGTCGGCGCCCCGGACCCGACCGTTCTGCTCACCAAGCAGGCGGCCTCAGGCGCGCCGGTACCGGGTCGCCGGCTTGCCCGGGCCCGCGGCAGCGCGCGACCCCGTGTCGACGAGCAGCGGCAGCATCGCCCGGCGGAACGAGTCGGGCAGGAGCCGCTCGCCGCGGACGGCCTCGTGCACGTGCCGCAGCTCCGACATCGTGAACGGCTCGGGCAGGAGGCCTCGCGGATCGGGTGCCGCAGCGTACGACGCCCGCAAGGAGGCCACCGCGAACGCCACGATGTCGTCGTGCCCGTGCACCATCCCCGTCGCGGTGTCGACCGGGACCAGCCGCGCCTGTGACGGGTTCAGCGACGACGACAGCGCCGAGAAGGGCACCACGTCGAGGTGCGCCACCGACAGCACCCATCCCCGGTCGTCCCGCGCAGGGTCGTCGAACACGTGCAGCTGCGTCGGCGCCAGCCCCGTCACGCCGGCCTTGTCGGAGAGTGACCGCAGGACCGCCGCCGCCAACCGCTCGCCCTCGTGCACGAACGTCCCCGGCAGCCGCCAGTCGCCGTCGGTCGCGTCGCACACCTGCAGGACGGAGAGATCGCCCCCCGTCGGCACCGTCAATACCGCGGTGTCGACGGCGACGGACGGCCGCGGGTAGTCGGTCAGCCGCTTGCCGCTCGCGTCGCGGTACTCGTTCGCCATGGCAGCGAGTTTACGCACACTTGCGCAAACTGCGACGATCGTGCAGACTCAGGTTTACGCAATTCCGCGCAAACCTGAGGAGGCGGCCATGCTGACCACCGAACAGACCGACCGGGCGATCGGCGCCGTCATCGGCTCCGCCGCGGGCGACGCGCTCGGCGCGGGCTACGAGTTCCGCCCCGCCGTCCCCGAACCCACCCCGATCCGGATGACAGGCGGCGGCTCGTTCGGCTGGGCTCCGGGGGAGTGGACGGACGACACGAGCATGGCCGTCCCGATCCTCCGCACGCTCGCGCGCGGCGGCGACCCGGCCTCCGAGGAAACGCTCGACGGCCTCGTCGCGGCCTGGGCAGCGTGGGCCGTCACCGCGCCCGACGTCGGCATCCAGACGCGCAACGTCCTCACGGGTCTGGAGGCACGGGTCGCCTCCGACGCACGCGCTGCGGCCCGGCAGGAACACGAGTACAAGGGGCAGTCGGCCGGCAACGGATCGCTCATGCGGACGGCACCGCTCGTGCTCGGGTACCTGACCGGTGCGGCCGACGAGGAACTCCGGCTCGCCGAGGCCGCCCGGGCGATCAGCGACCTCACCCACCACGAGTCGGACGCCGGGGACGCGTGCGTGCTCTGGTGCGTGGCGATCCGGCACGCGGTGCTCACCGGCGAGCTCGACGTGCTGCGGGGCCTCGACCTGCTCGACCTCGAGAAGCGTCGGCTGTGGGTGGACCGGCTCGTCACGGCAGAGCACTCCGAGCCGGTCGACTTCACGGACTCGAACGGGTGGGTGGTGTCCGCGATGCAGGCCGCGTACTCGGCGGTCAAGCGGAGTTCGTCGCTCGAGGACGCGCTCGTCCGCGCGGTCCGGACCGGGAACGACACCGACACGGTGGCCGCGATTGCCGGTGGGCTCGCGGGTGCGCTGTACGGCGCGGCCGCGCTGCCGGCCGAGTGGCGCGAGCTCCTGCACGGGTGGCCGAGCCTGCGCGCGGACGACCTGGTCGCGCTGAGCGAGCAGGCGCTCGCAACGCACTGAGCCGTCGCGCGCTCGAGTCGTGGCGGCGGAGGATGTCGTGGGGGGATCCTCCGCCGCCACCTGTGGGGCGGAGGCGAGCCGCGCCTCCAGTCCGTCCGTTCAGAGCGCGCTGCGCGCCCGCTCCACCGCCTCGATGAACCGGGGGATGCCCCACATCAGGAAGGTCGGCTCGATCCCGCTCCGAAGGGTGATCCGGACCTTCTTCCGCAGGCCGCTCGACACGTCGTCGAGTCGGGCGATCTCCTCGACGGGGATCCCGAAGTCGGAGCGGGCGAAGTTGAGCGGGTGGGCGTGGAACCAGAGGACCCCGGGCGTGAGGGTGAGGCGTCCGCCGACCTCGATCCGGCGGCTCGGGCGGGAGCTGGTCGGGGGCGCGTAGCCGGGGATGATGTCGGCCGCGCCGGAGTTCTCGTGGTCGGCGAGGTAGGTCGCGACCTTCTTGAGCAGTGGTGTGGTGTGGTCCCCCATGCGGTCAGCCTACGAGACGGGGCACGGGTGCCAGGAGGCGCGGATCACCTCGACGACGCGACCTGCGTCGCGGAGGTGGGTCGCGCCTCCAGGCCCGTGATCAGACCGCGGACCGCTGGCGGAAGACGCCTGCGCGGACCAGCCACACGTAGAGGAGGCAGCCGATGCAGACGTCGAAGACGGCGTTGAGGAACGCGGCGACGAGCGCGATCGCCGCACCGACGGGAGCCGCGTACGGGACGCCGACGAGCGCGAGCACGAGGGCGAGGGCCGTGATGACGAGGCCGACCTGCTGGGCGAAGGTCGGTGGTTCCGGGGCCTCGAGCTCGGCGGGCGGGCCGAGCCTCGGGCGGACGAGCCGGCGGAACAGCGCGCCGTAGGGGTGGCGGCGGATGCCGGCGATGCCGCCGATGGCGAAGAGCACGACGATGACGGCGAGCAGTGCGATGCCGATCGGCCACGTCGCGGGGATCAGGGTGAGGACGATCGTCGCCGCGAGGAGGACGGTCGTGATGGCGGCGCCGAACCTCGGGGAACGGGGGTCGATGCCGCGGGCGGGGTCGTTCGTGGCGGTCATGGGGACTGGTCTCCGGGGGTCGTTGCTGGTGCTGTCGGTGCTGTTGCTGCTCTTGCTGCTGCTGCCAGGGCGGTGTCGAGGGCTGCGGTGAGTTCGGCGGGTCGTGGCGGGCCGCCGAACCGGGTGTGCACCGCGCGGCCTCGGTCGAGGAGCAGGACCGTGGGGGTCTGCATGACCGCGAAGCGTCGGGCGAGCTCGGGGCGTTCCGCGAGGTCGATCTCGAGACGGGTGACGCCGGGGTGCTCGGCGGCGAGGGCGTCGAGCTGGCGACGGGTGGCCGGGCAGCGGGCGCAGGTGGGGGTGGAGAACTGGACGAGGGTGGCCTCGGTGCCGAAGGCCTCGGCGGGGGCGAGGTCGGCGGTCGTCGGATCGGTGGTGGTGCGGGTGTCGTTCGTCCGCGTGGGGCGGGCTCGGCCGGTCCGGGCGCGCAGGACCAGGCCGAGGGCCGTGGCGAGTGCGAGGACTCCCACGAGGACGGCGACTGCTGCGGCGACGGTCATGTCGAGACGGTACGTCCTCAGGTGCTCGGGAGCATCGACATGACCGCGTGTGACGAGCTGCGGCGTCCGGGCGGCGGCGTCCGGTCCGGTCGGGTCAGGTGCGGGGCTTCGGCAGCAGTCGGCCGAGTGTGCCCTGGAGGACCAGGAGGAGCACCCAGTACAGGCCGATCGACGGGAAGATCATCGAGAGGACGAGCGCGAGGGCGAGCAGCACGGCGGCGATCGGGCCCTTCCGCCAGTCGCCGAGCGGCGAGGACAGCAGCTCCGGGGAGCGGCGGAGCTCCCACTCGATCGCGGTCAGCGTGAGGCTCGTCACGACCATGCTGCCCAGGTAGAGGGCGTGTGCCACCCGGTCGCCCTCGACCTCGGTGTTGAGCAGGTTCGCGGCGAAGGGCAGGAACGCGATGCTCACGAGCCACACGAAGTTGAGCTGCATCACGCGGATGTTGTACGAGCGGACGTGCTCGAACACCTGGTGGTGCAGCGTCCAGAAGCGGGCGATGACCCAGAACGTGATGAAGAACTCGAGGAGCGCCGGCCAGTGCTCCTGCAGCAGGTCTCCGGCGCCCCTGCCACCGCTGAGTTCGCCGGCCAGGTCGACGAGCGGGAGGATCAGGATCGTGATCGCGATGGCGACGGTCGCGTCGGAGAAGTTCACGAGACGGTCGAGACCACGTTCGGTGCGTGCCGGCTCGGTCATGGAGCCGAGTCTAAAGACGGGGAGCGCGTCAGATCCGCGCGAGCAGCTCCGCCTTCTTCGCCGCGAACTCCGCTTCGGTCAGGACGCCGGCGTCGCGCAGCTGTGCGAGCTGCATGAGCTGTTCCGTGAGATCACTCGTCGACGGGGAGGCGGCCTCGACCTCGTTCACAGCAGGGGTCGCACTCGCTGTCGGCTTCGCGCGGTCCCTGAAGAGACCGGAGACCATCGAGAAGGCCTGCTCGGTGAGCGTCTGCGGAGCGGCAGGTGCTGCCGCGGCCGTGGTCGTCACGACGGCGACGTCCACTTCGACATCACCGACCTCCACCTCGGCACGGCGCTCGTCGAGCAGCAGTTCGAAGTGCGTGAACAGGTCCTCCGGCAGCTTCAGGAGCGAGGGCTGCTTGCCGTCGGTCCACTCGATCCGGACACCGCGCGGCGGCCGGCTCGAGGACTCGATGGACGCGCCGATCGCCGCCGATGCTCCTCGGCTGAGGAAGCGTGGCAGGACGGCCTCGACCACGGCTTGCCCGACGGCGCTCGCGGTCTTCGCGCCACGCGCGTCGAGGGTGACTTCCTCCCATCGTGCGACGGTCTCGAGGTCGACCTTCCGCCCGCGGAAGCCGGATTGGATGACGATGCCGCTGCCGAAGGTCGCAGTGGACACCATGGAGTCGACGTAGGTGCCGCCGATGACCTTGCCGCTGGATGCCATGGCTCGACCCTAGTTGTCCGCTCAGGATCGCAGGCGTCCGGACTCGTGAATCCGGAAGGGCTGCGGATTCCCGCACCTCCGCGTCGGGATCACGCCGCCGTGTCGCGCTCGCGCGGGATTCGAGGCGCTGGGTCGTGTGGTGCAGGCTGGTCGCATGAACGACGTCCCCACGATCCTGTTCGTCTGCGTCCACAACGCCGGACGCTCCCAGATGGCAGCCGGGTACGCACGCACGCTCGGCGGGGACCGTGTGCGCGTGTTGTCCGGCGGGAGCGAGGCGGGGTCGCAGATCAACCCGATCGCCGTCGCGGCCATGGCGGAGGACGGCATCGACATCTCCGGGGCCGTCCCGCAGCTGCTCAAGACGTCGGACGTGCAAGCGTCCGATGCGATCATCACGATGGGGTGTGGCGACGCGTGTCCGGTGTTCCCCGGCAAGCGGTACGAGGACTGGGAGCTGACCGACCCGGCCGGCAAGGGGATCGAGGAAGTCCGGCCCATCCGCGACGAGACCAAGCGGCGGGTCGCACAGCTGCTCGCCGAGTTGCTGCCGGCAGCCGTGATGCCGGGACGGTACCGGCACTTCAAGGGCGGCGAGTACGAGGTGGTGCTCGTGGCGCGGGACGTCGAGACCGAGGAGCCGGTGGTCGTCTACCAGGCGCTGTACGGGGAGCGCGGGCACTGGGTGCGGTCGCTCGCGGACTTCACGGCGTGGGTGTCCCGGGACGGGTACGAGGGGCCGCGCTTCGTCCGCGCCGCAGTGGCCTGACGATCTGACCGTCAGCCGTCGCCCGCGCCGGCGTCGGTGCGGGCGACGGGCTGTGCGTGCCGTCGCTCAGGGCCGACGGTTCCTCCGGCGGCGGATCGCGCTGCCGGTCGAGACCATCGCGAGGAACAATGCGATCGCAGCCAGTGCTGGTCCGTACCAGTGGTCGGCGGTCGCGGGCCACGTCGCCGACACCGAACCGAGGACGACCAGGATCACGCTGGTGATCAGCGCGAACGGCAGGCTGGTGACGAACCGGCGCACGGCGCTCGCTCGCCTCAGGCGCATCGCGGCTTGACCTTGCCGCCCGCGAACGGGTAGACCCGCAGCTGCTTCGTCCCGCAGCGGATCGCGCCGCTGCCCGTGATCGCGACCGTGGCAGCCGTCAGGATCGCCCCGACGACGACGCAGAACGTCCCGCCGCTCACGGCGCAGACCGCCGCGCCGAGGGCGAATGCGGAGCCGCTGATGATCATGTTCTGGTCGGTGGCGTTGAAGCTCACGAAGGTTCCCTTGGAGTCCCTGCCGGCACCGATGCGCTGCGTCGTCGGCGCCGTCACGAGGTCGAAGACGAACCCGTCCCCGAGGTCGATCGTCGTCACCGAGCCGTCCGGTGTCGCCACCATGCTCGTGACTGCGCCCACCGCGCGCGCTTCGGTGATGGCCTGATCGATCTGCGTGGGAGTGAGGCTCGTCGCTTCGCGCATCACGTCCGTCTCGGTGCGTGATGCTTCCGCTGCGTTGGCTGCTGGGGTGACGAACACCCCTCCGGCGATCAGCGCGCCGGTCGCAGCGAGCCCGATCATCGTGTGCCGCAGACGTGTCATGTGGTTCCCCTTCTTCGACGGAGCCGCGACGGTTGCGGATCCAACAGCACTATGGACTGCAGTACCAGAATGTCGCAATGCATATTTCACTTCTGCATGGTGGTGTCGGCGGGCGGGCCTAGGCTCGCAGGGCACCGAGGAGACGGGGGAGACGCATGCAGATCGGCGGCGACGGGCAGGTCCTGCTCAGCCCGAGCGACCTCTCGACGTGGGCGGCCTGCGAGTGGGCGTTCCTCCGGCGCATGGACGTCAAGCTCGGCCGGGGCGAGCCGCTGCCCGAGTCGCACGACGACATGCTCGAGCGCACCGCACGCCTGGGGGACCAGCACGAGCTCGACTACCTCGCCATCCTGAAGGACACGCGGGACGTCGTCGAGTTCGACCGACCGGCGCCGGCCGAGTACCCGTCGGCAGCGGCGGCCGCGCTGGACGCGATGCGCACCGGCGCGGACGTCCTCTACCAACCGACCTTCTTCGCGTCGCCGACGGCAGGGGCGCCGGGCTTCATCGGCTTCGCGGACTTCATCATGCGGAACGAGCGCGGCCAGTACGAGGTGTACGACACCAAGCTCGCCCGCCACGCCAAGATCAGCGCGCTGCTGCAGCTGGCCGCGTACGCCGAGCAGATGCAGGCGCACGGCATCCCCACCGGCGAGCAGGTCCACCTCGTGCTCGGCGACCGGACGACCACCACGCACGACCTCGCCGACATCGCACCCGTGTACCGGACGCAGCGCGCCGAGCTGCAGCGGGTGATCGCCGAGCGCCTGGCCGAGACCGAGCCGCTGCAGTGGGCCGACCCGCGGTACTCGTCGTGCGGCCGATGCGACGTGTGCACGACACAGGTCGCCGAGCACCGTGACCTGGTCCTCGTCGCGGGCATGCGCCTCGACCAGCGGACGAAGCTCATCCGGCAGGGGGTGCGGACGATCGACGAGCTGGCGGACCGGACCACGGCCGTGCCCGGTCTCCCGCGCGGGACGCAAGCGCGGCTGGTGCGTCAGGCGCGCCTCCAGGTCGACACCGAGCACGCGCGGACCGCAGCCGACGGTGCCCAGGCGACCGGGCCGACCAAGCCACTCTTCGAGGTGCTCGACGCCCGAGCGCTCGACGCGATCCCGACGCAAGACCCGGGCGACGTGTTCTTCGACTTCGAGGGAGACCCGCTCCACACCGAGGACGGCGTCCACTGGGGACTCGACTACTTGTTCGGGCTCGTCGACCCCGAGGCACGCTTCACGGCGTTCTGGGCGCACACGATCCGCGACGAGCGCCAGGCGCTGCTGGACTTCCTCGCCTTCGTCGAGGCTCGGCGGCAGCAGTACCCGGGGATGCACATCTACCACTACGCGGCGTACGAGCGGACGCACCTGCTGTCCCTCGCCGCCCGGCACGGCGTCGGGGAGGAAGCCGTCGACGACCTGCTCCGCGCCGGGGTCCTCGTCGACCTGTACCCGATCGTTCGCAAGGCGCTCGTGGTCGGCAGCCGCAGCTACTCCATCAAGAAGCTCGAGCCGCTCTACATGGGTTCGGACCTGCGGCTCAGCGATGTGACGAACGCGGCGGACAGCATCACCGCGTACGTCGACGCGATCGAGGAGCTCCGGAACGGTGACGCCACCGCCGGGCAGCACATGCTCGACGAGGTCGCCGACTACAACGCTTACGACTGCCGGTCGACCCTCCGTCTGCGCGACTGGCTCCTGTCGCTCCGAGCGACAGCGCGCGCGTCCTCGTCCGCGCCCGTCGCTGCCGAGCCGGACGAACTGCTCCCGCCGATCCCGGTCGACCGCGAACCGAACCCCGTGTACACGGCGCTCGCCGCGCAGCTCGACGGGGTCGACGCCCTCGACCGGACGCCCGACCAGACGGCGTTGGCGCTCGCCGCAGCCGCGATCGACTACCACCGGCGCGAGGCGAAGACCTTCTGGCAGGACCACTTCGACCGCTTGCGGAACCCGGTCGACGAGTGGGCGGACACCCGCGACGTGCTGGTCGTCGAGCGGGCGTCGGTCGAGCGCGACTGGGACACGCTGCCGCGTGCCCGGTCGCAGTCCCGAGAGATCCGGTTGTCGGGGACGCTCGCGCCCGGTTCGCGGCTCCGTCCAGGAGGCACGCCCCACCTCGTCTACGACGACCCGCTCCCGCCGTCGATCGCCGCTCCGGCGCCGGGTTCGAAGGGCGCTTCGGCCCGCGCCGTCGTGCTGGACGCGTTCGAGGACGGTGACGGCTTCGAGGTGCTCGTGAAGGAGAGCCTGCCGGTCGGCGGCTCTCCGCACGAGGACTTCCCGGTCGCCCTCGCGCCGGCGGCACCACCGCGGGCGAAGCCCCAGCCCGAGGCGATCGCGGAGTGGGGACAGGCGGTCCTCGACGCCCTGCCCGCGATGCTGCCCGATCCGGCGCTCGACCTCCTCCGGCGGGTCCCGCCGCGGGGGCCGATCGTCCCCGTGCAGGGGGACGACACGGTGTCGGCCGTGGTCGCGACGCTGCTCGGCCTCGACCGGTCGTACTTGGCGATCCAAGGCCCTCCGGGGACGGGCAAGACGTACGTCGGGTCGAACGTCGTCGCGCGGCTGGTGCGCGAGTACGGCTGGCGCGTCGGGGTCGTCGGGCAGTCGCACGCGACCTCGGAGAACTTCCTGTCGTCGGTCGTGCAGGCCGGGGTGCCCGCCGACCGCGTGGTGAAGGTGCCCCGGGCGGGAGCGGACCCGGACGACGTCGAGTCGGCACCGTGGACGCCCGTGAAGAACAACGCCGCCGTGGCTGCGTTCCTGTCGTCCTGCGCCGAGACCGGCAGGGGCGGGGTCGTCGGCGGGACCGCGTGGACCTTCGCGAACGAGGGCACGATCCCGCGCCGCTCCCTCGACCTGCTCGTGGTGGACGAGGCCGGGCAGTTCTCCCTCGCGCCGACGATCGCGTCCTCGATCGCGGCGACGCGCCTGCTCCTCCTCGGGGACCCGCAGCAGCTGCCGCAGGTGTCGCAGGGGTCCCACCCGGAGCCCGTCGACGAGTCGGCCCTCGGCTGGCTCGCCGACGGCCAGCACGTGCTGCCGGACGCGTTCGGGTACTTCCTGGCGCGGACCCGGCGGATGGAGCCGGCACTCACGGCGTCGGTGTCGGCGCTGTCGTACGACGGGCAGCTCGCGTCGATGGTGTCCGGGCGACACCTCGACGGCATCGACGCGGGCGTCCACCCGGAGCCGATCGTGCACGCCGGGAACACCACGTCCTCGGTGGAGGAAGCGGCTCGGGTCGTCGCCCTCGCGCAGGACGTCGTCGGTCGGCGGTGGGTGGACGGTGACACCGAACGCGTGCTGACGGACGAGGACGTGATCGTCGTCGCGCCGTACAACGCCCAGGGTGCGGTGATCCGTGACGCCCTCGACCGTGCAGGACTGCGGGGGACGCAGGTCGGCACCGTGGACCTGTTCCAGGGGCGCGAGGCCGTCGTGTCGATCGTGTCGCTCGCGGCGTCGAGCGCCGCCGACATCCCGCGCGGGCTCGACTTCCTGCTCATACCGAACCGGTTGAACGTGGCGCTGTCGCGGGCGAAGTGGGCGGCGTACCTCGTGTACTCGCCGGCGCTGGCGACGGGCTTGCCGCCCTCGATCGCCGGGCTGTCGCTGCTGTCCCGGTTCATCGAGCTCGTCGAGCCCGGTCCGAGCAGCCGCTAGGCGACGGGGTCAGCCCTGGTCGGGGTCCTCGTCGAGGTGGACACCGCTCTGCATCTGCGCGCGCATGCCCGCGAGGACGTCGGCGTGCAGGAAGTTCGCCTCGGCGGCACTCGTGGGGTCGACGACGATGCCGAACTCCTCCGGCAGCGCCGTCACGAGCTCGGACATCGACACCGGACGGCCCTCGGTGTCGGGCAGGCCGGCGGCGAGTTCGGCGGGGTCGGTGAACACCGGGACGAACGGCTTCTCGCGGATGACCACGTGCGCGACGCTTCCGCCGTCGGGAGCGTCCGCGGGTCGCCACGGCACCCAGGCGGCGCTGCGGAGGAAGCCGGCGGGCGAGGTCGCCATGCGCCGCCGGAGTTCGGCGGCGGCGGTCGGTGGGGTCTTGTCGACGCCACGGCCGAAGGCGGATCCGGTCTGGTCGTTGGTGCTCATGCGGTTCCCTCCTGGGGTCGTCGACCATGCTGTCACGGCCGACGGGGTCGTCACGACGTTGCAGCACGGCGACCGGGGACCGCGCCCGCTGGTTGACCGTTCTGGTTCGGAGAAGCCGGGGATCGCGAACCGGAACGGTCACGGACCCGGAACAAAACCTGCTCCCGCGGCGCCGACGTCGGCGGTCGGGCTCAGCTCGAGGAGATCGTCGCCGTCGTCGCCGCGGTGCTCGCCGCCACCGTCGCCATGATCGCCGCCGTCTGGATGTCCTCGAGCACGGCCTTGACCGCGGGGCTGGCCCAGCCGCCCGAGGTGACCTCCTTCACGAGCGCCCGGTCGACCTTGCCGAACTGCTTGCGGAGCGTGGTGGTCGCGTCGAGCAGGCCGATGACGGCGGCGGCGAACGGCGTGGGTTCGGCGCGCCCGGCGAGGACGTCGCCGATGCCGGCGCGGAGGAGCGCTTCGGGGCCACCGTCGCGCTCCGGGTACTTCGTGGTGGGGAAGATGCCGAGCGTCTTCCCCTGTTCGAGCGTGATGAGGCCGCGTGCGATGAGTCCGGCGAACACGTCGTCCCGCAGCGGTCGCTTGCCGATGCGGGTGATCCACCACTTCGCCTTGCGGGGCTTGTCGGCGGCCGCGATGGTGCCGACGACCCCGTCGAGGACCGGGTCGCCGGTGGCAGCACCGTTCACGACGGTGACGAAGCCGTCCTGCAGCGAGACGACGCCGCGCAGGGCGAGGTCCGCGAGGACGGCGCCGGCGAGCCCGGCGTCAAGGGTCTGCACGTCCGTGGACTTCCGCCCGTCGGACTCGATCTGGAGGAGCGCGAACGCCTGCGGGACCGTGAGTTGCTCAGCCATGTCCGCAGCCTGCCACGCGGGGCGGGGGTGCGCCGCGCCTCCAGGCCGATGCCCAGCGCACGTCGAGGTGGCCGCGCGCCGGGCTGCGTGACTCAGTACGCGGCGGACTGCCCGCCGTCGATCGGGACGACCGTGGCGTTGACGTACGAGGCGTCGTCGGACAGCAGGAAGGCGACGACCGCGGCGATCTCGGGCGCCTCGCCGTAGCGCTTGGAGGGGTTGACCTGGATGAACTCCTCGGCGGCCTTGCGGGGGTTCTCCGGGTCGAGCTGCTTCATCGAGTTCTCGACCATCGGCGTCCAGATGGCACCGGGGGCGATGGCGTTGATGCGGATGCCGTAGCGGCCGTACTCGACGGCGGAGTTGCGGGTGAGACCGACGACACCGTGCTTGGCGGCGGCGTAGCCGGACTGGTTGCCGATGCCGCGGATGCCGCCGACGCTCGCCGTGTTGACGACCATGCCGGAACCCTGCTCGCGCATGGTCTTCAGGACCTTCTCGAGGCCGAGGAACACACCGCGCAGGTTGATCGAGACGACCTTGTCGAACTCGGCGGCGGTGAACGACTCGGTCGGGTTCTGCTTGCCCTCGATGCCGGCGTTGTTGAAGAAGCCGTCGATGCGGCCGAAGCGCTCGGTGGTGGCGGTGACGTAGGCCTCGACCTGGGCCTCGTCCGAGACGTCGGCGACGGTGGTGAGGACCTCGGCGTCGGGGGCGGTCTCGAGCACGGCGGCCTTCGAGGCCTCGAGTCCCTCGGCAGAGACGTCGACGAGGGAGAGCTTCGCGCCCTCGGCGGCGAGGCGGACGGCGGTCGCACGGCCGAGGCCGGAGCCGCCGCCGGTGATGAGGACGACGCGGTCGGTGAAGCGGGTCGTGGGGGAGCTGGTTGCGGTCATGGGGAGGCCTCCTGAGGTCTTCGACGGTGAAGGGCTCGGGGTCCGCGGTGGAGCAGCGAGTCCGAACGATGCATTCGCATCGACGGGAGATAGGCTACACCTGTTGTCTTGCGGCCGTGCTCAGCAGGTCCGCAGGATCCGCTCCATCGCATCGTGCTCGGCCGGGGCCACCCACAGGCGGTACTTCGTCTTCACCGCCACCTGGTGCTCGATGTACGTGCACCGGAACGACTTGTCCGCCGGCAGCCAGGTCGCGGCGTCGCCGGAACGCTTCTGCGCGTTCGAGTGCCGGTCCACCGCGAACAGGTTCGCCGGATCGTTGGCGAGCGACTCCCGCTCACGCTGCGAGAGCTGCTGGGCCCCGGTCCGCCAGGCGTTCTCGAGCGCGACGACGTGGTCGATCTGCACGAGGGTGGAGGTCGTCTCGCCGCGCACGAAGCCGATCGTCGCCCCGGTGTACGGCGACACGAGCGTCCCGGTGAGCACCCGGCAGGGGCCCTGGCGGGTGATCGCCGACAGGTCCCGCGCCAGCACGTCGTTCCGCGTGTCGCAGCCGTTCCGGTCGACGTCGAGCCACGCGGTGCCGAAGTCGCCGACCCGGTCGTACCCGGTGGCGGGGGCCTTGCCCTTGACCGGCAGGGCGGCGAGTTCGGCCCGCGCGGTGGCTGCTGTTGCGGCGTCGGCGTCGGCGTCGGTCGCGCTCGGCGCGGTCGTCGCGCTCGGCGCGTCGGTTCGGGAGGCGCGGGTCGTCCCCGGCGCGCCCGGTTCCGTCTCGATGGTGGGGGCGTCGGTCCCCGTGGGTGCGCTGGTCGTCGCCGGTGCGGCGTCGGCGTCGGGCGCGATGATGCCCGCGGTGTGCAGGGCGTACCCGCAGACGGCGAGTGCGAGTGCGAGGACGACGAGGACGGACGTGAGGCTGGTGCTGGTGCGGCGTCGGCGGGACGTCATGCGTGGGTGGAGCTCCTGGTGGTGCGGTGGTGCGGTGCACCGACGATGATGCCGGACACGTCGGACATCGCCCCGGACCCCGGCGGAGGGTCGGCCGCCCGGCCAGCCGGAGTAACGTCCACGAGGTGGGCACCGCACTCCTCGTCATGGACTACCAGAACAGCATCGTCGAACGACTCGGTACGGACGAGGCCCTGGCTGCGGCGACGGCAGCGGTCTCGGCCGCCCGGGAGCGCGGCATCCCCGTGGTCTTCGTCCGCGTGGCGTTCCGGCCGGGCGCACCCGAGGCCGCGCGCACGAACAAGATGTTCGGCGGGATGCGGGAGCGCATCGGGTCCCAGACTCCCGGATCGACCGACGTGCACAGCGCGTTCGGGGTCGGGGACGACGACCTCGTCGTGACGAAGCTCCGCGTCAGTGCCTTCGCCGGGTCGGACCTCGACGTGCTGCTCCGCGGCCTCGAGGTCCGCGACCTCGTGCTCGCCGGGATCGCCACGAGCGGCGTCGTCCTCTCGACGCTGCGCCAGGCGGCGGACCTCGACTTCGGGCTGACGGTCCTCTCGGACGCGTGTGCCGACGGCGACGCGGAGGTCCACCGTGTCCTCACCGAGAAGGTCTTCCCGCGGCAGGCCGAGGTCGTCACAGTCGCCGAGTGGACCGCCTCGCTCTGAACCGTTCCGCGGGCACGGCGTAGACACGGGTGCATGACCGATTACGCGAACCCGTCCGTGTCCGTCACCGGTGGGTCGATGCCGCTCCTCGGCTTCGGCACCTGGCAGATCCCTGACGCCGAGGCGCCCGCCGCCGTCGGCGAAGCACTGGCGGCCGGGTACCGCCACATCGACACCGCCACCGGGTACCGCAATCAGCGCGGCGTCGGGAAGGCCGTCGCCGAGTCCGGACTCGCCCGCGACGACGTCTTCGTGACGACCAAGCTGCCGCCGGACAACGCCGACCGCGTGCGGGAGACCATCGAGGAGAGCCTCGACCAGCTCGGCCTCGACCACCTCGACCTCTGGCTCGTGCACTGGCCGCCGAACGGCGACGCACGCCCGGACGTGTGGGAGCAGGTCGTCCAGGCGCAGTCGGACGGCCTCACGAAGGCGGTCGGGGTGAGCAACTACTCCCTCACGCAGATCGACGAGATCACCTCTGCCACGGGGACTGCCCCGGCCGTGAACCAGATCAAGTGGAGCCCCGTCGAGTTCGACCGCGCCGTGGCGGACGGGCTCGCGTCCCGCGGGGTCGTCCTCGAGGGCTACAGCCCCTTCAAGGCGAGCAACCTGCACGACCCGACGCTCGTCGACATCGCGAACGCACACGACGCGGACAGTGCGCAGATCATCGTTGCCTGGCACGTCGCGCACGGGTTCGTCGTCATCCCGAAGTCGTCGAACCCCGAGCGCATCCGGTCGAACGCCGCCGGCGCCCGGATCGAGCTGTCGTCCGATGAGGTCACCGCGATCGACGCCCTCGCCCGCTGACCCTCGGCACGACCCACGTCCCGCGGGACCACGCACCGCCGTGGTCCCGCGGGACGTCACTCGTCCTGCTGCCGCGCCTTCGGCGGACTGGAGGCGCGGTGCGGGCCCGACCCGCGCCTCCCGTCCCGCACCCCGCGCGTTCCATTGGCCGGTCACGGTGGGCGCCTACGACCGTGCACGGAGTGGGCGAGAGCACTCGGGCTGACGGGCTCCGCACCGTACGCCCAACGGCGCGCCCGCGCGTCAGGCCAGCAGGGAGCGGATGTCGTCGGCCGTGAGGTCCTCGGCGAAGAGGGCGTCGTCGTCGATCATCGTCGCGAACAGCTCGGCCTTCTTCGCCGCGAGCGCGAGGACCTTCTCCTCGATGGTGTCCTCGGCGATGAACCGCTGCACGTTCACCGACCGGGTCTGGCCGATGCGGTGCGTCCGGTCGACCGCCTGGTTCTCGGCGGCGGGGTTCCACCACGGGTCGAGCACGAACACGGTGTCCGCCTCGGTCAGGGTCAGCCCGAAGCCACCGGCCTTGAGCGAGATGAGGAACGCCGGGGCGGTGCCGTTCCGGAAGCGGTCGATGACCTCGGGGCGGCGCCTCGTCGAGCCGTCGAGGTACTCGTAGCCGACGCCCCGGTCGTCGAGGGCGGTGGCCACCATGCGGAGGAACGAGGTGAACTGGCTGAACACCAGGGCGCGGCGACCCTCGGCGGCGAGCTGTTCGAGTTCGTCGAGCAGCAGGTCGAGCTTCGCGGAGGACAGGTCCTCTCGCGAACCGTCGACCAGCGCCGGTGACAGCGCGAGCATCCGCAGCAGGGTCAGCGATCGGAACACGATCATCCGGTTCTTCGCGAGGTCGTCGATGAGGTCGAGGACCTTCAGCCGCTCCCGGTTCAACGTCGTCTCGTACAGGGTCCGGTGCGCGGGGTCGAGCGTCACCCGGACGACCTGCTCCTGCTTCGGCGGGAGGTCGGCGGCGACGCTCTCCTTCGTCCGCCGGAGCATGAGCGGCCGGATCCGCCGTCGGAGCCGCGCGGTGAGCTCCTGACGGGCGGCGCCGCGGAGGTCCGGCGAACCGAGCGGCTTCACGTAGTCGTCCCCGAACCGCGACCACGACGACAGCAGCCCGGGCGCGACGATGTGGAACAGCGCCCAGAGGTCCGTCAGCCCGTTCTCGAGCGGCGTGCCCGTGATCGCGAACTTCACCGGCGCGCGGAGGTCGACCGCCACCCGGTGCGTCTGCGACTGCGGGTTCTTCACGAACTGCGCCTCGTCGAGCACGAGGGCCGTCCACGGCAGGTCGGTGTACGCCTGCGCGTCGAGCCGGAGCAGCGCGTACGACGTCACGACGATGTCCGACGCGGCAGCCGCGCGTGCGACGAGCCCGGGGTCCTTCAGCGTCGTCGCGCCGATCGTGGTGACGCGCAGCGACGGCGTGAACCGGGTCGCCTCCGCCGCCCAGTTGCCGACGACCGAGGTCGGCGCGACGACGAGGAACGGCGGCGCGTCCGGCGAGGACTCCCGCGCGGCGGCGATCGTCGTGAGGACCTGCAGCGTCTTGCCGAGACCCATGTCGTCCGCGAGCACCCCGCCGACCCCGTGCGACAGCAGGAACGACAGCCAGGCGTACCCGGTGTGCTGGTACGGCCGGAGCTCGGCGTGCACCGAGTCCGGCACGGACACCGACTCCGGCGGCGTCGCCCCGAGCAGCCCCGCCGCGATCGCCTCCCACCGCTCGTCGTGCGAGGTCTCGTCGGCCAGCTGGTCGAACTCGGACCACAGCCCGGCCTGCAGCGGCGTCACGGTCATCGGCTGGTCGGGCTCCCACTCGTCGAGGTCGCGCGCCTCGTCGATGAGCTCCTTCAGCCGGTCGAACGCGGGGTCGGACAACGACAGGTACGAGTTGTCGATGAGCTTCATCCGCCGGTCCCGCTTCGCGAGCGCCCGGAGCAGCGGCGTGAACGGCACCTGCTTGCCGTTCACCGACACGAAGATGCCGAGGTCGAACCAGTCGTGCTTGTCCGACGGCATGGTCGTCACGCGGATGTGCGGCCGACCGGTCAGCCGTTCGTAGTCGACGCGTTCGCCCTGCACGACGGTGCGGACGCCGAGCGCGGGCAGCTCCGGCAACAGCTCGTTCGCGAACACCGCGACGTCGGCGCCGTCGATCGTGCCGTCCTCGAACCACGCGAGTCCGCCGCCGGGTCCGGTCGGGCCGCCCGTGTCGTCGGCCGCGCGCAGCCCGGCGAGGTCCGGGAGGGGTCCGTGCAGCGCGACGGGGTCCTTCCGCCCATCGACGTGCCAGCGCCACTGCAGGTGCACGCGGTCGTCCGTGCGGGGCGCCCGGGCCGGTTCGAACGTCGTCGTCAGGACGAGTTCGGGCGGCGTGCGCTCTGGCAGCTCGACGGAGCCGTCGGCGCTGACGAGGCCGAGCGCACCCCGGAGTCGTGGGGACCAGTCGGCGAGGAACTCGGCGACCTCGGGCTCCGGAACGGTGATCCGTGCGCCGTCGACGAGCATGCGCCGCTGGTCCTCCGGCACGGGGGCGACCGTCGGGGCGAACGCGACGTGGAACTCGGGGCTCTCGCGGAAGACGTAGACGCCGTGGTCGCCGATCGTCCGGGCCGTGCCGGGAGCCGCCGGTCGGCCGTCGAGGACCGCGCTCGCACCGATCACGAGCCCGCCGTCCTGCCGGGCGACGTCGAGGAGGACACGCGCCTCGGCACCGAGCACGGCACCGCCCTCGCGCTTGCCGGTGACGAACGCGATGCCGAGGGCCGGTGCCTGCGTGAGGAGCGGCCAGAGCAGCGGACTGCCGAAGTCGTCGATGTGGATCCATTCGGCCTCGCCCGGGAGCCCGGCGAGCTGCCCGGCGCGGTGGAGCGCGGCGAACTGGACGAACCAGGCGTGCTGCTCGGGGGAGAGGCCGAGCCGGTTCATCGAGTAGGGGAGCGTGCCCCACGTCAGCTGCCCCCGAACCCAGTTGCCGGCGTCGCTGCGGGTCACCGGGCGGACGCCGAGTCGCACCGACCGCGAGGCCGTCGGCAGCGCGCGCCCGGCGGCTCGCGCACGCGAGGCGAGCCGGGCGGAGACCGCGTCACGCAACTCGAACTGCAGTCCCATGGGGGTGCCCTGCGGCTCGGCCACCTGCTCGTCGTCACCGGCGAGGCGGGCGAGGTCGTGCCTCCAGTCCGAGGGCGGTGGAGCCGGCTGTTCCGGCTTCGGGCCGGCGGCTGCGGCGAGTGCACGGGCGTTGATGGTGAGCAGGGCTGCGGCGACGTGCTTGCAGTCGCCGCCGAGCGGGCAGGTGCAGGTGCTGCGGACCGGACGGACGAACTCGCCGCGGGCCGGGGTGGTCTCGATGCGGAGTTCGTACGGGTCGTCGGCGGAGCCGGACACCGCGCCGGTGACGGTGCCGTCGTCGTCGTGCCAGACGACGTCGTCGACGAGGCCCGCCCGGACGAGGTCCCGCGCTCGGCCGAACGCCTGCGGCCCGACGAAACGGATGACGTCGACGGCGTCGATCATCGGGGCGGCTGGCACGGGTCAATCGTGCCAGGTGCCACCGACCTCCGGCGCTCGCCGGGTCAGCGGATCGACCAGGTGCTGCCGGCGTTCAGCTGCAGGACGGACGGGCCCTTCGACAGGGTGATCCGCTTCGAGAGATCCTTGCCGGAGCCGTTGTCGCTGGCGGGGATGGTCTCGTAGTCGTTGCGGAGCAGGGTTTCGCGGAGCATGCACGTCGCGACACGAGTCGTCGTGCACCGGAACTGGCGGGTGGCCGTCGCGCCCCAGTAGAGCATCACGTTGTCGCCGTGCCCCGACGTCGTCAGGGCGGGGGCGCTCGAGACCTGGCTGAACCGCAGGGTCCACTGCCCCCTGGCCTCGACCTTGAGCGCGGCGGGCTTCCGCCACGAGTCGGTGCCGTAGGCGACACGGCCGGTGTACTTGCCGCCCTGGCCGATGGGGTTCGAACCGGTCGGGCCGCCCTTGCTGTTCAGCTCGTGCACCTCGAACCCGGTGTGCTCGGCATCCGCCGGGGTGAACGTCGCGACGATGATCCCGCTGCGGGCGTTCTGCGGGAGCACGATCGTGGCGTTCCGGCTGCCCGACTTCGTGAACGGGGTGAACGTGCCGTACTGGTGGTCGTACTGCGCCTTCATCGCTGCGGGCATCCCGGCGGCCTGCGCCGGCGCGACACCGACGAGGGACGACGCCACGGCGGCGACGCTGACGACGAGTGCGGCGGTGAGGGTGGTGCGGCGCATGGAACTCCTCCGGATCGGCGTTCCCGATGATGGCGTGCGGCGCCCGCGTGCGACAGACCCTGTCCGGGGGCCGCGATACTGGGTGGGTGACGACACTGCGAGGAGAACTGCGCTCGACCGCGACGACGGAGGCCGAGGGCAGCGGCGAGAACATCGAGGCGGCGCGTACGGCGGCGGTCGAGGCCCTGGACCTGCACGGGTTCGAGCTGCAGCAGGTGAACGCGGTCACGAGCAAGGCGACCGGCGAGACCACCGTGCGTGCGATCGCCCGTTCCAAGGAGACGAGGCCGCACGAGGCGACCGGGCAGACCTACGAGGAGGCGCTGCAGGCCTTCCGCGCGTCGATCCCCGAGGGGTGGCAGGCCCAGAACATGCGCGAGATCCGGTCGTAGGACGTCCGGCGTCCCGTTCTGGGGGAGTCGCGGGCGCGCGGGAGCGGGCAGGATCGACGGCATGCTGCAGTCACTCGTCTACATGAGCGCGGCCACGGAGCCGTTCGACGACGACGCCCTCGACGAGGTGCTCGCCCACGCCCGCGCCCGGAACACCGCCGACGGTCTGACCGGGCTGCTCGTGCACCGCAACGGGCGGTTCATGCAGCTGCTCGAGGGACCGTACGAGCAGGTGTTGTCGACGTACCAGCGGATCCTCGCGGACGAGCGTCACGACGAGGTGCGGCTCCTCGCCGAGGAGTCCATCCACACCCGGCGCTTCCCGGAGTGGTCGATGGCGTACGACCGTGACGTCGAGGGCGCCGCGACGCCGGAGGGCTTCAGTGACTTCCTCACCTCGGGCGACCAGAGCGCCGACTCCGGCCGTTCCCGGGAGCTGCTGCGGTGGTTCCGCAACCACCCGATGGCCGACCCGACGGCGGCGAAGGGGAAGCACCGCCGGGACGCGTAGCCCGTCCGGTCAGACGATCGGCTTGCCCGTCGCCTCGCCGGTCGCCAGCTTGCTGTGCCGACGGGAGTAGCCGAAGTACACGCCGAGGCCGATCGCGAACCAGACCGCGAAGCGCACCCACGTCTCCCACTGCAGGAACGTCACGAGCCACAGCGACGCGATGACGCCGATGATCGGGATCACCGGCATGAACGGCAGCCGGAACTGCCGGTCGAGGTCGGGCTGGCGGTAGCGCAGCACGATCACGGCGGAGCACACGACGACGAAGGCGAGCAGGATGCCGATGTTCGTCAGCTCGGCCACGACCCCGATCGGGAGCACGCCGGCCAGGATCGCCGACGCGATGCCGAGGATCCACGTGACGCGGGTCGGCACGTGGCGCTTCGGGTCGGTCTTCGCGAACCACTTCGGCATGAGGCCGTCGCGGCTCATCGAGAACCAGACGCGGCTCGCACCGAGCATGAAGGTCACGAGCACGGTGATGATGCCGACGATGGCGCCGATCGCGATGATGTTCGCCACGCCGCCGAGGCCGACCGAGGCGAACGCGGACGAGAAGCCCGAGGCGGGGTCGATGTCGGTGTACTTCTGCATCCCGGTGAGCACCAGGGTCGCGAGGACGTAGAGGACCATCGAGATGCCGAGCGACAGCAGGATCGCCTTCGGCATGTGCTTGCGGGCGTCGGTGGACTCCTCGGCGGCGGTGGACATCGCGTCGTAGCCGAACACCGCGAAGAACACCGTCGCGGCGCCCGTCATCACGCCGCCGAAGCCGAACGGGAAGTACGGCGAGTAGTTCGCGCTGTTGATGTGGAACACGCCGAGCACGACGATGAGCACGACGAGGGCGACCTTGATGCCGACGGCGACGAACTCGAACCGTGCGGCGCTGCGGATGCCGCGGGTGAGGACGAATGCGGTGAGCAGGCACAGGATGATCGCGAACACGTCGATCACGTGGCCGTCGCCCGTGCCCGGTGCGCCGAGCATCCAGGCGGGCAGGTCGATGCCGAACTGGCCGACGAGGAACCCGACGTAGCCCGAGATCCCGATCGCGACCACCGCCACGATCGCGGTGTACTCGAGCAGCAGGTCCCAGCCGATGAACCAGCCGACGATCTCGCCGAGGACCGCGTAGCCGTACGTGTACGCGCTGCCGGCCTTCGGGATGAGGCCGGCGAACTCGGCGTACGACAGGGCAGCGGCGGCGCTCGCGACACCGGCGACGAGGAAGCTGATGAGGACCGCGGGGCCGGCGACGCCGTTCGCGACCGTGCCGGCGAGGGTGAAGATGCCCGCGCCGATGATGCCGCCGATGCCGATCGCGGTGAGCTGCCAGAGGCCGAGGTGCCGTTTCAGGCCGCCGTCGCCACCGGTCTCGTCGTCGATCGTCTCGATCGGCTTCCGTCGGAAGAGGGTGCGTGTCGTCGTCGTCACGCGCCCACTCTGCACCCTGCGGGCGCCGCGCGTCCGCCGCGCCCCGCGCCCGGGGCGACCACGGGCGGGCCGGGCCGGCGGGGCGGGGGCGAGCCGCGCCTCCAGGCCCGCGGGCAGGGAGGCGGCGTAGACGTGACCCATGCGCCGACCGAACCGTACCGAGCCCGCCCCCGGCCAGGAGTCCGTGTGGGACTACCCGAGGCCTCCCGCCGTGGAGCCGGTCCCCGAACGCGTGGTCGTGCGGCTCGGCGGCGAGGTGGTCGTGGACACGACGGACGCGGTGCGGGTGCTCGAGACCTCGCACCCGCCGGTGTACTACGTGCCGATGGCCGACCTCGAGCTCCGGCCGGCCGAGGGGTCGAGCATGTGCGAGTTCAAGGGGCGCGCGCGGTACTTCGACGTGGTGGGTGGGGACGTGGTCGCTCCGCGGGCGGCGTGGAACTACCCGACGCCCGAGCCGGGCTACGAGCAGCTGCGCGACCGGGTGGCGATCTACCCCTCGGCGATGGACTCGTGCGAGGTCGGCGGCGAGGTGGTCCAGGCGCAGGAGGGGGACTTCTACGGCGGGTGGATCACCTCGCGGGTGGTCGGACCGTTCAAGGGTGCGCCGGGCACGCTCGGGTGGTGAGGGTCCGCGTCAGCGGTGGGCGTACGGCGTCCAGAACGGCGAGGGGAAGGCGCCCCCGGTCACGATGACGAGCAACTGCCACACGAGCATCACGAGCCCGAGCACGCCGAGGACGATCCCGATCCACGACCAGACCCGCACGCCTCGTTGGCTCCGTCGTGCGATCGACAGGGCGCGCCAGCCGCTGGCGATGCACACGATGCCGAACACCGCACCGAGCACGACGTGCCGCCCCATCGAGGCCGCGGGGACGATGAACCCCATGTAGAGCGCCATCGGACCGAGCAGCGCGGCCACGACGGCGGGTGCTGCGGGTGGCTCGTGGTCGCGGGAGGCTGTTCCCATGCGTCCGAACCTAGCGGGGCGGTGGCCGTCCGGCACGCCGTGCGGCGTGTGCGGTGGACGTCCGGCACGGGCACGATGGAGGCATGCGATCCTTCCTCCGCGTCCTGCTCGGCCTCGCGCTCGTCTTCGCCGGCACGAGCCACCTCACCTTCGCCCGGCAGGACTTCCGCGCCCAGGTGCCCGACTTCGTCCCGCTCGACGAGGACACCACGGTCCTGGCCTCCGGCATCGCGGAGATCGGCCTCGGCAGCGCCCTCGTGCTCGCACCCCGTCGCTCGCGTCGCTTCGTCGGCACGGTGGCGGCGCTCTTCTTCACCGCGATCTTCCCCGGGAACATCTCCCAGTGGCTGAACCGTCGCGACGCCTTCGGGCTCGACACGGACGTCAAGCGCATCGGCCGCCTGTTCGGTCAGCCGGTCCTCATCGCCTGGGCCCTCTGGTCCACGCGCGGGCGGCGAGGGTGATGGAAGCCCCCGTGGTCGCGGATCCGCTCGGGTCCGGTCCGGCGGCCTTCGGACGGGAGGCGCGACACCCCCTGGCAGGCGGCCGTCGCGTCGCGGACGTGGTCGCCACGGTCGTGCTGCTGGTGCTGTTGGCAGCGGAGTCGGTGGTCGCCGGTGGCGGGATCGTGTTCCTGTCGCTGGCGTTCAGCTCGTGCGGCGCTCCCGGCAACTCCTGCGACGAGACCCTCGGCGGTGCGGTCGTCTACGTCGGGCCGGTGCTCGTCGCCCTCGTGCTCGTCGCGGCGCTCGTGGTGTGCGTGCTGCGACTGGTTCGCCGGCGGCTCTCGTGGCCGTTCGCCCTCGTCGGCATCGCGGCCGTCGTGGCGGTGTTCTTCGGCGCGATCCTGCTCGTCGACAGCGCGATCACCCACGGCATCTGAGGGTCGTTCCTCCACAGGGCGGCCCCGCGCGGCGGTCGTCCACAGATGGGCGTCTGGTCGCCGTGCGGTGCGGTGGTGTAGGCGACGCTGAGGGCATGCCAGACACCGACATGCTCGACCGCCTCATCCGCACCCCTGCCCGCACCGACGACGACGTGGTGGACCTCGTGACCGCGCTCGTCGAACGCCCGATCACCCGGCAGTGCTGGGTGCTCTTCCTCGACGAACGGGCCGTGCCGGTGTCGTTCGTCATGCCGATCTCCGACCTGCCGTGGCAACCCGACGAACACGTCGAGGACTTCGCCGCGCTGGTGGGCGACGTCCTCGTGCAGGTCGGCGCGGCCGAGGTCGTGCTGGTCTGGGAACGCCCGGGGGAGTCCCGGCTGTTCCCGGTCGACTGGGAGTGGGTCGACGCGTGCGCCTGCGCGTTCGAGGAGCACCACGTCCGGCTCCGTGCGCAGGTGGCGGTGCACACCGGCGGCGTCGCGATCGTGTCGCTCGACGACGTCGAGCCGGTCGAGCCGGTGGACGACGGTCCGCTCCCGCTCGCCTCGTGACGTGCTGGTCCGCCCTGGGGTGCGGTGTCGGGGACGGTCTCCCCGGTGAGGCCCTCGACGACGGACTTCGCCTCGGGCCAGAACTTCGCGTAGTGGTCGGGGTCCGAGTTGATCTGGACGGCGTGCGCCATCTGGGTCGGGGTCATGGTCTTCCACCCGGGGATCTTCACGAGCTTCGTGTAGAACATCGACGCCGCGGTGTACGGGTCCATCCGCTGCTCGTACGTGCCCCAGGCACCGTTGTCCCGCTGCTGGAAGAGCCCGCGGCTGTCGGGTCCGGCGGCGTCCCCGTGGTCGAGGTTCACCAGGCTCGACTCCCCGATCGCGGTCATCACGCCGACCGCCTGGGTGTGCGGTCCGATGCCCATGGCCTGTGCGGCGCTGATGACGTACGCGGCGTTGACCAGGCGGTCCTGACAGAACCCGCCGACGGGGCCCGCGGGGACGACGATGCCGCCGATCGTCCTCGTCGCGACGTCCGGGCAGGTCGGGGTCGGGTCCGCGACGACACCCTTGGCGGCACCCGTCAGCGAGTTCACCGCGATGACGATGACCACCACGATGCCGATGCCGATCGCGACGACGCCCGCGCCGAACACCGACGCGAGGGTGATGCCGACGCGGCGCATGGCGGGTCCTCTCGAGCGGGGCGGGTCAGGCGGAGCACGAAGAGGCTACGTGCGCCGCCTGGGAACCGCACCCGCCCGATCGGGGGTGTCGCAGGACCGGCTCGGTCGTCCGTGGGTCAGACGTCGCGGTGGTCGTGGTCGTGCGTCTGCGCCGGCTCGTTCGGACGCTGGACCGTCGTCGGTTCGGTGACGAGGCCGGTGGGCGCCTTCTCGGTCTGCTTCCGCCCGCGGGTGAACCACGTCACGATCCACAGCAGGATGCCGAGCGCGAGCAGTGCGCCCGCGATCTGGTACTGCTGCGGGTCGCGGCCGGACGAGAAGGGCAGCACGAGCCACAGGCAGGTGACGACACCGATGATCGGCACGATGACACCCGCCCGGAAGTGCTTGTGGTCGACCTTGTCGCGGCGAAGCACCAGCACCGACGCGTTCACGACCGCGAACACCGACAGCAGCAGGAGCGAGGTGGTGCCGCCGAGCACGACGACGATGGGGGAGTCGGGGTCGAGCGAGACCCACCCGATCAGCAGCAGCGAGATGAGCGTCGTGAAGACGATCGCGGTGGACGGGGTGCGGCGGGCCGGCGAGACCTTCCCGAGGAAGCCGGGCAGGACGCCCTGCTTGCTCATGCCGTACAGCAGTCGCGACGCCATCATCATGTTGATCAGCGCGGTGTTGGCCACGGCGAACATCGAGATGAACGGCAGCAGGTCGGCGATCGGGAAGTCCGGGGCCGCGGTCTGCACGACGGTGACGAGCGGCGTCTCGTTGCCGGCGAGCTCACCGATCGGCACGACCGCCACGGCGCAGATGGACACGAGCACGTAGATCACGGCGGTGATGCCGAGACCCGTGAGCATGACCTTCGGGAAGATGCGAGAGGGGTCCTTGGTCTCCTCGGCCATGTTCACCGAGTCCTCGAACCCGACCATGGCGAAGAAGGCCAGCGACGTGGCGGTCGACACCGAGAGCAGGAGCGACTTGTCCTCCGGCGTGTCGAACATGACCACGCGGGAGAAGTCCGCGTTGCCGCCGGCGATCGCCCAGAAGCCGATGAGGATCACCATCACGAGACCGGACAGCTCGACCAGGGTGAGGACGACGTTCGTCTTCACGCTCTCGCTGACGCCCCGGAAGTTGATCGCCATCACCGCGAGCATGAAGCCCATCGCGATGAGCATCACGACCGCGTTCGGCAGCTCCAACCCGAAGCCGGCGCCGAGGTTCGCCGCGAACGCCCGTGAGGCCGTCGATGCCGAGGTGATGCCCGAGCACATCACGATGAACGTCACGATGAAGGTGACGAAGTGGATGCCGAACGCCTTGTGGACGTACAGCGCCGCACCGGCCGTCTGCGGGTACTTCGTGACGAGCTCGAGGTACGAGAACGCCGTCAGCAGCGCCACGGCGAACGCGATGAGGAAGGGGAGCCACGCTGCTCCGCCGACCTCTGCCGCGACCTGACCCGTGAGCGCGTAGACGCCCGTGCCGAGGATGTCCCCGACGATGAAGAGCAGGAGGAGTTTGGGACCGATGACCCGCCGGAGCTCTGGCTGCTCCTGTTGCGGGCGCTCTGTGTTGGTGGTGGCCATGCGTCAGCCTGTTCCGCTTCGGGTCATCCTGTCCAGTCTCACAGGCAAATCGCCGCAGATCGCAACATGCTCGTGCTCCGTCGGACACGTGCCACCGCCCCTGGGCGCTCTCGGGTGGCGACGGCTACGCTCCCAGCCATGCACGACGAGACGAACACGACCGAGGAACCCGTGGAGTTCGCCGACTTCAACGCGAAGCTCCTCGTGCTCGACGTGCTCTGCTACGACCTCGACGTCCTCCAGCCCTACGCCGGGGACGACGACGAGAGCGACGAGGACCTCGATGTCGAAGGGCAGGACGACCGTGCGCGCGAGTACTACGACGACCTCGACCTCCTGCCGTCGCAGCTGTCGCTCGTGACGGAGCTGACGGTCGACTCCGACCTCGAGGTCCTGCAGGACGTGCACCCGGGGTGGGACGGCTCCGACGACCGGTACGACCCGCAGAACTGGGACGACGTGCTCGACCTGCCGGCCCTCGGCACCGTGTACGCCGCGGCACCGCTGCCCGCGCACGTGGTCGAGCGGCTCGCCGCGAAGGGCGTCGAGGTCCGCTCCGCCTGAGCCGCCGCGCGCCGCGCCCCTGCGAGCCGAGACTCGGCTGCGCGGACACCCTCGTGCGGGATCGGCCGCGAAACTGTCCGCCCAGCCGAGTCTCGCCGCACCCGCACCCGCCCGCGCGCTCAGCGGCGGAGCGCCAGCGCCTGCTCCGTGAACTGCGCGGCCCCGCCCTGCGCCGGGTGCCGCACCGCCACTGCGTCGATCCCCGCCAGCGCCAACGCGCCCTGCGCCTTCCGCCCCACCGCGACGACCCGCACGTCATCGCTGCCCGGACCGGCCCGCATCGCATCGAGCAGCGCGAGCGCGACGGGCGCGCCCTCCCGGACCTCGGTCGGCCGTGGCGTCCGGTTCGTCAGCCGGTCCGGGGCGGCGAACGGGTGGTGCGGGAAGATCGCCCACGTCATCGGGAGCGCACCGTGCCACGACGCCAGGGCAGCCTGCACGACGCGGGACGATGCCTCCCACGGGGCGGTCGGCTCCGGCGGGACGAGGTAGTCCGGCCCGAGCTCCCGCATGCTCGTGAACGGCACGCCGGTGTTCGTCATGCCGCGCCAGCCCGGGGCCTCGGCGACGAGGAGCGTGTCCGCCCGGGCTCCGACGGTCGAGAGGTACCGCTCGAGGTTCGCCCGACGTAGCCGCCCGGCAGCGGTCGACACGTCGTACAGCGCCTCGGCGTCGTCCGCGACCGGCACGGCGTCGAGCGCTGCCCAGAACGCGTCGAACCGCCCGGCGCCGGTCACGCGCGTCCCAGCACCCGGCGGTACACGTCCTCGAGCCCGGCGGCCGAGCGCTCCCAGCTGAGGCGCTCCGCGTGCTCCCGGCCGGCCGCGGCCAGCGACGCCGCGTACGACGCGTCCGTCAGGATCCGCTCCGTCTCCGCCGCCCAGACGGCCGGGTCGCGGGACTCGAGCACCACGCCGGTCTCGCCGTCGACCACGGCCTCCCGCAGTCCTCCGGCAGCGGCGGCCACGACGGGCACCCCGGACGCGGAGCCCTCGAGCGCGACGAGGCCGTACGTCTCCGAGTGCGACGGGACCAGCACGGCTGCCGCGCCCCGGAACAGGAACGCCAGGTCGGCCCGCGACTGCGGACCGACGAACGTCACGCGGTCGGCGATCCCGAGGCGGGCCGCGAGCCGACGCAGTTCGTCCACGTAGTCACCCGCCTCGCTCGAGGCGTCCCCGGCGATGACGAGGGTGGGTCGCGCCTCCTGGCTGATGCCGGCGATCGCCTCGATCGCGAGGTCCAGCCCCTTCAACGGCTGCACCCGCGCGGCGGCGACCACGTACGGGACGTCCGCGCGGCGGGCACCGGCGGCGGACGGACGGAACACCGACCCGTCGACGCCCGGCGGCACGATCCAGATGCGCCCGGTCTCGCCGCCGAGCCGCGTGCGGACGGTGTCGGCCTCGGCCGAGGACACGACGACGACCGCGTCGGACTCGTGCGCGAGCATGCGCTCGCCGGCCATCCGTCCGTCGGACTCCGGGCGCTCGCCCTCGGACAGCGGCGTGTCGCTGTCTGCGGCGATCGAGTGGAAGGACTGCACGTGGGGGATGTCCCGCTCGCGGGCCACGGGGAGTGCGGCCGCGCCGGAGAACCAGTGGTGCGAGTGGAGCACGTCGAACGGGCCGAGGTGCTCGAGCTCGCGGCGGAACGGCTCGATGAACGCGTCGTGCTCGCCCTTGGGCACCGGCTCGGCGGGCCCCGCCGACAGGAACCGTAGGCAGACGCCCGGCACGAGCGACACCGAGTCCGGCTGCGTCGGCGACGAGCGGCGCGTGATGATGTCGACGTGGTGGCCGCGGTCGGCGAGGGCCTCGGCCTGGTGGCGGACGACGACGTTCATGCCGCCGACCTCGCCGGAGCCGGGTTCGTCGCCGGGGGAGGTGTGCAGCGACACCAGCCCGATGCGCAGGGGTTCGGTGGTGGTGCTCACCGCGCAAGCCTATCCGCGCGTCGGCCGCTGCGACGGGCGCGCGGGCGCCACCACGACGGGCCGTCGGCCCGCCTCGTCCACGGGGTCGGACGGGAGGCACGGATCGCCTCCCAGGATCTGCACGCGGTCGTCGCCGTGTCGCTCCCAGAACGCGGCCGTCCAGGCGCAGAGGGCCCCGTCGAGCAGGTCCTCCCGGTGCTTGTGCGTCGGCCCGTGGATCCCGGAGGGTTCGGCGAGCGCCCGGGTGAGCGGATGCGTGTCGAGCCGGAGCGGAGGGTCCAGCGGCGTCGCGCGCAGCCGACGCACGAGCTCGTCGAACGCCTCCGCTCGTCGTGCCCGGGCCGTCGCCGGCGGGACGTGCAGGTCGAGACGCTTGTACCGCGGCCGCTCGACGCCGTAGCCGAGCTCCTCGACCCCGACGAGGGTCGTGTACGGGTAGCACTCGAACACCGCCGGACCGGTGCGCTCCCGCATTGCCGCGGTCGACGACACGTACCCGACGCCCAGGGCCGTCAGCCGCTCGAGCAGGCGGGCCCCGGCGCTCGCCGCCGACGCGAGGTTCGTCGGGTTCGCCGCGACCTTCCACCGGCCGTAGCGCTGGCCCACCTGCCGTTCGGCCTCGCGGATGCCGGTCGGGTTCGTCACGACGAGTGAGGCGTCCACGGCGATGAGGGAGCGCTCGCCGAGGTGCCCGGCGATCCAGTCGGTGACGGCGTCGACGCCCCGGGCCCAGCCGGCGTCGGTGACCGCTCCGTCGGTGTCCATCGCGACGAGTCCGGTCTCGTTCGGTGCGCGGGTCGCGGTGCCGAGTCCCCATGCCAGGTCCACCCCGAGGTACGCGTTCACCCGTCCATCGTGCACCCGGGCGGGCGGGACATGCCGCGCGCGGTTCGCCGAGCGGGCGGAACCGGCCGGTCAGGCACGCCGAGCGTGACGCATTTCGCCCGCTCGACCCCGACCGACCCCGATCCCGCCCGCGACCCCGACCGACCCCGACCCCGACCCAGCCCGCGCCCCCGACCGACCCGGACCGGGGGCTGCGGCCGGGCCCGGGCCCGCCCGTGTACGGTCCGCTGCATGGCGAGCGAAGCGACGACGCTGACGGTCCCGGGGCCGGACGGCGACCGGGAGGTCCGGATCAGCAGCCCCTCCCGCGTGCTCTGGCCCGAGCCCGGCATCACGAAGCTCGACCTGGCGGAGTACCTCGTCGCCGTCGGTGACGCGTTCGTCCGGGCCAACGGCGACCGCCCGATCTCGCTGCAGCGGTTCCCGGGCGGCGTCGACGGCGAGCAGTTCTTCTCGAAGAACCCGCCGAAGGGCGCGCCCGAGTACGTCCGCGCGGTCACCGTCACCTACCCGAGCGGCCGGCAGCACCCGCAGCTCGTGGTGGACGAGCCGGCCGTCGCGGTGTGGGCCGCGCAGATGAACACCGTCGTGTTCCACCCGTGGGCCTCGCGCACCGGGGACCCCGACCACCCGGACCAGCTCCGCATCGACCTCGACCCGCAGCCCGGTACCGACTTCCAAGACACCGTCCCCGTCGCGCACGAACTCCGGAAGGTGCTCGACGAGGTCGGGCTGACGGCGTGGATCAAGACGAGCGGAAACCGCGGGCTGCACGTCTTCGCGCCGATCCTGCCCGAGTACGAGTTCCTCGACGTCCGGCACGCGGTCATCGCCGCCGCACGCGAACTCGAGCGACGGATGCCGGACCGGGTGACGACCGCGTGGTGGAAGGAGGAGCGCGGGGAGCGCGTCTTCGTCGACTTCAACCAGGCGAACCGCGACCGGACGATGGCCGGTGCCTACAGTCCCCGTGCCCTCGCGCACGCGGCCGTGTCGACGCCGATCGCGTGGGACGAACTCGACGACGCCGATCCCACGGCGTTCACGATCCGGTCGGTGCCGGAGCGGCTGCGGACCACGAGCGACCCGTGGCAGGCGATGCACGACGATCCCGCGAGCATCGCACCGCTGCTGGCGTGGTGGGAGCGCGACCTGGAGAACGGCGAGGGCGAGCTGCCCTTCCCGCCGGACTTCCCGAAGATGCCGGGGGAGCCGCCGCGCGTGCAACCGTCACGCGCGAAGAAGGCCTGACCGGGTCAGACGGCGGCGCAGTCCTCGGCGCGGCCCTCGGGCTCGGCGACGCGCGTGGTGTGTGTCGGGAGCGAGACGCTCGCCGTGTGCAGGCGCGTCAGTCGGGACCAGGTCCCGCGGTGGGCGTCGCTGATGCCGTCGATGATCATGTCCCGCTCCCGTCTGCTCGATGCGGATGCATCCGCATGGAAGAAGTTACCTAGTTAGCCTAACTACATCAATCGTCGAGCGTCAATCGGACAGCAGCACGGCGTCGAGGTCGTACGCCGCCGGGACCTCGAGCTGGTCGAAGCCGCACGAGGCAGCCTCGCGGTCGGGACGCCACCGCTCGAACTGGACCGTGTGCCGGAACCGATCGCCCTCCATCTGGTCGTACCGCACCTCCAGGACCAGCGACGGCGCCAGCCGGACGAACGACGTGTCGCGACCCGACGAGAACCGCGAGCGTTCCCCGTCACCGGTGACGGGCCTCCCGTCCGCATCCCGGAGGACCACCCGGTCGAGCTCGTCCACCAACTCGACCCGTCGCTTGTCGGAGAAGGCGGACACGCCGCCCACCTGCCGGAGCTCGCCGTCGTCGCCGTACAACCCGACGAGCAGCGAGCCGACGCCGGTCCCGCTCTTGTGCACGCGGTACCCGATCGCGACGACGTCGGCCGTGCGGTGGTGCTTGACCTTGAGCATGGTGCGCTTGTTCGGCTCGTACGGCTTCGCCCGGGGCTTCGCGACGACACCGTCGAGCCCGGCGCCCTCGAACGTGGTCAGCCACTCGCGGGCGAGGTCGACGTCGAGCGTGGTGCGCGTGACGAACAGCGGGTCGGACATGTCCTGCGACAGCGTGTCCAGGCGCGACCGACGCTCGTCGAACGGCAGGTCCAGGAGCTCCGTACCGTCCACCGCGAGCAGGTCGAACGCCACGAACTGCGCGGGTGTCTCGGCTCTGAGCTTCGCGATCCGCGAGGCCGCGGGGTGGATCCGCTGCGACAGCGCCTCCCAGTCGAGCCGCTCCGCGCCGGCGTCGCCGGAGCGCAGGATCACCTCGCCGTCGAGGACCACCGGGTGCTCGCGGCCACCGAACTGTGCGCGGAAGGCCTCGACGAGCTCGGGGAAGTACCGGGTGAGGGGCTTCGCACCGCGGCTGCCGATCTCCACGTCGTCGCCGTCGATGGTCACGATGCCGCGGAACCCGTCCCACTTCGGCTCGTACCGGAGTCCGCCGCGCACGCTGTCGGGTTCGGGGACGGTGGGGACGGCCTTGGCGAGCATCGGTGCGATCTCCATGCGTCCTGTCTACTCGGGCGGCCGCGTCCGTCCGGCAGGTGTCGCTCCGTCGTCGGGTGGCCGTGGCCCTGGAGGCGCGGCTCGGCCCGGTCGCGACCCGCACCTCAGTAGGGTGGTCGCGTGACGACCGTGCCCCCGCCGGCAGCGCCGGCACCGGAACCGATCAGTCCCGTGCAGGCCGCCGCGCTCCGCGACGGCGTCCTGCCGCCCGTGGAGGAGGTCCGGCCGGGCATCTGGACCCTCGCCGTGCCGTTCCGCTTCGGGGTGCCCGACGCGACGCTCGTGTACGTTCTCGAGGGCTCCGACGGCTCGCTCGCGCTGATCGACCCCGGGTGGACCGCCGACGACGGTCTCGACGTGCTCCGCGACGGCCTCACGGCGATCGGGCGGTCGCTCGACGACGTCGGGCTGGTCGTCGTGACGCACCTGCACGCGGACCACCTCGGTGCCGCGGCGGCGATCCGACGGGCCACCGGCGCCCGGGTCGCCATGCACCGGCTCGAGGTCGAGGCGCTGCACCGGGAGCGGGCGGACGCCGCGGCGAACGACGCCGACATCGCGACGTGGGGACTGCCGGAGCACCTGCGCGCCGGCGTGGTCGAGGCCTGGGGGAGCGGACGATGGATCGGGCTCGGTCGGACGGCGGAGCCCTTCGCGGACCTGCTGCTCGAGGACGGCGACGTGCTGCCGGTCGCCGGTCGGACGATCCGGACGCTGTGGACCCCCGGGCACACCGCCGGACACTGCTGCTTCGTCGACGCGGAGGACGGCCTGCTGTTCACCGGCGACCACGTCCTGCCCCGCATCAACTCCGGGATCGGGCTCGGGGGCCGAACCGCCACGAACCCGCTCGGCGACTACCTGGCCTCGCTCGGACGGCTCGACGGGTACGCCGACCTCGAGGTCTGCCCCGGCCACGAGTACCGCTTCCGTGACGTCGTCGGCCGGGCCCGCACCCTGGCGCGGCACCGCGAGGAACGGTCGCGGCACGTCGCCGACGCGCTCGACGGCCTGTCCTCGCCGACGCTCTACGAGGTGGCGTCCCGGGTGCCCTTCAGCGGGGGCATCGAGTCGATGACGGGGTTCCTGCTCGCGAGCGCGCTGACGCAGACGGCGTTCCACGCGGCGCTGCTCGGTCGCGCGGACGAGGTCCGCCCCGCCTGACCCCGCCGGCCGCAGCGGCCTCGGCGCCGCGGTTCGCACCGCCGTCGCACAACGCAAGTGCCTCCGCGCCGCGGATTGCCGCGGCGCGGATGGACTTCGGTTGTGCGGGGCGCCGCTGCCGCCGCGGGCGCAGGCGCCCCGCGTCAGCCGAGCGTCGCGGCGAGGCGCTCCAGGGTCGTCTTCGCGTCGGCGAACTCCGCGGCGGCGTGGTCCGCGAGCGGCGCGAGGTCGGGCAGCCGGTCCGCCAGGGTCGCACTCACGGTGATCGGGTACGGCTTCATGCCGAGCGCGGTCCCGAGGATGAGGTGCAGGACCGGGGAGCCGTGGTCCCAGCCCTCCGTCGGGGTCCCGGCGTCGTACGTGGCACCCCGGCTGACGACGGTGACGACCGGACGCCCCGCGAGCGGCTGCACGGCACCGGCGAGGACACCCGGCACGTGGATGCGGTCGATCCACGCCTTGAGCGTCGACGGCACGGTGTAGTTGTACAGCGGCGCACCGACCACGACGACGTCGGCGCCGAGGAGTTCGTCGATCACCTCCTGCCGGAGCGCGTCGGCCTCGGGGGCCACGACCTCGTCGTCCGTGCGGTCGGCGGCGGCCCAGTGCAGCGCCGAGGTCTCGAGGTGGGGGAGCTGGTCGACGTGCAGGTCGCGGCGGACGACCGTGTACTCCGGGCCGCGTGCGCGCCAGGCGTCCGCGAAGGCCGCGGTGAGGGCGCGGGAGCGGGAGTGCGCGAGGTCGGCCGAGGAGTCGATGTGCAGGAGCGTGGGCATGGTCCCCACGCTACCGACCGACACCCACCGGATGACGGGAACGGCCCCGCCGCGCCGGTGAGGGGCGAGGCGGGGCCGAGGTGGGCCTCCCGTCAGTCACGCGGGCACGCGACTGGCGGGAGGCGTCTGGGCGTCAGCGCTGGGCGTGACGGCGGCGCAGCGTGCGCACACCGATCAGACCGGCGCCGGCGAGGACGAGCGCGAGGGCCCAGGGGAGGGCACCCGTCGCGTCGGAACCGGTGTAGGCGAGCTGGCCCTTCGCGGTGGTGGGCGTGACGACGGCCACCGTCGGGGTCGTCGGACGCACGTCGACCGCGAACGAGAGCGGCTGCAGCGCGCCGCTCGCGACCGTGAGGGTGTGGATCGACGCGTGCGGGAACGTGACGCCGAAGACGCCCTGCCCCTCGGCGCCGTTCTCCTCGTACGGAGCGACCACGTCGGTGGAGACGTCCGAGGTCACCGTCGGGACGAACGTCGGGTTGCCCTCGTCGTCGAAGTCCGACGCGTCGTTGCCGAAGCGGTCGACGGGCGAGCCGGACACGATGAGCGTGCCGCCCTGCGCCACGGTGGGACGGCCGGTCGGCGTGAGGGTGAGCTCCTCGGGGAAGCCGTCCTCGTCGGTCGACAGGTCGACGGTGTAGATCGAGCCGTCGGGCTGGATGAGCCAGATGCGCTTGTCCCGCGCGGTGATCGACTTCTCGTCGGTCGTGAACGCGGTGATGCCGAACGCGGCGGCGTGGTCGACGGTCAGCTCGACGTACTGCGTGGTCGAGACGTCACCGCTCGTGGCCGTGACGGCGAAGTCGTAGAACGACGCGAGGGTGGCGGTGCCGCTCAGCTCGCCCGTGGTCGGGTCGAACGTGATGCCCTCGGGGAGCTGGTCGTCGACGGTGAAGTCGTCGTCCTCCTCGAAGCCGTACCCGATCGCGATGGAGTCGGCCTGCGACTTCGACTCGACGATCGAGTCGGCGGAGTCCTCCTCGTCGCCGTAGTACCAGTCCAGCTTGTAGGTCGGCGCCGGGTACCCCTGGGCGCGGAACGTGTACGAGAACGGGTCACCGGCGGTGGCCTCGAGGGGCAGCACGTCGACGTCCGCCTCGGTGCCCTCGGTGATGGGCTTGCCGTCCGCGTCGACGAACACCGGGTCCTGCGTGACGACCGCGGAGGGGTCCGAGGTCACGGTCTCCTTGCCGCCGCCCGGCAGGTCGCCGGTCACGGTCACGACGAGCTGCTTGCCCGCCTCGGTCTGGTCGACCGTGAAGGTCTTGGTCTTGGCGATCGTCGTCGGCGTCGGGCCGGCGTCGGCCTCGGTCCAGACGTACTTGAACGAACCGTCCTCGTCGAACCCGGTCGTGTCCGCCGTGAGCTGCGAGCCCACCTTGGTGTCGCCGGAGACGGTGACGGCGGGGTCGGCGGCCAGCGGCGTGACCGGTGCGTCCGTCGACGCGGCCGACGGCGTCTGGTTCCGTGCGGGAGCGGACGGTGCCGTGGTGCTCGTCGGCGTGCTCGTCGGCGCGTCCGTCGCGGTGTCGGTCGGCGCGTCCGTCGGTGCCGGGTCCGTCGGCGCGTCCGTCGGCGTGGTGTCCGTCGGCGCGTCGGTCGGCGTCGGGTCGGCCGGCGCGGTCTGCGTCGGGACCGACGTGTCGGCGCCCTCGGCGTGTGCTGCGGTCGCGGTCGCGATGCCGAGACCGGTCGTCAGCGCGATGAGCGCGGCGGTGGTCCCGAGCGCGCAGGCGCGTCGGACGGTGGAAGTGCTGCGGCGCACGTGTTCCCCCAGGTGTTCAGGTCCGGTCGGGTGCCGGATCGTAAGAATCTGCCGAGAATCCTCGGCCTGATCGGATCGTAGGGGTACGCGCGCGTGCTCGGGAGCACCGAGCACGAAATGTGACCTGGGTTGGGGGTGCGTGCGGGAAACCGCGGGTGGCGTGCCGTCCAGCGCGCCACCCGCGGCTCCCCGTGGTCGACTCAGTGCGCGGCGTGCGCCACCGAGACCGTGAACGACGTGTGCGCGTGCTCCTGGGTCACGGTGAGACGGTGCGACCACGCACCGCTGATCGTGATCGTGTCCTGGGCGCCGGTCCGGGTGACGTGGTCCGACGTGACGTTGCTCGTGACCGTGGACACGTCGCCGCCCTCGTCGGGAGCCTTGATGACGTTGCCCTCGGCGTCGACCGCGACCCCGGTGACGATGAGCTGCTCGAGCCGGACCGCCGGGACGGTCTTGACGACCGTCGCCTTGCTCGTGGGGGTCAGCCGTTGGCGGACGACACCGTTCGGCGCGATGTACCAGATCGGTGCGGTCGTGTTCGGCTGCGAGACGTACGTCCGCACGCCGACCGCTGCCCCCGGGACCACGGTGAGCTGCACGTACGCGTGGGCCTCGACGCCGTTGCGGAGGGCGACGACCTGGAAGTCCCAGATGCCGCTCTCGACCCCCGTGCCGGACAGGACGCCGGTGTTCGTGTTCACCGAGAAGTGGTCGGACGCGCGCGGCGAGTCCGCCGTCGGCCCGGCCGGCTCGTCCATTGCGTAGGCGACCGACCCCGCCTTCGCGTTGGTGGTGAAGGTGTGCGAGAACGCCTTCCCCGCGGTCGCGGTCAGCGCGATCGGGTGGGCGGCGGAGGAGCTCTGCGTGAAGGCGAGCGGCGCGGGCGTCGCCGCGGCGTGCTGGCTCGTGACCGTGGTGCTGGCGGATGCGGCGTCGACGCCGAGGACGGCGGTCGAACCGGCTGCGGCGACGGCGACCGCGACGGCGGTGACGAGGGCCGCGCGACGGCGCGACGACGTGGTGGTGTTCATGAGATCCCCTGGTCGTTCTGTGCAGGGCGGCGATCCGCTCCTGTCAGCGACGACGGTACGACCGCAGGCGTCCCCGGGGCATTCCGGTTCACTCAGGCACGCCGACGATGACGGGAGGCGCGGTGCCAGCTGGCACCGCGCCTCCCGGTCCGCCGGACGGTCGCGTCTCAGGCGCGACGGCGACGCAGCCGGTGGACCAGCAGTCCGCCGCCGGCGGCGAGCAGTCCGAGCGCCCAGGCGAGGGGACCCGAGGTCTCCGCGCCGGTGTAGGCGAGACGGCCGGAGCCCGTGTTCGTGGTGGCTCCCGCCGTCGCCGCGGTCGGGGTGACGTCGAACCGGATGTCCTGCGTGCGGTCCTGGTACGCGACGGTCACGACGTGCGGCGAGGCGTGCTCGAACGTGACCCAGGTCGCGGCGGTGCTCGGGTCGTAGGCGATTCGGTCACTCGCGACGTCGCTCGTGATGGTCAGGTCGTCGTGGTCGGCGACCGCGTTCCCGTAGGCGTCGACCGGCACCGCGAGCACGAGCATGCGCTGCCCCTGCCGTGCGGGGACCGCGTCGACGACCTCCGAACCGCCGTCCGGGGTGCTGTGCGTGATCGTGTCGCCGTCGACCGCCCAGGTCTCCGACTCCGGGTCCCGGTCGGACGGCAGGACCGCGACGACGAGCTTCGCGAAGGCCGCGGGCGACACGGTGACCTCGACGTTCGCGACGGCCTCCTTCCCGCCGCTCGTCGCGACGACCTGGAAGCGGAACGACGTCGCCGCCGTGCCGGTCCCGGTGAGCACGCCCGTGGTCGGGTCGACGGCGAGGTCGAGCCCGTTCCGGGCGTACGTCTCGTCGAAGGGCTCGCCCTGGACCCCGCGGAGCTCGTAGCGGAGGTCGGACGGGTCGGTCGCGCCCGACACGTCGAACGTCCGCGTGAACTCCTCGCCCGCGGTCGGGGTGATGGCGATCGGAGCGTCGGCGGACGACGGGTCGACGAACGCGAACGGCTCGTCGGTGACCACGACCGTGAAGGACGTGGACACGCCGCCCTCGGACACGGTCACCGTGCGGGTGCCCGCCTCGGTGAAGGTCACGAGGTTCGCACCCGCCGGGTCCCACACCGCACGGTCGGACGACACGGTGCTCGTGACGGTCGACCGGGGGTAGTCGTCGTCCTGGTCGCTCCCGGTCACGCGGTTGCCGTAGGCGTCGACCGCGAGACCAGCCAGCGAGAGTGTCGTCCCGGTCGCGACGGGGACGTCGGAGACGATGCGGACTCGTCCCTTGCCGACTGCTTCCTCCCAGATCGTGCCGTCCGGCTCGACCTGCCACAGGCCGGAGGTCTCCTGCGCGGCGACCGAGAAGGTGACACCGACCGGGGCACCGGGCTTCACCGTGAGCTCGACGTACTCGACGGCGGTCTCGGAGCCGCTCGTGGCGATGACCTGGAACGTGTAGGTCCGCAGGGCGTACCGAGGCGACCCGGACAGCGTGCCGGTGGTCCCGTCGAACGAGAAGTCGCTGTTGAAGTCGCCCTGGCCGATGACCGGGCTGCCGTTCGCGCCGCGCACCTTGTACGACACGGTGCCCGACCCGCCCGTCGCGGTGAACGTCCGGGACACGGTGTCGCCCACCGTCGCGGTGAGGACCAGCGGGGCGTCGGCGCTCGTGCCCTCGGGGAAGGCGAGCGCCGCGGCGGCGGACTGGTCCGGAGCCTCCTCGGCCGGCGCGGTCGCCGCGGTCGCCGCGGGTGCGGTCGTGGTGGCGGACGGCTCCGGTGCCGCTGTCGGGTCCGTGGTCGCGTCGGGCGTCGGGACCGGTCCGGGCGACTCGGCGGGGTCGTCGGTGACCACGGGGGGAGTCGTCCCCGTCTCGTCGGCGGTGGGCGACGTGGGGTCGCTCGCCGCGCCTCCCGAGCCGTCGGACGTGCCGGTCGTGACGGTGGTGGCGGGCGTGAGCGATGTCGGAGCCTCGTCGGCCATCGCGCTCGTCGCGCCGATGCCGAACGCCGAGGAGGCAGTGACGATGGCGACGGCTGCGCCGATGGCGGCGCCGCGTCGGACACTGGCGGTGCAGGACTGCTTCATGGGATCCCCCTGGATGCTGTGCGGGGCACCGGGAGGTGCCCTCATCCTGGAGGTGTCGCGGCGCCGACGATCCTGACGACCCGGTACGTCTCGGTCCGGTAACGACGACGGAGCGACCGATCGGTCGCGCTCGGGTCGGTCGCCGTCGGGTCAGTCGCCGACGGTCGGTCGCGCTCGGATCGGTCGCCGACGGTCAGTCGCCGACGGTCGCGGCAGCGCGCTCGAGGGCCGAGCGGAGGGCGCGGACCGCCGGCGACGAGGACCCGGCCGCTCGGACCACCGTGAAGATCGTCCGCCGCGGGTGCTCCGGCAGCTCCACCAACCGGCACGTCGTGGTCCGGCCCGTCCACATGAGGTCCGGCATGAGGCTCGCGGCGTTGCCGGACTCGACGAGCCGGATCTGCGTCTGCAGGTCGGCGGTCTCGTACCGCACGTCGGGCTCGAAACCCCAGCGACGGCAGACCTGCTCGGCGAAGTGCCGCGACGCGGTCCCGCGCGGCTCCATCACCCACGGCAGCGCCGCGGCGTCCTCGATCGACGACACCGGCGCGAGGGCCGTGTCGACCGGGGGCAGCGCCAGACGGACGGCGTCGGTCGTGAGGTCCTCGCGTTGCAGTCCGGGGAGCCGCGGTGCCGCGTGCGCGGGGTACTGCTCGGCGATGACCATGTCGAAGTCCCGGATCCACGTCTCGTGCAGTGCGGTCTCCGGCTCGCGCTGCACCATCTCGATGCGGACGTCCGGGTGCTCGGTCGCCATCGCGTGCAGGGCGTTCGGCATCAGGGCGAGCGCCGCGGACTGGAACACCGCCACCCGGATCCGACCCTGCACGGTCGGCATGGTCTCCTCGACCTCGGACTGCGCCCGCTCGAGGACGTCGAGCACGTGCCCCGCAGCCTGGACGAGCACCTCGGCCTGCGGGGTGAGCTGGAGCCGCCGTCCGGCCTTGCGGAGCAGGGGTACGCCGGCCTCGCGTTCCAGGGCGGAGAGCTGCTGCGAGACGGCCGACGGCGTGAAGTTCACGGCCTCGGCCACGGCGGCGATCGTGCCACGGATCGAGAGCTCCCGGAGGAGGACCAGGCGGCGGACGTCGAGCATGCCGACACTTTAGTGTCGCTGATGGGTATCCGTCACGAAACGTTGCTTCCGCTTCAGCATGGCGGGCTCCACACTGATGCCATGACGACCCTGCACGAGCACCCCGCCACCGACCACGACGCCCTCGCGGACCAGTCCGTCGCGCTCGTGCGACAGTGGCTCGCCGAAGCCGAGACCTACCCGGTCGACGGCTCGGCGAAGCAGCTCGCCGGAGTGCTCGCCGACCCCGCCGGCCTCGACTTCGCCGTCGGGTTCGTCGACGGCGTCGTCCGCCCCGAGGACCTCGGCGTCGCCGCACGCAAGCTCCGTGCGATCGCGCCCGGTGCGCCCGGCTTCCTGCCCGCCGCACTCCGCGGGCTCGTCCGACTCGGCGGCGGGATGGCGCCGGCGCTCCCCGGCGTCGTCGTCCCGATCGCCCGCCGCGTGCTCCGCGAGATGGTCGGCCACCTCATCGTCGACGCGACCGACGCCAAGCTCGGGCCGGCCATCGCGAAGATCAAGCGCGACGGCGTCCGGCTCAACGTCAACCTGCTCGGCGAGGCCGTCCTCGGCGAGGGCGAAGCAGCCCGCCGACTCGAGGGCACGCACAAGCTCCTCGCCCGCGACGACGTCGACTACGTGTCGATCAAGGTCTCCTCCACCGTGCACCCGCACTCCCCGTGGGCGTTCGACCACGCGGTCGAGGACATCATCGAGAAGCTCCGCCCGCTGTTCCGCCGTGCCGCATCGGCGTCCCCGGCGAAGTTCATCAACCTCGACATGGAGGAGTACAAGGACCTCGACCTCACCATCGCGGTCTTCACGAAGCTCCTCGACGAGCCGGAGTTCCTCGGCCTCGAAGCCGGCATCGTGCTCCAGGCGTACCTGCCCGACGCGCTCGCCGCGATGGAGCACCTGCAGGAGTGGTCCGCCGCCCGCCGTGCCCGCGGCGGTGCCGGCATCAAGGTCCGCCTCGTCAAGGGCGCCAACCTGCCGATGGAGCAGGTCGAGGCGTCGGTGCACGGCTGGCCGCTCGCCACCTGGCACACCAAGCAGGACTCCGACACCAACTACAAGCGAGTGCTCGACTGGGCGCTGACGCCGTCGCGCATCGAGAACGTCCGCGTCGGGGTCGCCGGCCACAACCTCTTCGACGTCGCGCACGCCTGGCTGCTCGCCGGGGAGCGCGGCGTCCGGGACGGCATCGAGTTCGAGATGCTGCTCGGCATGGCGCAGGGGCAGGCTTCTGCGGTCAAGAACACCGTCGGATCGCTCCTGCTCTACACGCCCGTCGTGCACCCGCAGGAGTTCGACGTCGCGATCGCGTACCTGATCCGCCGCCTCGAGGAAGGCGCGTCGCAGGAGAACTTCATGTCCGCGGTGTTCTCCCTGGTGTCCTCGCCCGCCCTGTTCGCCCGCGAGGAGGAGCGCTTCCGCGCGTCGCTCGCCCCCCTCGCACTGCCCGGTGGGCTCGATGCCCCCGCATCGCACCGCGTCGCCGACCGCTACGCCGCCGTCGATCGCCCCGGCCCGGGGCACTTCGAGAACACGCCGGACAGCGACCCGTCGGTCGCCGCGGTGCGATCGTGGGGTGCTGCGATCACGGACCGAGTCGCGTCGTCGACGCTCGGCGTCCGTGCCGTCCAGGAGGCGCGGGTCGACTCCGCCACGGCGCTCGACACCGCGCTCGGTCGCGTCCGTGACGCCGGTGCCGTCTGGGGGACCTGGTCCGGTGCCGCGCGTGGCGCGGTGCTCCACGCCGTCGGCGACGCACTCGAGGCGAACCGCGCAGCCCTCGTCGAGGTGATGGCGTCCGAGACCGGCAAGACCATCGACCAGGCCGACCCCGAGGTGTCCGAGGCGATCGACTTCGCGCACTTCTACGGTTCGCTCGCGGCCGAGCTCGACGAGGTCGACGGCGCGTCCTTCACCCCGGCCGCTCTCACGCTCGTCGCGCCGCCGTGGAACTTCCCGGTCGCGATCCCCGCCGGGTCCACCCTCGCCGCGCTCGCGGCCGGGTCCGCCGTCGTGCTGAAGCCCGCGCCGCCCGCCGAGCGCTCCGGTGCCGTCCTCGCGTCGATCATCGAGACCGCACTCGACGCCATGGGCGCCCCGGCCGACGTGCTCGCGTTCCTGCAGGTGTCGGAGAACGACCTCGGGCAGCAGCTCGTCGCGTCGCCGCTCGTCGACCGGGTGATCCTCACCGGGGCGTACGAGACCGCTTCGCTGTTCCGGTCCTTCCGGCCGGACCTGCCGCTGCTCGCCGAGACCTCGGGCAAGAACGCGATCATCGTCACCCCGTCCGCCGACCTCGACCTGGCCGTGAAGGACGTCGTCGCCTCGGCCTTCGGGCACGCGGGGCAGAAGTGCTCGGCCGCGTCCCTCGTCGTGCTCGTCGGCTCGGTCGCCACCTCGCGACGCTTCCGCTCGCAGCTCATCGACGCGGTGTCGTCGCTGACCGTCGGCTACCCGACCGACCCCACCACACAGATGGGGCCGGTCATCGAGCCCGCCGCCGGCAAGCTCCTGGACGGCCTGACGACGCTCGGCGCGGGAGAGTCGTGGGCCGTGCAGCCCGCGAAGCTCGACGACTCCGGCACGCTCTGGAGCCCCGGTGTCCGTGACGGTGTCCGCCGCGGGTCGGCGTTCCACCGCACGGAGTACTTCGGGCCGATCCTCGGCATCATGACCGCGCGCACGCTGGACGAGGCGATCGACATCGTCAACGAGGTCGACTACGGCCTGACCTCGGGCCTGCACTCCCTCGACCGCGCCGAGATCGGCACCTGGCTCGGGCGCATCGAGGCGGGCAACCTCTACGTCAACCGTGGCATCACGGGCGCGATCGTCCGACGCCAGCCGTTCGGCGGGTGGAAGAAGTCGGCCGTCGGTGCCGGGACGAAGGCCGGTGGGCTGAACTACCTGCTCGGGCTCGGGTCCTGGGCGCCTGCTCCGGCCGCGTCCGGTTCGTCTCTCTCGTCCGCGGTCGCCGCGTTCGTCCGTGCCGCCGGGGTGGCGTCGCCGTCGCTCGACCGGGCCGTGGCGTCCGACGAGCAGGCGTGGGCGTCGCTCTTCGGCACGGCGACCGACGTGTCCGCGCTGACGGCGGAGCGGAACATCGCGCGGTACCTGCCGTACCCGGCGGTGCGGGTGCGCCTCGCTGCCTCTGCCTCCGATGACGGGGTCGCCGATCTGGTCCGCGTCGTCGCGGCGTCCGTCCGCGCCGGGACGACGATCGACGTCTCGACCGTGTCGACCCTGCCGGCCGACGTCGCCTCGGCCGTCCGGGCGCTGCCGAACGTCCGGTCGCTGACGCAGTCGCACTCCGACGCGGCGTTCGCCTCGGCGGTGGCGAGTGGTCCGTCCGGGCGCGTGCGGCTCATCGGTGGCGACACGTCGGCGCTGTACACGGCGATCGGTGGTCGGCCGGACGTGGCCGTGTACGGGGAGCCGGTGACCGAGGCCGGGCGCCTCGAGGTCCTGCCGTTCGTGCGGGAGCAGGCGGTGTCGATCACGGCGCACCGCTTCGGCACGCCGAACCACTTGACGGACGACCTGATCTAGGGCGGCTGCGTGCCGCCGGGCGCCGCCGGCCGCACTCGGTCGTCGTACGGGCGATCTCGCTTCGAACCAGGGAACCGACATCGAACCAGGGCACCGGCCTGGTCTGATGTCGGATTCGTGGTTCGACGCGGCGCGCTGTCCGGTGGCCGCACGGTCGGGGCGTCCGGTCAGGTGGGGCGCGTTGCGTCGGGGTGGGCCGGACCCTGCCGGCCCCTTGCCTGAGGAGCACTCCCGTGACCGAACCGTTCGCCCGACCCACCGCACTCGCCCACGTCCGTGTGACCGTGACCGACATCCACCGCAGCAAGGCCTTCTACCAGCAGCTGCTCGGCACCGACCCGGCGATCGACTTCAGCGACCAGATCGACGAGCCGGGCGTCCGCGAGGACCGGGAGCGCTTCTACGGCGGCAGCGTCTTCCGGCTCGGCGACCAGGTGTTCGGGCTCCGTCCAGTCGCGCCGGCGGGCCAGCGGTTCGACTCGGAGACGGTCGGCCTCGACCACGTGAGCTTCGTCGTCGGGTCGGTGGACGAACTCCACGAGGCGGCCGCGCGACTCGACGCGGCCGGGGTGGAGCACGGCGAGGTGACCGACCTCGGTGACGCGGGCATGGTCATCCTGTCGGTGCAGGACCCCGACGACATCAACCTCGAGCTGGCGGCGCTGAAGGGCTGACGCGAGCTATCCTCGACGCATGCGCATCGTGCGGGTCATCGGTCGGGGGATCGGTTTCGTGCTGTCGACCGTCGTGAAGGTGATCGGGACGCGCAACGGCCACGACCCGGCCGGTGACGACCTCGCGGTGCGGCTCAACAACCCCCGCCGCGAGGACTACCGCCCCTGAGGCTCGGGCTCGGGTGACCGTGCGGGCGTCGCCATCGTGGCGGTGACGAGCTCGCGCAGGTCGTCCGGGAGGGGGATCGGCCGACGGGCGCCCTCGCGGTCGATGATGACGTGCGCGAACTCCCCGGTCGCGAGCAGCGCGCCGTCGGACTGGCGGAACAGGCCGAACTCCCACGACAGGCTCGTGTTCCCGAGGTGCTTCGAGCGCATGCCGACCTCGATGACGTCGGGCCACACCGCCGACTCGACGAACCGGCAGCTCGACGACACCAGCACGGCGATCCACTCGGACGCGAACGGGTCGAGGCCGGCTTCCTCGCGGAACCAGTAGGTGGCCGCGTTGTCCATCGCGCTGTAGTAGATCGTGTTGTTCACGTGCCCGAACATGTCGTTGTCGTTCCACCGGGTGGGGTAGAGCCGGACGAAGGGGTAGTCGGCGATGGTCATCGGGCTCCTGTCGTGGTCGGTCGGAGGACGTACTCGAACGTGGCTCGTGCGCGTTCGGGGTCCGGCGTCTGGCCGGAGATGAGGTCGGCGTACGTGAAGGACTCGGAGATCCGGACGAGCAGCCGGGCGAGCTCCTCGGCGGAGAGCGGCGTCGGGTCGAACGCGCCGGCGACGCGTTGCTCCTCGACGAGGGCGGTGACCCGGCCGACGAACCGGCTCTGCACGTCGCTCTCGGTGGTGGTCAGCAGGCGGAGTGCCCGGGCTGGCTCGCGGGTGAGGAACGACCGGAAGTAGGGCGCGTCGATCAGGTCCGCCGTGAACCGGTCGAGCACGTCGACGATGCGCGGGGCCCCGGCGAGAGCCGCCGCGGCGGCCGCCGCGTCGAACGTCGGCACGGCGAGGGACCAGAGGATCTCGGACAGCAACCGGTCACGGTTGCCCACCCACCGGAACAGCGACGTGCGGTCCACGCCGAGCGAGGTGGCGAGCGCGCCCATGTCGATGCGTGAGCCGGCGATGAAGGTGTGTCGCGCCTCCCGGAACGCGCGCAGCGCAGAATCCGATGTGTACACGCGCTCCTCCCTTGCAACGTTTCGCAGAATGATGCACGATCAGTGTATGTCACTGACGACGGCCATCCCCGCGCTCCTCGAGTCCGACTTCTACCGGTTCCAGGAGGGGTTGACCGACCAGGAGCGCGAGTCACTCGGACGGCTGCGCACGTACCTCGAGTCCGACGTGCGCCCGATCGCGGACGAGTACTGGGCGCGCGCCGAGTTCCCGATGCAGGTGATCAAGCCGCTGTCCGAGCTCGGCATGTACGGGCCGGGCATCCCGCTCGTCCGGCAGTTCGAGAACTCGGCGGTCTACCGCGGGTGGGCGGCGCTCGAGCTCGGGCGTGTGGACGCCAGTGTCGCGACGTTCATCGGCGTGCAGTCCGGCCTGGCGATGAACTCGATCGCGGTGGCCGGCAGTGACGAGCAGCAGCAGGAGTGGTTGCCCCGCATGGCCTCCGGCGAGCTCGTCGGGGCGTTCGGGCTGACCGAGCCGCTGTCCGGCAGCGACTCCGCTCGGGGGCTCCGCACGACGGCCCGGCGAGAGGGCGACACGTGGGTGCTCGACGGCGAGAAGCGCTGGATCGGCAACGCGACCTTCGCGGACGTCGTCGTGATCTGGGCGAAGGACGTCGCCGACGGTCAGGTGAAGGGCTTCCTCGTCACGACGGACACGCCGGGGTTCACGGCGACGAAGATCGAGGACAAGATCGCACTCCGCGGGGTGCAGAACGCCGACATCGTCATGACCGGCGTCCGAGTGCCGGAGTCGCGACGGCTGCAGCACGCCGACTCGTTCCGCGCGACCGCCGAAGTGCTCCGCCTGACCCGCACCGAGGTGGCGTGGCAGGCGATCGGCATCGCGGTCGGCGCCTACGAGGCCGCGCTCGACTACGCCCGTTCCCGCGTGCAGTTCGGCAAGCCGATCGCAGCGCACCAGATGGTGCAGGACCTGCTCGTGAAGTCCCTCGCGAACATCACCGCGTCGATCGCTCTGTGCACGCAGGCGTCGGCGATGCAGGACGCCGGCACCGGTGCCGACGAGCACTCGGCGATGGCGAAGGCGTTCGCGACGGCGAAGATGCGCGAGACCGTGGGGTGGTGCCGCGAGGTGCAGGGCGGCAACGGGATCGTGCTCGAGAAGGGTGTCGCGCGGTTCTTCGCCGACGCCGAGGCGATCTACTCGTACGAGGGGACGCGCGAGGTGAACACGCTCATCGTGGGGCGGGCGATCACGGGGCAGGCCGCGTTCGTCTGAGGGGCGGGCCGGGCTGGGGCGCGTGTTCGCGACGTTCCGCGTGTCGATCGACGCGCGGAACGTCGCAAGCCGTGCGGTCACGGTCGGGCCGCGGGTGATGGGTGCGGTGATCGACATTCCACGCGTCGATCGACTCGTGCCGTGTCGCGGATCGCGTGTGACACGCCGCGCGCCGGCACCCCGCGCGCCCGCGCGGCGCCCGCCCCGCTACCCGAGCAACTCCGGCCGCCGCCACTCGCCCCCGAGCACGTGCTGCTCGAGGAACGCGAACACCGTCTCGTACCAGACCACCGCGTGCTGTGGCTTGAGCACCCAGTGGTTCTCGTCCGGGAAGTACAGGAACCGGTGCGGCATCGTCCCGTCGTCCGCCGCGTGGTGCTCCGCCAACTCCGACCAGAGACGCAGCCCCTCGCCGATCGGCACCCGGTAGTCCTTGTCGCCGTGGATCACGAGCATCGGCGACGTGATGTCCGCGACGAACCGGTGCGGGTCGTTCTCGTGCAGCCCGGTCTCGTCGAAGATCGACTGCCAGTACTGCGACATGTCCGTCGTGCCGTTGAACTGGTCGAGCGCCCAGAGGCTGGCGTGCGTGACGATCGCCCGGAACCGGTCGGTGTGCCCGGCGACCCAGTTCGCCATGTAGCCGCCGAAGGACCCGCCCATCGCTGCCGTCCGGGTCTCGTCGACGTCGTCACGGGCGACGACCGCGTCGGTGATCGCCATGAGGTCGGTGAACGGCGCCTGCCCCCACGCGTTCCAGCCGCGGTTGATGAAGTCGAGACCGTACCCGGTCGACAGTGCGGGGTCCGGCAGCAGCACGGCGTACCCGCGGGCCGCGGCGAGCTGCGGGTTCCACCGCCAGGACCACTGGTTCCACGAGTTGAGCGGACCACCGTGGATCCAGAGCAGCAGCGGATGCGGGGCGGTCCCGGCATCGTCGTTCGGCAGGAGGAGCCAGCCGCGGACGCGGGAGCCGTCGGCCGCGGTCGTCTCGACCTCTTCGAGGTGGCCGGGCACCTCGGGCAGCGGCGCCGGGGTCGCCAGGGTCGTCACGGTGCCGTCGGCCTCGATCCGGACGGGGTGCAGCGGCGCGGCCCAGGAGGCACGGAGCGCCACCACGGTCCCGCTCGCCGCCGCCACGCGCAGGCTCGAGTACGCCCAGTCGTCGTGGGTGAGCTGTTCGACGGCGCCGCCGTCGAGCGGGAGCCGGAACACCGGTGCGCGACCGTCGTGGTCCGCCGTCGCCAGGAGCGCACCGTCGTCGTGCGCGAACACGAGCTCGTTCGGCCAACGGTCCCATTCGACCGCGATCCGCCGTGCGTCGGACAGCGCGGACCCGTCGAACCGGGCGACCCAGATCTCCTGCTCGGTCGCACCGCGGGGTGTGAACCGCTCGGTCCGGACCCATGCCAGCGTCCGGCCGTCACGGCTGATCGTCGGCATCTCGTGGTCGACATCGGGGTCGTCGAGCAGCACGGTGCGCGTGCCCGTCGCGACGTCGAACGCGACGATCGTCGAACGGGACCCGCGGGCTTCCTGCACGCCGACCGTGGCCACGACGACCGAACCGTCCGGCGTGACGACCCCGTCGACGTGTTCGAGCGAGCGGCCCGGAGCGGGGGTGAGGTCGGTGAGCACGGGGAGGTGCGTCGGGTAGGAGGGTCCGGCCTCGTCATCGGAAGGATCGGCGGCGGTCGCTGACGGTGTGGTCGCCTTCTCCTGCAGCGTGCCGAGGTCGAGCGTCAGCACGTGCGTCTCGTCGGGGCCGAGGTCGTGGTCCCAGAACCGGACCGGGTACGTCTCGTGCAGGATCGCCTGCACCTTCCGGTCCTTCCGGCGTCCGCGCAGCTCGGCGTCGGCGGCGACCACACCGGTCCGTTCCGTGCCGGCACCCGGCAGCAGCCCGGCCGTGACCGCGATCGTGTCCGAGTGCGATGCGGTGCCGAGGACGCCACCGACCCCGCCCGCGAGCTTCGTGACCGGTCGTGCCTCACCACCGGCGGCGGGGAGGACCCAGAGCTGCGCGGCGTCGCTGTCCTTGTCGCCTTCGCCGTCGGGGCGGCCGGAGACGAACAGCAGGTCACCGGTGCGCGTGAACGAGACGCCGCCTTCGCCCTTGGCCGAGCGCGTCAAGCGCACCGGAGCGGCCGCAGCGTCCGCCGTTCCGGGGACCGCCCAGACCGACCGCCGGTAGCCCGTGCCGTCGGCGTCGAGCACGCTGACGGTCAGCGCGACCCGGGAGCCGTCCGGACTCACAGCGATCCCGTCCACGCGGGGGAGGGCTGTGTACTGGTCGAGGTCCGAGAACGGCGTCGTCATGCACCCACGCTAGCGGCGCTCCCGGAACCCGACACGGTCACTCGGCGGTCTGTGGAGAACTCACGCCCAGAACGCGGCGATGCCCTCGGCCACGGCAGCGCCCTGCGTCCGTCCGGCATCGGCGGCGGGTGCCTGCGTGGACAGCGAGAGCGAGTTCGTGCCGAAGGCCTGCTGCGAGGTGCTGTCGGCGACGACGACCTCGACCGAGCTACCGGCCGCCCGGAGCCCCTCGACCGCGACGTCGAGCCACGGCCCGAGCGGCGACGGCCCCTCGGGACCGCACGCGATCACGAGGACGCGTTCGTACCCGGCGGCGACGTCCGCGTTCGTGGCGGAGCGCATGCCCCCGTCGACGTAGGGGCGGCCCTCGATCCCGACCGGTGACCAGACGAGCGGCACCGAGCAGCTCGCGGCGACGGCGCGGGGGAGCGGCACGGCGTCGGCCGCGGTGAGCACGCGGAAGGTGCCGTCGGTCGCGTCGATCGCGGTGAGGGCGAGCGGCTTCGCCGGCCACTCCGTCGACGGGAGGGTCTCGGCGAAGGTGGCCGTGCGCTCGTCGTCGGTCTGCCCGTCGGTGGTGCGCTGGGCGAGGAGGCCCAGTCGGGCGCGGGCGTCCTGGTCGGACGAGGCTCCGTCGAGCACGGCGCCGACGCGCTGCTGGAAGTCCTCGCCGTCGATCGGGACGGGTTCCTCGTAGGTCGTCGGGACGGCTGCGTGCTGCTGGTCGTACGCCTGCTGCACCGCGCCGTACCGGACGAAGGTGCCGACGACGCTGCCGGCGCTGGACCCGACGACGAGGTCCGCGGCGTCGAGGTCCACCCCGGCGTCCTGCAGGGCGGACAGCACCCCGAGTTCCCAGGCGATGCCGGCGACGCCACCACCGCCGAGGACGAGTGCTCTGGTTCCGGGCGCAGGCGTGGAGACGTCGGTCATGCGTCTTGCTTACCAGGTGCAGACGACGCGCAGGGGCGCGCAACGCGACCTGTGGAGAGCGACCGAGCGCGGCACCGGTCGTGCGCACGGGAGGTCGGGAGGCGCGGTGCGGG
>NZ_MJGR01000068.1:0-238 GCF_001865105.1 Curtobacterium sp. MCBA15_016
GGGACGACCCGCGCCTCCCGGAAGCCCGACCGCGAGCCCGAACGTAAGCGGGACCGCAAGCCGGACCGCGAGCCGGACCGTACGCCGGACCGCGAGCCCGAGCCTGCCCCGGACTCCTCACCCGAGACCGACCCGGCCGCCGAACGCCGCGCAGCGCGCGAGGCCGAGACGGCCGCACGGACGGAGTCCCGCGACGCCGACGCCGCACTCGACGCGGCCGAGGACGCCCTCGCGACCG
>NZ_MJGR01000068.1:944-1470 GCF_001865105.1 Curtobacterium sp. MCBA15_016
AGGACGCCCTCGCGACCGCCGAGGCCCGCCGGGCCGACCTCGAACGCCAGCTCGCCGAGGCCACCGCCGAGGTCACGCGACTCGAACACGCCCGCGACGATGCCGAGACCACGAGCGACCGACCCCGCGAGCTCCTCGCGGCCGCCCAGCACCACCGACGCGAGGTCGGCCGCTGACCGGAGCCCCTCCGACGTGGACTGACCAGTACCCCTCGAGCGGCCCCGGAGCCCACATCGTTACCCAACAGTTGTCGTTCTTGACGGACTGCGTTGGAGCGGTCTAATCTCGGGCACCATGCTTCGGGCCGGCGATGGTCCGCCGGGTCCGCCCCGACGACAGCACCGGGCGGCCCGGGTACAGGACTCGCATCATCGCCGACGCAGCACCCCACCCGCAGCCCCTGCGCGGGCGAGGTGCTGCGCGGCGCGCGGCGCACCCCGGAGACATGCCGCGATGCCGGGTCGAGCACTCCGGGGCCCCTCCAGGAGAGACGACACATGTCGGAACCCCGCACCGCCCGCACCAC
>NZ_MJGR01000069.1:0-378 GCF_001865105.1 Curtobacterium sp. MCBA15_016
CCGCCCGCATCGACGGCGCGTCCAGCACCAAGATCCTCACGAAGATCGTCCTGCCGCTCTCGTGGCCCGGCATCGTCGTGTCGGCGATCTTCGCCTTCCTGCTCGGCTGGAACGACGTCCTGTTCTCGACGATCATGACCACCCCCAACACCCGCACGGTGGCGGTCGTCCTGCAGGTCCTCGGCACCACGCAGGAGGGCGGCGCCGTCCCGATCTACGGCCAGATGATGGCCGCCTCGATCGTCTGTGCGGTCCCGGTCGTGGCGCTCTACCTGATCTTCCAGCGCTACCTGGTCGGCGGTCTCACCGCCGGCTCCGTCAAGTAGCGCTGTGCAGTCTGCCGACTTGTCCACAGACTGCCTGGAGGCGCGGTGCCAG
>NZ_MJGR01000070.1:0-161 GCF_001865105.1 Curtobacterium sp. MCBA15_016
CGACGTCCGGTGCCGGCACCACCGGCAGCAGCACCGGCACCACCGGCGGGTCCTCCGCCACCGGCACCTTCACCGGGGACACGACGCAGACCCGGTACGGCCCGGTGCAGGTCCAGATCACGGTCGCGAACGGGACGATCACCGACGTCACCGCGCTGCAG
>NZ_MJGR01000070.1:882-1400 GCF_001865105.1 Curtobacterium sp. MCBA15_016
CCGACGTCACCGCGCTGCAGCTCACGAACAGCGACGGGCGGTCGGTGCAGATCAGTCAGCAGGCGGCCCCGATCCTCCGCCAGGAGGCGCTGCAGGCGCAGTCCGCGCAGATCCAGTCCGTCAGCGGCGCGACCTTCACCAGTGAGGGCTACACGACGTCCCTCCAGTCCGCGATCGACAAGGCCGGACTGTGAGCGGCGTCACCACCTTCGAGACGATGGGCACCGTCGTGAGCCTCCGGGGAGCCACCCCGGAGGCCGCATCCGAGGTGCGCGCCGTCTTCGCCGGCTACGACCACCGCTACAGCCTGTACGACCCGTCGTCGGTCCTCAGCCGCGTCGCCGACGGTTCGGTCCGGCTCGCGGACACCCCGTCCGAGGTGCGTGACGTCTACGCGCTCGCGCTCGACTGGCGGGAGCGCACCGGGGGAGCGTTCACCCCGCACCGCCCGGACGGCGTGATCGACCTCTCCGGCGTCGTGAAGGCGCTCGCGATCCGCGACGCCGGAGCCGTCCTCG
>NZ_MJGR01000071.1:0-149 GCF_001865105.1 Curtobacterium sp. MCBA15_016
CGGCGAGGATGCCGGCCGCGGTCGCACCGACGATCGGGATGAACGCCGTGATGAACACGACGACGGCGAGGGGCAGCGCGAGCGGCACCCCGACGATCGTGATGCCGACGCCGATGCCGACCGCGTCCACCGCGGCGACGGTGGCGGTC
>NZ_MJGR01000071.1:870-1286 GCF_001865105.1 Curtobacterium sp. MCBA15_016
CCGCGGCGACGGTGGCGGTCCCGCGGACGTAGCCGCCGAGCGTCTGCACGACCCGGTCACCCACCCGGCGAGCACGGTCGTAGCGAGCACCGGTGAAGGGACGGAGGAGGAACTCCCAGATGGCCGGACCGTCCTTGAGGAAGAAGAACAGCACCACGATCATCAGCACGAGGCCGGTGAGGAAGTTCGCCGTGGCCGATGCCCCCGCGAGCGCGCCGGAGCCGAACTGCGAGCTGGTGACGAAGTCCTGGATGCCCTTCACGGCATCGTCGATCTGCGACTGGTCGATCGAGATCGGCAGCGTCGACGCGAAGTCCTGGAGCTGGTCGAACCCGCTCAGGGCCGACTTCTGCAGGTCGGGCCACTGCGAGATGACGGCCACGACGATGAGCCAGCCGACGAGGCCGAGCACGACG
>NZ_MJGR01000071.1:1935-2860 GCF_001865105.1 Curtobacterium sp. MCBA15_016
CGAGGCCGAGCACGACGAGCACGCCGATCAGGACCGCGAGGGTCGCGAGGACGGACGGCACCCGGTGCCGCCGCAGCCAGGACACGACGGGGTGCATGGCCGACGCGATGATGAGGGCGAGCAGCACCGGGATCGTGACGACGCTGAGCGTGGCGGCGGCGTAGACGATGCCGATCACGACGACGAGCACGACGATGATCTGCAGGCAGCGGGTGGCCAGAGCGCCGAACGAGTCGGACCACTGCTTCGCCACCTGGCTCGGCGGTGCGTCGGGGTGCGGGGGCTGCGGGGTGCCGAACAGGGGCATGGGGCTCCTCGGGGTACGGGTGTGCCCGCCCACCGTACCGGGGCGACGGCGATCCGGCCGGGGCGGCGTCGGTCACGGCTCGGCGTCGTCCGAGATCCGATGAGGACGTGGCGACGGGCGCCCGGTGCGCGTTCCGGACGGTTCTCGTGCCGACGGTCGCGCGACAGTACGCTGGGGGACATCGGACCGACTCAGGGTTCCGTCGCCTTTGATGCTCCTCGCGGTCTGCGGGGTCTGGCGCAACGGGACGGTCCGATCGGATCCGGAGTGCGCATCACTCCGACGAAGGGCTGGTCGACGTGACCGCCACTGTCCACGTGTTCTCGCACCCCGCCGAACTGTTCGTCGGTTCACCCCGCACCCCCCGCGGCCCGCTGGCCGTCTCCGTCGTCGAGCTGGTGCTCGCGTGACCGCCCGTCGCCAGGAGGACTGGCACCGCCACGGCATGCGCTCGCCCGAGGACATCGCCGGCCTGCTCGCCGCGCGCCTCGGTGGCGCGGACGAGACGCTCCGCGCGGTCGGGCCGACGTGGGACGAGCCGTCCTACGCGGACTTCCTCGGCGAGCAGCTCTGAACCGACCGCTGGCGCGCCGCTGACGCGCCTGACGGACGGGAGGC
>NZ_MJGR01000072.1:0-219 GCF_001865105.1 Curtobacterium sp. MCBA15_016
CGCCGAGACCGTGGCGTCCGAGCTCACGGAGCGTGACGCCCTCCGCGCGCACCTGACGACCGAGCTCGGGATCGACGAGGACGAGGTCGTGAGCCCGTGGCACGCGGCGTTCGCATCGGCCGTTGCGTTCTCCGTCGGCGCCGTCCTGCCGTTGCTCGCGATCCTGCTGCCCCCGGAGTCGGTCCGGGTCCCGGTGACCTTCGTCGTCGTCCTCGTCGC
>NZ_MJGR01000073.1:0-463 GCF_001865105.1 Curtobacterium sp. MCBA15_016
GCGCCTCCCGTCCGTCAGGTCCTACGACTCGTCGGCAGCCGCCGGTTCCGAGGCGAGCGCCTTCCGACGCTGCGCGACCTGGACCGCGATCGCCACCGGGACCGCCGCGAGGGCGAGTCCCCGCAGCCACGGACGGTCGAAGACGTGGCCGGACGCGTGGTCGAGGGACACCGGACCGGGGCCGCCGAGGGCGAACATCGCCGCCGAGAAGCCGAGGAACGCCGGGAACTCGAACCCGCCGTCGGCGTTGAAGAAGCCGTTCGGAGTGTGCACGCTCGAGGCGACACCCATGGTCGTCGCGGCGCCCGCACCGGCGATCGGGGTGGCCAGGCCGAGCGCGAGGGCGGCACCGGAGCCGGCCTCGCCGATCCCGGCCAGGACGGCGTTGCGGCGGCCGGGCCGGAAGCCCATCTGGTGCATGCCCTGGGCGGTGCCCTCGATCCCGCCGCCGCCGAACGCGCCG
>NZ_MJGR01000073.1:1144-1419 GCF_001865105.1 Curtobacterium sp. MCBA15_016
CGCCGCCGCCGAACGCGCCGAAGAGCTTCTGGGAGCCGTGCGACACGAGGACGGCGCCGAGGGCGATGCGGAGCAGGGTCTTGGCGGTGACGGAAGCGGTCGTGGTGCGTGAGCTCATGCGTTCTCCCGGTGGTCGGTGGTCGGTAGCGGTGTCGCAGAACGTACGCCCCGCCGGTCCGGTGTGGACCGGCGGGGCGTCCCGCGATGCGGTGGTCGTCAGCTGGTGAGCTGGCGTCGACCGCTCACGCGGACGATGACACCGGCGACGACGGCAC
>NZ_MJGR01000074.1:0-229 GCF_001865105.1 Curtobacterium sp. MCBA15_016
GTCGTCGCGGACGTCCTCGGGCTGCCGCCCCTCGAAGTAGAACGAGAAGATCCGGATGTTCGTGGTGCCGAGGGCGTGCGCGGCGGCGATCGCGCGGCCGAGTCGACCGACCTCGTGCTCGACGGGCTCGTCGACCGACACCTTGCCGATCGGCGAGGCGATGGCGGACACGGTCTGCCCGCGTTCCTCGAACAGGCGGTGCAGGCCGGCGAGCTGGTCCTCGTCGAGG
>NZ_MJGR01000075.1:0-296 GCF_001865105.1 Curtobacterium sp. MCBA15_016
TCCTAGGCATTACTCACCCGTCCGCCGCTCGACGCCCATTAACGTCACCCGAAGGATCAGATAGACTCGTTTCCGCTCGACTTGCATGTGTTAGGCCTGCCGCCAGCGTTCAATCTGAGCCATGATCAAACTCTTCAATTTAAGATTTTGTGACTCAACGAATACTGACTTCAAAACTATTCTTTATAAATAAAGAGTGTAATTCTAAAGCTATTACCATTCCAACAGAATGGTAATGAATTGACTGTGCCGAATAACTACAAGTAGTTAAACGTATTGGTCACTCAGTTCATTGA
>NZ_MJGR01000076.1:0-24488 GCF_001865105.1 Curtobacterium sp. MCBA15_016
GGCACCGCGCCTCCCGTCGTTCGTCGGTGCGCGTCGACCGCTCAGGCCGACTGGAAGTGGGCCCCGGCGACCAGCTTCTGCGCGATCGCGCGCAGCGCGGCGTCGGGCGTCGCCCGCTCGCGGTCGACGATCGTGCCCCACTGCACGCCCCGAGCCGCGAGGACGGCACCGCGGGCCGCCCGTTCGGCATCCACCGCGCCGTAGCCGTGTTCGGCGCACCAGGCGGCGATCGCGCTCACCTGCGCGCGGTGGAAGGTGCGCTCGCGATCACGGCCGTCGAGCGACTCGACCGATCCGAGCTCGAAGGTGAGCCGGGCGGCGAGGGAGCGCTCGGGGTCGTCGAGCCCGCCGAACACCGCGATGAGGTAGTCGGTCAGCCCGAGGTCGTCGGCGCCGGGGTCGAGCGTGACGTCGGAGACCGATTCCGCCAGGTGGTCCACCACGGCGTCGATCAGGGCTTCGCGCGTGCCGAAGTGGTACACGATCGGGTACGCGCTCGTCCCGAGCACCCGACCGAGGCTACGGACGGAGACGTCCTCGAGCTTGGTGTCCTGCAGGTGCTCGGCCACCTTCGCGATGATCGCCGGCTTGAGTGTCGGGTCGGGCTTGCGGGGCATGGCGTCTCCAACGAGCGTGATGGGCAGTACGCGACCGTTCACATACGATCACAGAGTATATTACTGACGATCGCCGGGAAACAGCCGGGAATCTATAACGGGTGCAAGGGATTTGTGGCGAGAAGCGGAGTTTTACTCGATTCCACGTAGGATGGGGCCGATGTCCATGCCTCCAGAGCGCCCTGTGGCCCCGTCGCGCCCCGAGGCACCCCGTGCCGGGCGGGCGGTCGCCGGACGCCGTCGCGGGGCGGGGAAGCGCTTCCTCGTCGTCGGCGACGTCCTGGACGGGGTGCTCGTGCACACCACGGCCGCGAGCATGGGTGCACACGACCCGGCCGCGGTCATCCGGCACCGACCGGTCGGCGCCGCGGGCAACACCGCGACCTGGCTCGGCTGGCTCGGCGCCGACGTGGACCTGGTGGGGCGGGTCGGCGTGGACGACGTCTACCGGCACGAGCGATCGCTCGCCGACGCCGGCGTCCGCGCGCACATCCGCTACGACGCCCGGACCGCGACCGGCGCCGTCGTGTCCGTGCGGAACGGGAACGGTCGGACCGCGATGTCCGATCCCGCAGCGAGCGGGGTGCTGTCGGCGGAGGACCTGCCGGTCGACCTCGTGGCGCGCGCGGACATCGTGCACCTGACCGGCTCGGCGATGCTCGGCGGAGGCGGTCCGGACCGCATCGCGGCACTCGTCGCCCAGGCCCGGTCCGGTTCCGCCCGGGTGTCCCTCGACCCCTCCTCCGCCGCGGTGGTGCGTGCGGTCGGTGCGTCGGAGTTCCTCGAGGCGCTCTCCGGCCTCGATGCCCTCTTCCCGAGCGAGGACGAGGCACTCGCGCTCACCGGAGCACCCACCGTCACGGAGGCGATCGAGTCGCTCGCCGACCGCGTGCCCCTGGTCGTGGTGACCATGGGGACCGAGGGCGTCCTGCTCGGGCGGCGTGGTCGGACGCCGCAGCGGGTGCCGATCACGCCGGCGACGGTGGTGGACACGCTCGGCGCCGGGGACGCGTTCGCCGCGGGGTTCCTCCGTGCGTGGGCGACCGATCCGGTGCGGGTCGCGGCGGCTGCGCGCGAGGGCACGCGGGTCGCGGCGCGGGCGCTCGGGTTCGTGGGCGGGCGTCCGCCGGTCTGACGCCCGCGCGTCAGCGCTCGCTGGGTTCGGCCGGTACCACCGGTCGCGGGGTCAGTGCTCGCTGGGTTCGGCCCGGACCACCAGGGTCTGCACGAGGCCGGCCGCGAGCGGCGCCAACCGGATCTCGACGCGCAGCCGACCGGCCGTCCCCGGCAGCCACCAGCGCAGGTGCGACGGGGCCTGGGACTCGTCGGCCACCGGTTCCGCCCCGAGGTCGGCACCGACGGCCGCCACCGCCTCCGCGATGGCCCGGCGGCGTCGTTCGTACGGCACGTCCATCGCCACGTTCGGCGTGCAGATCGCATCGGCGAGCTCGTCGTCCCAGTGGGCCAGGAGGCGCGTCACGGCAGCCTGCGCCGCCCGCGTCGCGTCCACGGTCGGTCCGGTGCCGGGTGCACGGTCCGCCAGTGCGCCGCCCGCGGATGCACGGTCGGCCGCGGCGGTCGCGCGGGCGCTCGCGCGGGCGGTCAGCACGAGGTCGAGCGCCCGGTCCGCCGCCGCCGAGACCTTCGCCTGCGTGGCGTTCTCGAAGGCGACGACGCCGAGGCCGTTCCGGACCGACCACCGCATGTGCGCCGAGAACCCCGGGTACCCGCCGGAGTGCGAGACGAGCTCGCCGAACGCCGGGTCCTGCTCGACGAAGAGCCCGAAGCCGTAGGCCGTCGCGCGGCTCGAGGTCGGCACCACCGCTGCGGGCACGACCCGCATCGCCTGCTGCATGAGTCGGCGGTCGGCCGGGGAGACCGGTCCGGGCTCGGGCGTCTCGGTGAACGCCGACGCGAGGTGCCGACCCCAGCGGGCGAGGTCCGTGACCGTCGAGAAGAGCCCGCCGATCGACGAGAACGCGCCGGGGCCCGACATCGCCAGCGGCTCCCACGTGCCGACGCCCGCCCCGTCAGTGGCGGGCCGCACGCCCGTGACCACGTGACCGCGGGCGTCGTCGGCGCGGAAGACGGTGTCGCGCAGGCCGAGGGGGCCGAGGAGGAGTTCGGTCGCGACCTCGGGGAAGGGACGGCCGGCCACGACGGCGATCGCCCGGCCGAGCAACGCGTACCCGGTGTTCGAGTAGGCGAACCGGGTCCCTGGGACCGAGTCGAACAGGAGCCCCGCGCGCAGAACGTCGTCGAGCTCGGCGTCCGAGATCGACTCCTGCCGGTCGGCCCACGGATCGTCGGTCGGGAAGCCGCCGGCCATGGTGAGGAGCATGCGGAGCGTCGGCACGGGGGAGTCGGCGGTGGGCAGCACGACGTCGGCGAAGGCCGGGACGAAGTCGGTGATCGGCGCGTCCAGCCGGACACGGTCGTCCGCCACGAGCGCGAGCAGGGTGGCCGCCGTCACGCTCTTCGTGCAGGAGGCGATCCGGTACACGGTGTCGGCGTCGGGAGCGATGCCGTCGCCGCGGTCGCCGTGCCCGCCCGAGGCGACGAGCCCGGTGCGGTCGAACACGCCCCAGACGCTGCTCGGTGCGACGCCGCGTTCGACTCGTTCGCGGAACAGCGCGTCGACGTCCGCGATCACCTGCGGATCGATACCGCTCACGACCGGCGCATCCGGTCGTACGCGTCGAGTGCCCGCTGCCGGGTCTCCTTGAGGTCGAGCATGGGCTCCGGACGGTCTTCGTCGGCGGGGACCCAGCGGTGCACGTACTCGCGGTGCGGGTCGAACCGCTCGAGCTGCCGGTCCGGGTTGAACACCCGGAAGTACGGCGCCGCGTCGAACCCGGACCCGGCGACCCACTGCCAGTTCGCCGCGTTGTTGGCGGAGTCGGCGTCGACGAGGGTGTCCCAGAACCACTGCTCGCCCACGCGCCAGTCGACGAGCATGTTCTTCACGAGGAAGCTGGCCGTCGCGAGCCGGACCCGGTTGTGCATCGCACCCGAGTGCCAGAGCTCCCGCATGCCCGCGTCGACGAGGTCGAACCCGGTCGTCCCGGTCCGCCAGCGGTCGACCTCGGCGTCGGGGACGTCCCGCCAGGGGAAGGCGTCGAACTCGCGCCGGACGTTCACCGTGGTGATGTCCTCGCAGTGGAAGTACTCGTTCCAGTTGAACTCGCGCCAGGCCAGCTGCCGGAGGAACGCCGAGGCGTTCTTGCGCTGCTCGGGCTCGAGCTGGCCGTGCAGGCGGTGCCAGACCTGGTACGGACTGACCTCGCCCCACCGCAGGTGCGGGGAGAGGTCGCTCGTGGCGGCCATCGCGGGTTCGTCGCGCTGGTCGTAGTCCTCGAGCGCGTGGTGCACGAAGTGTTCGAGCCGCCGGTGCGCGCCCTGCTCGCCGGGTTCCCAGGCGTCCCGGAGACCGCCGGCCCAGTCGGGGTGCGTCGGCAGCAGGTCCCAGTCGTCGAGGTCGTCGCTCGCGACCCGGGGCGCCGCGGGGAGGTCACGCGGCTTGGGCAGCGGGTGGCGGGGCTCGGGCATCGCCTGGGCGGCACGCCAGAACGGCGTGAACACCTTGTACGGCTCGCCCTGCCCGGTGAGGACGGTCCACGGTTCCCAGAGCAGGCTTGCGGCGAAGCTGTGCGCCTCGGTCCCGCCGTCGGTGAGCGTCGACTTGATGCCGGCGTCGAGGTCCCGCTCGGCTCGGCCGTACCGGCGGTTCCAGAACACCGCGTCGGCGCCGGTGTCGGACACGAGCGCGTCGACGGCCTCGGCAGCGGGCCCGCGGCGGAGGACCAGTCGGGACCCACGTTCGCGGAGCTCATCGTCGAGCGCGGCGAGCGAGTGGTGCAGCCACCACCGTGCCGCAGCCCCGATCGGGCGGATGCCGGGGGACTGCTCGTCGAGGACGTACGCGACCGTGACGTCGCCGCCGTGTTCGATCGCTGCTCGGAGTGCCGGGTTGTCCGCGAGACGGAGGTCGTCGCGGAGCCAGACCAGGGCGCCGGTCACACCGTTGCCGCGTCGACGTCGGACGCCGCCCGGGTCGCGCCACGTCGGGGTGAGGCCGCACCCGCCGCGGTCCGGAGCTTCGTGCAGAGTTCGGTGAGCGTGCGCAGCTCGGCGTCGTCGAGGCCGGCACCGACCTGGTCGGCGATGGTCTGCGCGTGCTGGACGGCGACGGCGCGGTACACGTCGAAGCCGTGCGCGGTGAGGGCCACGATGACGCCGCGGGCGTCGGCGGGGTCCGGCTGCTTCTCGACGATGCCGCGCGCGGTGAGCCGGTCGACCAGGCGGCTGACGCTCGGCTGCGTCAGGAGCAGGTGGCCGGTCAGTTCGCGCATCCGGCAGCGGCGGCCGGGCTGCGTGGAGAGGTTGAAGCAGACGTCGTACTCGTTGAACGAGATCTCGCCGCCCGGGAAGTCGGCGTTGAGCGCGCGCATCACCGTGACCTGGGCGCGGAAGAGCGCTTCCCAGGCAGCGACTGCGGTCGCCTTCTCGCTGCGGCGTGGCTCGTTCACGGTCGCGCTCCCTCTGGTCGTACGGTCATGCCACACTACCGACGGCCTCGGACACGCGATGCTGCTGACGCGCAGCCGTGTCCCCCGGGACGCAACGAGGGCCGGTCATCACGGGGATGACCGGCCCTCTCCCTTGCACCAAGAGTGTCCTGCAATCACATTCCACAGGCGGTGCCACAGCAAACACCGTCTGCACGCACGACTGTATAACGAACGGGTAACGGCGCGCTACCGGACGCGGCGGTCGTTCGCTGCGAGTTCACCAAGAACGACCGATCAGGATCAGAAGAGGTCCGGCGACGGCGTCGAGGCGTAGCGCACGGCGACGTCGGCGTGGCGGTCGAAGCGGTAGCCGACACCGCGCACGGTGCGGACGATCTCCTCGAAGGCGCCGAGCTTCGAGCGGAGGCGACGGACGTGGACGTCGATCGTGCGCTCGTTCGGGGTCTCGTCCTCGCCGTCCGACCACAGGCCGTCGATGATCGCCGAGCGGTCGACGGTCTGGCCCTCGCGGAGGACGAGGAACTGCAGGAGCTCGAACTCCTTGTACGTCAGGGGAGCGGCTTCGCCGTCGAGCGTGACGCGCTTCCGGGAGATGTCGATGACGACCCCGGTCTCCTCCGGCTCGGGCTTCTCGGCCTGCTTGCGGGCAGCCACGGCGGAGCGGTCCTGCAGGGCGAGCCGGACGACGTCGACGTCACGGCCGCCGGAGCCCTCGGCGGCGACGGCCACGGCGGCGTACGTCTCCGAGGTCGGGACGAGCTGCGCGGTCAGGGCCTTGAGCTGCTCGACGACCGCAGCGAGGGTCGTGCCCGCCGCCGCTGCCTTCGCCTCGTCGATGCCGACGTAGAGGGCGAAGCCGCGTGCCTCGGTGCCCTCGGGCAGGGCACGGTTGCGCTGCGGGGCGACGACCGGGCTGGTCGGCACGCCGGTGGCGACGGGCGGTGCGACGGGCTCGCGACGCGGACGGATCGGGGTCACGGTGCCGAGGTCGGTCGGCGCGGGTGCGGCGGTGCGGAGGGCGGTGCGGGGCTGAGCGATGGTGAGCGACATGGCGGTTCTCCGGGCGATGTGGCTGCGGTGTCGAGGTGTGCCGCGGCCGTGTCGAATGCGTCGGTCCGGGTACGGCGAGTGCCGTGGGCCCTGCGGTCCTGCTGCGGACCGGGGCCGACCCGGGGGTACGGGGGACAGACCTCGTGACGTGGTGCGCGTCGTCGACGTGGTCGTCACCCGGGGATCACGCTCGCGCGACGGGGGTGGTGTCGCGGGGGATCCGGCTGGAACGGGTGCCGATCAGGCACACATTCGACAACGCATGACGGCCGTGGCCGGCATCATCATGCCGGCGGTCCCCTGGGCCTCGGAGAGGACGCGGGTGGACACGGTTGCAGTCATGGGACGAGTATCGGTGGGATACCAACGTCGTGTCAACCGTCCGCACGGACGGTGCGTTCTGCGAACGCACCGGCACGACGGACAGGAGGCGCGGTGCCAGCTGGCACCGCGCCTCCTGTCGGAAGGTGGTCGCGTCTACTCGGCGAGACCGTAGAGACGGTCGCCCGCGTCGCCGAGGCCCGGAACGATGTAGCCGTTCTCGTCGAGCTTCTCGTCGAGCGCGCCGAGCACGATCGAGACGTTGCGGTCGCCCACGGCGGCCTCGACCGCGGCGAGCCCCTCGGGCGCGCCGAGGATGCAGACGCAGGTGACCTCTTCCGCACCGCGGTCGAACAGGAAGTCGATCGCGGCCGCGAGGGTGCCGCCCGTCGCGAGCATCGGGTCGAGGACGAAGCACTGCCGACCGGAGAGGTCGTCGGGCAGGCGCTCGGCGTAGGTCTGCGGCTCGAGGGTCTCCTCGTTGCGCGCCATGCCGAGGAAGCCGACCTCGGCCGTCGGGACGAGCTTGACCATGCCCTCGAGCATGCCGAGCCCGGCACGCAGGATCGGCACGACGAGCGGGCGCGGCTTCGCGATCGAGACGCCCATGGTGTGTGCGACCGGGGTGTCGATCGGCGTCGCGGTGACCCGGACGTTGCGCGTGGCCTCGTACGCGAGGAGCGTGACGAGCTCCTCGGTGAGGGCGCGGAACGTGGGGGACGGCGTCGTACGGTCGCGGAGCACCGAGAGCTTGTGGGTGATGAGCGGGTGGTCGGCGACGTGGACTCGCATAGGGTCGAGCCTACCGTGCTGCCGACCGCCAGGAGGTTCCGTGGAAGCACCCGCCGCCCGCCCGTTCGTCCCCGCGATGGAACGCGCGCTCGACGAGGCCCGCGCGTGCCTCGCGACCGGGGACGTCCCGGTGGGGGCGGTCGTCCTCGACCGGGACGGCGCGGTCATCGCCGTGGGACGGAACGAGCGCGAGGCGCGACAGGACCCCACGGCGCACGCCGAGGTCCTCGCGCTCCGGGCGGCCGCGGCGGCGATCGGCGACTGGCACCTCGAGGAGCACACCCTGGTGGTGACGCTCGAGCCGTGCCCGATGTGCGCCGGTGCGGTCATGGCGGCCCGAGTGCCGCGGATCGTGTTCGGCGCGTGGGACCCGAAGGCCGGCGCGAGCGGGAGCGTCTACGACGTCGCGCGGGACCGCCGGCTGCCGCACCGGTCCGAGGTGATCGGCGGGGTGCTCGAGGGGGAGTGCGCCGCGCTGCTCGACGCGTTCTTCGCCGAGCGTCGCTGACCTGTGGGCGTCACTTCCAGAGGACCGCGACGAACACGTTGACGATCGCGAGCGCCCCGGCCGAGTGGAAGAACGGCAGGGCGGCCTTCGCCGTCGCGGTGCCGGCGTCCGCTCGCTTCTGACGCGCCCGGGCGACGAGCGCCAGCACGAGTGCGACCGCCGCGATGACGAGCTTCACGCCGAGCTTGACGTGGTTCGCGCCGCCGTCCTGCGTCGCGTCGATGATCCCCATCATCCCGAGGCCCGTGACGAGCTGCACGACGAGGCCGGTGATCGGCCAGGAGGTCTGGAAGCCGCCCTTGCGGCGGACCTGCACCAGGAAGGCGCCGATGACGGCGGCGAGACCGAGGAAGTGGAGGACGAGCAGGATGCTGAAGAGCGCCGACATGTGACCATCGTGGATGACCGGCCACGGCGCTCGCCAGCAAGGTTCCCCTTAGTCTGCGGCTCAGTCTGCGGCGCGGATCACGATCGCCTCGGTCGGCGGGCGGGGGCCCGTCCGGAGCACGTCGGGTTCGACGTAGATCACGCGTGCGATCGGCACCGCCTGGCGCACCCGGTGCTCGACCGTGTCGATGCCCGCGGCGACGTCGCCGAGCCGTCGGTCGCCGTCCACCGCGACCTTCACGCCGACCATGAGCTCGTCGGGGCCGAGGTACAGGGTCTTGATGTGGATGATCGAGTCGACCTCGGGACCGTCGAGCACCGCCCGCTTGATGCGCTCGACGTCGGCCGCGGTGGCACCCTCGCCGACGAGGAGGCTCTTCGTCTCGATGCCGAGCACGACCGCCACGGCGATGAGCAGCGCGGCGATGAAGATCGTGCCGATCGCGTCGAACACGCCGTTGCCCGTGATCGCGGTGAGGCCGACGCCGAACAGGGCGAAGACGAGGCCGAGCAGCGCCGCGGTGTCCTCGAGCATCACGACGGGGAGCTCCGGGGCCTTGGCGCGGCGGACGAACTGCACCCAGCTCTGCCGGCCCTTCTGCGGACGTGCTTCCTTCAGTGCGGTGCGGAGGGAGAAGCCCTCGAGCCCGATCGCGATGACGAGCACCACGAGCGGCAGCCACCAGTTCTCGAGCGGGTGCGGGTGGGTGAGCTTCTCGATGCCCTCGTAGAGGGAGAACACCCCGCCGACCGAGAACAGGATGATCGACACGACGAACGCGTACACGTAGCGCTCACGCCCGTAGCCGAACGGGTGCTCCTCGTCGGCGGCACGCCGGGCACGACGGCCGCCGAGGAGCAGGAGGAGCTGGTTGGCGGAGTCGGCGAGGGAGTGGACGCCCTCGGCCAGCATCGACGCGGAACCGCTGATCGCCGCGGCGATGAACTTCACGATCGCGATCCCGACGTTCGCACCGAGTGCGGCGAGGATCGCCCTCGTGCCTCCAGAAGCGCTCACAGCTGTCCCCTTCTCCCGATCTGTTGGACGATCCTAGGCGAGGGCGCTCGGTAGGGTCTGGGGCATGACGATCGAACTGCCCCGCACCGCCCTGCTCGGCGTCGGCTCCATGTCCGGCGCGGTCCTCGACGGCCTGCTCGCCGCCGGTCTCGACCGGGCCACCGTGACCCTGACGACGAAGTCGGAGCAGTCCGCCGCGGCACACCGGGAGCGTGGCCTGGACGCCACCGCCACCGACACCGACCCCGACGCGAACCGGGCAGCGGTGCGCGGCGCGTCGCTCGTCGTGCTCGGGGTGAAGCCCTACGCGATCGGTGACCTGCTCGACGAGGTCTCGGCGGACCTCGAGCCGGGGACCGTCGTCGTGAGCGTTGCCGTGGGGACGACGACCGCGAGCATGGAGGCGAAGGTGCCGACCGGTGTCCGGGTCGTCCGAGCGCTCCCGAACACGCCGATCGGCGTCGGGCACGGGGTGACCGGGATCAGCGCCGGTGCCTCCGCGGACGCCGACGCCGTCGCGCTCGCGTCGTCGGTGTTCGACGCGTCCGGTGTCGTGATCGAGGTGCCGGAGTCCCAGCTCGACGCGCTCTCCGCCGTCTCGGGCTCCGGGCCTGCCTACGTCTTCCTCCTCGTGGAGCAGTGGCAGCAGGCCGCCGAGTCGCTCGGGTTCTCCCACGACCAGGCCGAGGCGATGGTGCAGGGCACGCTCCGCGGTGCCGTCGAACTGCTCGCCGCCTCCGGCGAGGAGCCCGCCGACCTGCGGAGGGCCGTCACGAGCCCGAAGGGGACCACCGAGCGTGCCGTCGCGGTGCTGCAGGACGCCGACCTCGCGGGGACGTTCGAGCGGGCGTCCCGCGCGGCGATCGCCCGCGCCGAGGAGCTGGCGAAGGGCTAGGGGTCGTCCCGGCACGTCCGGCCCGGACCATCGCCCAGACGACGAGCACCCCGGCGAGCACGGTGAGCACCGACCCGCCGATCGTCACCGCGTGGTCGAACGCCACACCCTGGGCGTGGGTCCACGGTGTCGCGGTGAGCGACCCGGTGAACACGGCACCGAGCACCGTGCCGGCGATCGCCACCCCGACGGCCGAGGCCACCTCGGAGGAGGTGTCCACGAGCGCGGCGCCGATCGTCGTGCGGTCCTCCGGCAGCCCGCGCAGGACGTTCGTGCCGGCGACCACCCCCACGACCCGCATGCCGGCGGCGACGAGCACGAGCGCCAGGGCGATCCACCCGTAGCCGAGCGGCCCGAGCACCGTGTACACCGCGAGCCCGACGACCACGGCGGCCGCGCTCGACCAGGCGGCGTGCCCGAGTCCGACGCGCCGGACGAAGGGTCCGACGAACGCGCTCCCGGCCACGAGCACGGCGACCTGCGGGAGCATGCCGATCGCGGCGAGGGCCGGCGGCCACCCCCAGGCGAGCTGCAGGTGCAGCGTCACCAGGTAGCCGAGGCCCGCGACCGCGAGGCCCGTGGCCGCCTTGTACGCGAGGCCGCTCGAGACCAGCGGCCGGGCGACGAGCGCGAGGTCGAGCAGCGGGTGCTCGACGCGGCGCTGTCGCGCGGCGAACCAGACGCCGCCGCCGATCGCGCCGGCCGTGGCCGCCCAGGCCGTCCAGTCGTCGAGCCCACCGTCGGCGAACCGCGTCGGCGCGACGAGGGCGAGGACGATCGTCACGGTCCCCAGTGCCGCTCCGGTCCAGTCCACGGGAGCCCGGTGCAGCCCCGCTGGGTCGTCCGCGGTGACGCCGACGCGGATCCCCACGAACGCGAGTGCGGCGATCGGGACGTTGACGAGCAGGAGCACCTGCCAGGGCGCGACGGCGAGGACGAGTCCGCCCACCGTCGGTCCCACCGCGAGCCCGACGAGCCCGACGGTGGAGATCACCGTGATCGCCCGGACCCGCCGCTCGTCGTCGTCGAAGAGCCGGAACGCGAGGGCCATCGACCCGGGGGTGGTCATCGCCGCCGCGATCCCGGTGGCGACCCGGACGGCGATCAGCTGGTCGGCGGTGGTGACGAACGCGGTCGCGAGGCTCGCCAGCCCGAGGAGCACGAGCCCCACGAGCATCACCCGGCGTCGGCCGTACCGGTCCGCGACGGCACCCGCAGCGAGCATGAGCCCGCCGAACACCACCGAGTACGCCGTCGTCACCCACTGCAGCCCGGTCGCGCCGACCTGCAGCTCACGACCGATCGTGGGGAGCGCGACGTTCAGGACGGAGTTGTCGAGCATCTCGAACAGGAAGACCGCGGCGAGCCCGGCGAGGGCGACACGCGATCCGCGCAGGGATCGGGGAGAGTGGGGGGACCGGTCGGCGTTCATGCGTCTAGGTTAAGTCAGTAAACTGAGTGAGTCAATCAACGAGGAGTCCGCATGCCCAGGAGCGCACCCCGCGGTGGGCCGGAGACCCGTGCGCGGATCGCCGAGACCGCGTCCGGGATGTTCGCCGAGCACGGCTTCGACGGCGTCACCGTCGCGCAGGTCGCGAAGGCCGCCGGGGTCTCGAGCGTCACGGTCTTCAAGCACTTCCCGCGCAAGGAGGACCTGTTCCTCGACCGCTCCGCCGAGACGGTCGCGTTGTTCGTCGCAGCCGTCGAGGACGTTCCGCGTGACGAGGCGCTCGACGCGCTCGAGGCGCTCGCACTGCGCCTGGTCGACGAGCGCGCGCCGGTCTCCGGGCTGGCGCCCGGCGCGCACGCGTTCTTCCGGACGATCGCCGACTCGTCCGCCCTGCAGTCGCGCGCGATCGAGCTCGTGGCGGGGGCGCAGCGCGCGCTCGGGGACGCCGTCGGCGACCGACTCCTCGCAGCGCTCTTCGTCGCCGGCTACGCCACGGTCTTCGTCGGGACGGCACGTGCCGTCCTCGCGGGGGAGGACGACGACACCGTCGTCACGGCGCACCGCGCCGGGCTGGAACGGCTCTTCCGCGCACTCCGGGACGGCGTCGCGTCCGCGACGTGACCGGCTGACGGACTGGAGGGACGGTTCGGGCCCGCCCCGCGCCTCCTGTCCGTCCCGTCCTCACTCCAGGGCGGCGAACCGTTCCAGCGCGCTCTCGGTCCCCGAGACGATGATGACGTCGTTCTGGCCGATCACGCTCTCCGGCGTCGCCGGGACGAAGGCCTCGCCGGGGGTCTTGATGCCGAGCACGGTCAGGCCGAAGCGGGTGCGGATCACCGTGGTCGCCAGGTCCTTGCCGCGGACCGACGCCGGCGGGAACATCTTGACCACGGCGAAGTCGTCGTCGAACTCGATGAAGTCGAGCATCCGGCCGGACACCAGGTGCGCGGTGCGCTCGCCGGCCTCGCGCTCGGGGTAGACGACGTGGTTCGCGCCGATGCGGGACAGGATCGTGCCGTGCGACCGGCTGATCGCCTTCGCCCAGATCTGCGGGATGCCGAGGTCGACGAGGTTCGCGGTGATGAGCACGCTCGACTCGAGGTCGCTGCCGGTCCCGACGACGGCGATCGGGAAGTCCTGCGCACCGATCTGCCGCAGGGCGTCGATGTCGGTCGCGTCCGCCTGCACCGCGTGCGTGACGCGGTCCGACCACTTCTGCACGAGGCCGGCGTCGGTGTCGACGACGAGGACCTCGCGGTCCTGCCGCTCGAGCTGCCCGGCGGTGGCGGCGCCGAACCGTCCGAGGCCGATGACGAGCACCGGAGCGTCGTGGCTGACGGCACCGAGCGGGTGCGGACGGTTGCGGTCAGCCAACGATCGGCCTCTCCTCGGGACGGCGGAACAGTTGCCGGCTCTGGCTGGCGGCCAGTGCAGCGGCGATGGTCACTGTACCGACACGGCCCAGGAACATCGTCGCCGCGAGCACGTACTTGCCGGACTCGGGCAGGTTCGCGGACACTCCGGAGGACAGCCCGCACGTCGCGAACGCCGAGATGACCTCGAACAGCACGCGGTCGAGGGACTCGTGGGTGATCTGCAGGAGCACGACGGTCGCGACGGCCACGATGGTGGCGCCCCAGAGCACGACCGCCACGGCCACGCGCAGGACGTCGCTCGGGATGCGCCGGCCGAACGCCTCCATGCTCTGGCGCCCGCGGGCCTCGGCGACGGCGGCGAGGAACAGGACCGCGAGCGTCGTGACCTTGATGCCGCCGGCGGTCGAGGCCGAGCCGCCGCCGATGAACATGAGCATGTCCGTGACGAGCAGGCTCGACCCGTTCAGCTGGTCGAAGTCGACGAGGGAGAACCCGCCGGACCGGGTCATCGTGGAGAGGAAGAGGGCCTGGAACGCCGTGCGGCCAGCGCCCTCCTCGCCGAAGGTGGTCGGGTTCGATGCCTCGAGCGCGATGTACACGGCCGCGCCGCCGACGAGCAGGACCGCGCTCGTCGCGAGCGTGAGCTTCACGTGGATCGGCCAGCGGCGCGGCGTGCGGAGCTGCTTCGTCACGGCGCGGATCACCGGGAAGCCGATCGAGCCCGCGACCACGCCGACCATGAGGAGCGAGAGGAACCAGTAGTCGTGCGCGAACGGGGTGAGTCCGCTGGCGTTCGGCGCGAAGCCGGTGTTCGTGAACGCCATCGCCGCGTAGTAGAAGGAGTCCCCGACCGCCGTCCAGAAGGGCATCCCGGCGATGAGCACGGACGGCAGCAGGAGGAGCCCGAGGACGATCTCGATCGACAGGGTGCTCACCGCGACCGTCGCGAGCAGGGTGCCGACCTCACCGAGACGGACGGCCTGACCCTCGGGCACGGCACCGTGGTGTGTCCGCAGGGGGTTCGAGTCGCCGGCCGCCATGAGCTTCGCGCGGAGTCCGAGCTTCCGGGTGACGAAGAGGCCGAGGATCGAGGCGAACGTCAGGACGCCCACGGCCCCGATCTGCGTGCCGATCACCACGAGGGTCTTGCCGAACACCGACCAGTGCGTCGCCATGTCCACGGTGGCGAGCCCGGTGACGCAGACCACCGACGCCGCGGTGAAGAGGGCGTCCGCGAAGTGCGTCGAGCGTCCGTCCGCCGCGGCCCACGGCGTCATGAACAGGCTCGTGAAGACGAAGATCAGCGCCACGAAGACGACGATCGCCAAGCGGGACGGCGACGAGCGGAGGGCGGTGCCGAGACGGGACGGCCGTCGACGGGTCGCTCCCGCCGAGCGGGACGGCGGCTCGTGTCGGTCGAGCATCGTATGCCTCCGTGGACATGGGCGGGACGGTTCGTCATGGTACATCCGTGACGCCCCGGCTAGCCTTGCCCCATGGCCGACATCTTCAGCGTCGTGGCGGACCCCACCAGGCGTGAGCTGCTCGGGACGCTCCTGTCCGCGTACGGCTCGGACGTCACCGGCGGTGAGCTCAGCGTCGGCCAGCTCGTGGAACGCCTCGGCGTCAGCCAGCCGACCGTGTCGAAGCACCTGCGCGTGCTCCGCGACATCGGCCTCGTGACGAGCCGCGAAGAGGGGCAGCACCGCTACTACCGCCTCGACCCGGAGCCACTCGTCGGCATCGAGGAGTGGGTCCTCCCGTTCACCGGCGCGGTGGACGCCGACGGCACCCCGGCCACGACGGCCTGGACGCTCGACGGGCAACCGGTCTCGGTCCGACGCTCCGGCACGGCGGGCAAGGCCACGGTCGAGGTCGGCACCGAGCTCGGCCGCGTGATGGCCGAGGCGTCCTACCGCGCGACCGCGGCGCTGTCCGGCGCGCAGCAGGGCTGGGAACGGGTCGTCGACCGCAGCCGGAAGCGCTTCACGCGTCGCGGCGACGAGGACTGAACGGGACCTGGACACCGGGTCGCACCGGCCCCTACAGTTGCCAGTGACCACACAGGTCACACCGATTTCCCGAAGGCGGACCATGACCGGCAGTTTCGACGACGTGCGCTTCCTCACCGTCGCTGAGGTCGCCGAGATGATGCGCGTCTCCAAGATGACCGTCTACCGCATGGTCCACGCGGGGGAACTCCCCGCCATCCGCTTCGGCCGGTCCTTCCGCGTCCCGGAGTCCGCCGTCGCGGACGTCCTGCGCGGTGGCATCGCCGACGTCGGCTAGGCGGTCCGAACCGGCCCGTTCGACATCGCGTCGGCCCTCCGCTAGACTCGGCGGGGTTGTTTTTCCGCGGTCTCGTTGGCCCGGTGTCCACACAACATCAGTCCGAGTGAGGTCCGTATGGGTTCTGTCATCAAGAAGCGTCGCAAGCGCATGGCGAAGAAGAAGCACCGCAAGCTGCTTCGCAAGACGCGCCACCAGCGTCGCAACAAGAAGTAGGCCCCGAGCCTGCAGCGTCACGCCCCGGTTCGCCGGGGCTTTCGCGTTTCCGGGGGCGGATATGGTGGTCCCATGCCCGCCGTGACCCTGCTGACCAAGCCCGGCTGCCACCTCTGCGACGACGCCCGTCCGGTCGTCGAACGTGTGGTGGCCGAACACCCGGGGACGACCCTGCAGGAGCTGTCCATCCTCGACGACGACGCCCTCCGCCTGGAGTACGCGGAGGACATCCCGGTCGTCCTGGTCGACGGGCGCGTCCACAGCAACTGGCACGTCGACGCCGATCGGCTCCACCGTGCCCTCGAGAAGGCCGAGGCCCGCGCATGATCCACCACGTCGTCTCCTGGACCCTGCGCGAGGACCTCGACCGCGCACAGTCCGTCGAGCGGATCCGCGAGCTCCTCGTCGGGCTGATCGGCACCGTCGACTCGATCCGTTCCCTGCAGGTCGTCGAGAACGTCGCCTACCCGGGGAAGAACCAGGACGTCGCCGTCGTGGCGACCTTCGACGACCTCGCCGGCCTCGACGAGTACCAGGTGCACCCGCAGCACCAGGCCGCGGCAGCGGAGATCCGTGGCCTGGTCACGGGGCGGGCGGCCATCGACTGGGAGAGCTGAGCCGCGCCTCCTGGCCCGCGCCGCGCCGCGCCGCGCGCCTCGCTCGCTTCGTGAGCAGAAATGGTCGCCTCCCGACTCGGGAAGCGACCATTTCTGCACACGAAGGCCGGCGGCCGTGCCGCGGACTACGGGGTGAGGCGCGTCGGGCCGCGGAACAGGTACGTGACCTCGCGGATGGACGGCTCGTGCAGCGCGAGCATGAGCACGCGCGCCAGGCCCATGCCGAACCCACCGTGCGGCGGCACGCCGTAGCGGAAGAAGTCGAGGTACCAGCCGAGCTCCTCGGGGTCGAGGCCCTTCTCGACGGCCTGTGCCGTCAGGGTGTCGACACGGTGCTCACGCTGTGCACCCGTGGAGATCTCGGCACCGTTGAACAGCAGGTCGTAGCTGTTCGTGAGCGTCGGGTCGTCGGCGTGACGCATGTGGTAGTACGGGCGGATCGACGCGTCGTAGTCGGTGACGAAGACGAACTCCGAACCGTGCGTCTCCTTCGCCCAGGCGCTCACGCGGCGCTCGCCCTCGGGGTCGAGGTCACCGTCGGCGCGGACGACCTCGTAGCCGCTGTCGGCGACGATCTTCCGGGCCTCGGCCAGGGTCACGCGCGGGAAGGGTGCGGTCGGGACGACGAACTCGAAGCCGAAGACCGCTTCGATCTCGGTGCCGTACTTCTCCTTGACGGCGGTGAAGCCGGCGACGAGGAGCTCCTCGTGCATGGCCATGACGTCCTCGTGCGACTCGACCCACGAGATCTCGGCGTCGACGCTCGTGAACTCGGTCGCGTGGCGGCTCGTGAACGACGGGTCCGCACGGAAGGCGTCGGCGATCTCGAAGACCGCGCCGAAGCCGGCCGGCTGCGCCATCTGCTTGAAGTTCTGCGGCGACTGCGCGAGGTACGCCGTCGTCTCGAAGTACTCGAGCTGGAAGAGCTCGGCACGCGACTCGGACGCCGAGGCCATCAGCTTCGGGGTGTGGATCTCGATGTAGTCACGCTCGACCCAGTACGTGCGGAACGCGTGCTCCATCGTCGTCTGGATGCGGAAGATGAGGTTCTGCTTGCGGTTGCGCAGGTCGAGGAAGCGCCAGTCGAGGCGCTTGTCGAGCGAGGAGTCGTCCGCGATCGGGGTCTCCGGAACGGCGGCGCTGATGACGGTCAGGTCGCCGACCTTGACCTCGAGCCCGCCGAGCTTGACGCGCTCGTCGTGCTTCAGGGTGCCCTGCACGTGCACGAAGGTGCCGTGCGCGAGGCCGGAGATCGCCTCGGTCGTCGCGAGTGCGGCAGCGGAGGCGTCGTCGCCCTCGACCGCTTCGCGCGTGGCGGGGTTGACGAGCTGTGCGGCGCCGGACTCGTCACGGAGGACGACGAACTGCACCTTCTTCTGGTCTCGGACGGTCTCCACCCATCCGGCGACGGAGACGGGGCCGTCGGGGCGTGCGGCGAGGTCGGCGATGCGGGTGCGTTCGATCACGGTGGTCGAGTCTACCGGTTGCGCCTCCGGCGCCGTCGTCGGGTGCGTTCGTCCCTCCACAGGTCGGCTCGCGTCCGGTGTCGTCCACAGGGTGGGCCCGGAGGCGCGGGACGGGTCCGATGTCTCCGTAGCGTTCCTGACGTGGCCGGGTCGCGAGTTGGAGGGAGGCCCCGCACGACGGCAGGGGTCGAGGGGCTCGTGGCCCGGCCGCCTGCGGCGGGGGAGCCCTCACGGGAGTGACCCGCGCAGGCTGCCGAGCGTCCCGATGAACTCCTCGGCCATGCCCGCTCGCTCGACGAGCCTCGCGTGCCGCGCCCGCGCGTCCACGAGGAACTCGTCGAGCCGTGCGGCCAGCGCGGGCGCGTCCCCGGGGTCCTTCGCGGCCAGACCGTCGACGACCCGGAGCAGCTCGGCCATCTCGTCCAGCGTGAACCCGAGCGGCTTCATCCGCCGGATCACGAGCAGCCGTTCGAGGTCCTGTTCCGTGTAGACCCGGAACCCGCCGGTCGTCCGTCCGCTCGGCACGAGCAGCCCGACCTCGTCGTAGTGCCGGATCGTGCGGAGGGACATCCCGGCGCGGTCGGCCAGTTCGCCGATGTGCATCGTGGTGCTCACGGGGACGACTCTACCCTCACGTGAGGGTAGAGTTCAGGGCGATGTCCGTGACCACCCACGCTCCCACCGCTCCGAGCGTCCTCAGCGCCCTGCGTTCGCCCCGCCTCCTCACGCGCGAGGTCCTCGCCGGGATCGTCACCGCGCTCGCCCTCATCCCCGAGGCGATCTCCTTCTCGGTCGTCGCCGGCGTGGACCCGGCTGTGGGGCTCTTCTCGAGCGTCGTCATCGCCGTCGTGATCTCGATCGTGGGCGGCCGTCCGGCCATGATCTCCGCCGCCGCCGGGTCCGTGGCGCTCGTGATCGCCCCGCTCGTGCGCGACCACGGGATCGCGTACCTCGTCCCGACGATCGTCCTCGGCGGCCTCATCCAGATCGTGCTCGGCTTCCTGGGGGTCGCCCGGCTGATGCGGTTCATCCCGCGCAGCGTGAACGTCGCGTTCGTGAACGCCCTCGCCATCCTGATCTTCACCGCGCAGCTGCCGAACCTGTTCGGTCCGGACGTGCCGGCGGTGGTCTGGGCGCTGACGGCACTCGGCGTCGCCGTCATCATCGGGTTCCCGTTCGTCACGAAGGCGGTCCCGGCACCGCTCGTCGCCGTCGTCGTGATCACCGCGATCACGATCCTGTTCGGCGTCGCCGTGCCCACGGTCGGCGACGAGGGTGCGCTGCCGAGCGCGCTGCCCGGGTTCAGCGGCATCACCACGCCGTTCTCGCTGGACACGCTGCAGACCATCGCGCCGTACGCGTTCGGGGTCGCGATCGTCGGGCTCATCGAGACGCTCCTCACCGCGCAGCTCGTCGACTCGATCACCGAGACCGGTTCGAGCAAGTGGCGTGAGTCGTGGGGCCAGGGCATCGCGAACGTCGCGTCGGCCTTCTTCGGCGGTACCGGCGGCTGCGCGATGATCGGCCAGACCGTCATCAACGTGAAGACGGCCGGGGCCCGGACGCGCATCTCCACGTTCGCCGCCGGAGCGTCGGTGCTCGTGCTGACGATCGTCCTGCACGACCTCGTGGCCGAGATCCCGATGGCCGCGCTCACCGCCGTGATGATCATGGTCTGCGTCGCCACCTTCGACTGGCACAGCATCCGACCCCGCACGCTCCGGCGGATGCCCCTCGGCGAGACCGCGGTGATGGTGATCACGGTCGTGGTCGTCGTCGCCACGGACAACCTCGCGACCGGCGTGCTCGTCGGGGTGGTCGTCGCCGCGCTCGTCTTCGCCCGCCGAGCCGCCCACGTGGTGACCGTCGCGCGTGAGGTCGTCGACGAGCACACGGTCCGCTACCGGGTCCGCGGGGCGCTGTTCTTCGCCTCGTCGAACGACCTCGTCACCCGCTTCTCCTACGCCGAGGACCCCGAGCACGTCGTCATCGACATGTCCGACGCGCACGTGTTCGACGCCAGCACGGTCGCGGCCCTCGACGGGGTCGAGCAGCGCTTCGCCAAGCACGGGTCGACGGTCGAGGTGGTGCACCTCAACACCGGGTCCACGGCGCTCCACGGGCGGCTCTCCGGCGAACTGGGCTGAGTGGTTCCGCATCCGGTGAATCCCCTGTGCGGGCGGTGGGAACCCCTGAGCGACCTACACTGGAACCCATGCCCGCGTCCCGAATCCACCTCGTCCGTCACGGCGAGGTGCACAACCCGGACCGTGTCCTCTACGGGCGGCTCCCCGGCTTCGGGTTGAGCGACCTCGGCAAGCAGATGGCCCTCGCCTCCGCGACCGCGTGGAAGGACGCCGGCGTCGACGTCCGGCGGATCGTGGCCTCGCCGTTGCAGCGCACGCAGGAGTCCGCGGCGCCCTGGTCCGAGGCCTTCGGGCTCGACGTCGCCCTCGACGAGCGGCTCATCGAGCCGACTAACCGGTACGAGGGACAGCCCCCGGGCTTCACCAAGCGTTCGCTCGGACGCCCGGCCGAGTGGCCCTGGATCGCGAACCCGTTCCGGCCGAGCTGGGGCGAGGCGTACGAGTCCATCGCGAACCGGATGCTCGCGGCGATCGCCACCGCGTGGGAGAGCGTCGACGACGGTGACGTCGTCCTCGTCAGCCACCAGCTGCCGATCTGGATGGTGCACCGCCGTCTCGCCGGCGAGCAGCTCTGGCACGACCCGCGCAAGCGACGCTGCGACCTCTCCAGCATCACCACCGTCGAGCGTGTACCCGCCACCTCGTCCGGTCGGTTCACCGAAGTCGGGTACGCGGACCCGGCGCAGGCCCTGCGCGCGACCGCCATCGACGAAGGAGCAGTGTGATCACCAGCAGGAGCAAGCGGTTCGCGGTGCTCGCGGCGACGGCGGTGACCGCCGCCCTCGTCCTGACGGGGTGCTCGTCCGACAACGACTCGCTGTCGAAGCAGTACGGCAGCGGCACGACCCAGAACTACATCTCCGGTGACGGCGCCGTGACCGAGGTCGCCGCCGACAAGCGCACCGACGCGGTCGACTTCGAGGCGAAGGACATCGACGGCGAGACCCTGTCGTCGAAGGAGCTCAAGGGCAAGGTCGTCGTCCTCAACTTCTGGTACGCCGGCTGCCCGCCGTGCCGCGCCGAGGCGAAGTACCTCAACACGGTCCACGACCAGTTCGCCGACGACGACGTCCAGTTCATCGGCGTCAACGTCCGTGACGAGCAGGCCACCGCCGAGGCGTTCGAGCGCACCTTCAAGGTCGACTACCCGACGGTGCTCGACCAGAAGACCGGCGCGATGCAGCTCGCGCTCTCCGGACAGATCGCCCCGAACGCCGTGCCCGCCACGATCGTGCTCGACAAGCAGGGCCGCGTCGCCGCCCGCGTCCTCGGTGCGGTCGACGGCCCGGGCATCCTGAACACGCTCGTCTCCGACGAGTTGTCGGGCAAGGCTTCCTGACCCGTGTCCAGCAACCCCTTCGCCGACGCGATCCTCAGCGGGCAGATGGCCGTGGCGCTCCCCGTCGCGGCACTCGCCGGGCTCGTGTCGTTCCTGTCCCCGTGCGTGCTGCCCCTCGTGCCGGGCTACCTCGGCTACGTCGGCGGCGTCGCCGAGGGCGGACAGCGCCGCGGTCGCGTGGTGCTCGGGGTGCTGCTGTTCATCCTCGGCTTCACCGCGGTGTTCGTGGCGTACACGACGGTCTTCGGCGCGCTCGGGTTCTGGCTCGTCCGGTGGCGCGACCTCATCACGCAGATCCTCGGCGTCGTCGTCATCGCGATGGGTCTCGTCTTCGTCGGCCGCTTCACCTTCCTGCAGCGCACGATCAAGCCCGGGTGGACGCCCGCGACCGGCCTGGTCGGTGCGCCCCTGCTGGGCATCGTGTTCGGGCTCGGCTGGACGCCCTGCCTCGGCCCGACCCTCGCGGCGATCAACCTGCTCAGCGTCCAGTCCGGCAGCGCCTGGCAGGGCATGTGGCTCGGTGTCGCGTACTGCCTCGGCCTCGGCGTCCCGTTCGTCCTCGTCGCGCTCGGCGCCGGCTGGGCCACGGGTGCGATCCGCGCCGTGAAGCGCCACATGCGCATCGTCAACATCATCGGAGGAGCGATCCTGATCGTCATCGGTCTGCTCATGGTCACCGGCATCTGGTCGGCCGTCATGTCGAGCGTCGGGGCGGTGATCCAGACCTTTGTCCCCGCAGTCTGACCCCGACATCGACTCCACCGACACCTCGGCGGACCCGCAGCGACCGTCGGACCACGTCGACGGATCCGGCCCGGAGACGGCTGCAGGCGGGTCGGGCGACTCCGGCGTCAACCAGCCGAAGCTCGGGGCCGTCGGGTACCTCCGCTTCTTCTGGCGGCAGCTCACGAGCATGCGCACGGCGTTGTTCCTCCTCATGCTGCTGGCACTCGCGGCGATCCCGGGGTCCCTGGTCCCGCAGCGCACGGCCGACCCGAACGGCGTCGTCCAGTACAAGGCGGACCACCCGCAGCTCTTCCCGGTCCTCGACAAGCTGCAGGTCTTCGACACCTACACCTCGGTGTGGTTCTCGGCGATCTACCTGCTGCTCTTCGTCTCCCTGATCGGCTGCATCGTCCCGCGCACGAAGCACCACTGGCAGGCGCTGCGCACCCGACCCCCGAAGACCCCGGTCCGCCTGAGCCGTCTGGCCGGCTACCGCTCGGTCGCCGTCGATGGCGAGGGCGTCACGCCGGAGCACGCCGTCACCCGCGCGATGGCGATCCTCAAGCGCTCCGGCTACCGCGTCGAACGCTTCGGCGACTCGGTGAGTGCCGAGCGCGGCTACCTGCGCGAGACCGGCAACCTGGTGTTCCACGCGGCGCTCGTGGGTGTGCTGCTCGCGGTCGGTGTCGGCGGCGGGTTCGGGTACACCGGTCAGCGGCTCCTCGTCGAGGGTCAGACGTTCTCGAACGTGCTCGGCTCGTACGACTCGTTCAACCCCGGCCGCTGGTTCCAGCAGTCAGACCTCAAGGGCTACAACTTCACGCTCGACAAGTTCGTCACCAAGTACGAGGAGCGGAACCTCGACGCCCTCGGCCAGGCGCTCGACTACTCGGCGACGGTCACGACGCAGGAGAAGGGCGGCTCCGAGCAGACGAGCCGACTCGGCGTCAACGACCCGGTGAGCGTCGGCGGCACCAACGTCTACCTCCTCGGCAACGGCTACGCGATGGACGTCACCGTGCGCGACGGCGACGGCAACGTGGCGTTCAAGGACACCGTGCCGTTCCTCCCCGAGGACGCGAACTACACGTCGACCGGCGTCATCAAGGTGCCGGACGCGCTACCGGACCAGCTCGGCATGGTCGGGTTCTTCTACCCGACGGCGTCGAAGCTCTCGACCGGCGCGTACGCCAGCGCCTACCCGGACGACCAGAACCCGCTGCTGACCCTGCAGGTCTACACGGGTGACCTCGGGCTCGACGACGGCGTCCCGCAGAGCGTCTACACGCTCGACACGAGCGGGCTGCAGCAGATCGCGGGCCGCCAGTCCAAGACCGCCAGTGTCGAGCTGAAGCCCGGGCAGACCAAGACGCTGCCGGACGGCGCGGGGTCGATCACGTTCGACGGAGTGAAGCGCTACGTCTCGCTCGACGTCCACCACGACCCGTCGCAGCTGTGGGTCGGCGGCTTCGCCGTGCTGTCCGTCCTCGGGCTCCTCACGTCGCTCTTCGTCCCGCGCCGTCGCGTGTGGGTGAAGGTCGTGCCGCGTCGCGACGGCAGCCCCGACGCCGAGCCTGGCTACGACCTCGAGTACGCGGGTCTCGCACGCGGCGAGGACCCGAACCTCGAACGGGCCGTGGCGGACATCGCCAAGCGCCACACGTCGGACCTCGGAGTTAGGATGCCCCAGTGAACGACATGACCACGAACCTCGCGACCTACTCGGTCGTGCTGACGTACTCCGCCATGGCGGTCTACGTCATCGCGTTCATCGCGTTCGCCCTCGACATGGCGAAGCGGGCCGGCAACGTGACGGCTGCGTCCGACGCCGCTGCGGCACCCGCCGCCGGCGCGGAGCGGACCGTCGCGACCGTCCAGGGCGGCACCGTCGTCCTCGAGCAGGTCGCCGTCACCGACGAACGAGCCGGGCGCCGCGGGACGAAGTTCGAGCGGGTCGGCATGGCGATGACGATCCTCGCGCTCGTGCTGCACGTCGCGTCCGTCGTCCTGCGCGGGATCGCGGCCGACCGCGTGCCGTGGGGCAACATGTTCGAGTTCTCGCTGACCGGCACTGCGCTGATCACCCTGATCTTCCTGCTCGTGCAGTTCTGGCAGAACCTGAAGTTCCTCGGCGTCTTCATCACCGGCCTCACGATCATCCTGCTCGGCATCGCGACCGTGAACTACTGGGTGCCCGTCGTGCCGCTGCAGCCCGCGCTGCAGTCGTACTGGCTCGTCATCCACGTCTTCGTCGCCATCGCCGGCACGGGCTTCTTCGCCCTGGGTGCCGGACTCGCCGTGGCGCAGCTCGTGCAGACCTACCGCCAGGGTCGGACCGCCTCGGGCAAGCTCCGCTTCATGGAGACGCTGCCGGACGCCGACCGGCTCGAGGTCCTCACCTACCGCGTCCTGCTCGTCGGGTTCGTCCTCTGGACCTTCACGCTCATCGCCGGTGCGATCTGGGCCGAGCGCGCCTGGGGTCGCTACTGGGGGTGGGACACGAAGGAGGTCTGGACCTTCATCATCTGGGTGGTCTACGCCGGGTACATCCACGCGCGTGCGACCCGCGGGTGGCGTGGCGCGCGGTCGTCCTGGCTGGCCCTCATCGGCTTCGCCGCGGTGATGTTCAACTTCTCGGTCGTGAACGTGTTCTTCAAGGGCCTGCACAGCTACTCCGGGCTCTGATCCGGACGGGTCGCTGATGCGGCCCTGGTCGCGACCACCACCGGACGGGAGGCGCGG
>NZ_MJGR01000076.1:25159-73869 GCF_001865105.1 Curtobacterium sp. MCBA15_016
GCCTCCCGTCCGTCGTCGGCGCGAGTCCGAGGCCGAGCCCGAGGCACGAGCCCCGGTGCGATCCCAGGCGCGAGCGCGAGGTCGCGCAATCCGTCGCCCGGCGCGCGTCGGAGCGACCGAACGTGCGACCTCGGCGAACGCGAGCGGCAGGTCGTGCGACCGGGCCGACCGTGCGCCCGGGCGGCCGGTCAGCCGGCGAGGAGCGCGTGCACCCGCTTGAGCCGCGCGAGCCACCACGCGGCACGCTCCGGCGACGCCGCGTTCCGCTCGAGCAGGTCCCGGTCGACCTCGACCCGCCGCACCGGCACCCGCCCGTCCACCGGCAGCAGCGGCGCCGCCGACACGTCCGACGTGAACATCGCCGCGGTACCGAGCCCCGCGGCGTACCCCGGCGACATCGCCTCGGCCGCGAGGAACGCCCCCATCCCCAGCCCGACCGACGTGTCGAGCGCACTCGAGACCACGCAGGGGAGCCCGGCGTCGGCGACGACCGCACGCGTGGCGGTGATGCCGCCGAGGGGCTGCGCCTTCACGACGAGGACGTCGGCGGCACCGGCCCGGGCGACGGCGAGCGGGTCCGAGGCCTTGCGGACGCTCTCGTCCGCGGCGATCGGCACGCCGAGTCCGGCGATCCGCTGCCGGAGCTCGGCGAGTTCCGGCACCGTGCCGCACGGCTGCTCGGCGTACTGCAGGTCGAACGGGGCGAGGCGCTCGAGGGCCTCTGCGGCGGAGTCGACGCTCCAGAGCCCGTTCGCGTCGACGCGGACCGCGGCGGAGGGGCCCATCACGCGTCGGACCTCGGCGACGCGGGCCACGTCGTCGTCGATCGTGGTGCCGGGTTCGGCGACCTTGACCTTGGCGGTCGTGCAGCCCGGGTACCGCGCGAGGAGGTCCGCGACGCCGTCCGGAGCGATCGCCGGCACGGTGGCGTTCACGGGAACGCTGTCCGCGGCGGGCTCGTGCGTCGTCCAGCCGAAGTCGACCGCGGCCCGGAGCCACGCGGCGGCCTCGGCGTCGTCGTACTCGACGAACGGGGAGAACTCGGTCCACCCGGCCGGGCCGCGCAGGACGAGGGCCTCGCGCACCGTGATGCCGCGGAACCGCACCCGCATGGGCAGCGCCACCACGTGCGCGTCGGAGAGGAGGTCGTCGAGGTCGGGGAGCACCTGGCCATCATCCCAGGAGCACCCAGGGCACCCCACGGTTCCTCGGAGCGGACCGCCAGGGCAGCGCACTAGTCTGCATCGGTCGGCCACGGTCGGCAGCCCAGCACCAGCACCGAGGACGAGGGAGGACCTGTGGCGCCGGAACCGCAGCAGCGCGCGTCGCAGCGTTCCGCAGCACCGTCCTCGGCGCGTGCGCAGGCCCCGGGCGCGCGTGCGCAGGCCCCCGGTCGCGACACGGGCGAGTTCGCCCGGCTCATGCAGCGGAACACCGTCGACGTCCGGCAGGAAGCCCAGAAGGCGCGCAAGAAGCGCAACCCGGTGGTCGGCAAGATCGCCCTGGGGCTCGCGGTCGTCTCCGCCGCGGTCGACGCGAGCGCCTTCGCCGTCTTCATGGGCGGCGACACCGACTTCGCGTTCGGCATCTGCTTCGTGGTGGTCTTCCTCACGCTCATCGCCGCGGTGCTCGGGTTCGTCGCCGCGGTGGGGTCGTTCGGCCGCTGGTACGGCGCCGTCGGGGTCGTCGTGGCGTTCTTCGCGAACCCGGTGATCCTCATCGTGCTGCTCGTGATCGTCGCCCCCGAGCTGCTGACCGACATGGGCGGTTCGGCCGCGACGGACGGCGCGGGGCTGTAGCACGCGGCGGTAGCGTTGGAGCATGGCTGCTCCCGTCTCCGACCTGTTCGACCCCGACGTCTGGACCGCGGCTCCGATCGCGGAGCAGTTCACCGACATCACGTACCACAAGCACGTCTCCCACGGGATCGTCCGGGTCGCGTTCGACCGGCCCGAGGTGCGGAACGCCTTCCGTCCGCGCACCGTCGACGAGCTGTACCGCGCACTCGACGACGCCCGGCAGGACCCGCGTGTCGGCGTCGTGCTCCTCACCGGCAACGGCCCGAGCCCGAAGGACGGCGGTTGGGCGTTCTGCTCCGGCGGCGACCAGCGCATCCGCGGCCGGAGCGGCTACCAGTACGTCGGTGACGAGGGCGCCCCGCCCGAGGGTGTCGACCCGGCAGCGGCGCAGGCGTCGATGGGGCGGCTGCACATCCTCGAGGTCCAGCGGCTCATCCGGATGATGCCGAAGGTCGTCATCGCCGTCGTCCCGGGGTGGGCGGCGGGTGGGGGCCACTCGCTGCACGCGATCTGCGACCTCACCATCGCGAGCGCCGAGCACGGCAGGTTCAAGCAGACCGACGCCGACGTGGGCTCGTTCGACGGCGGGTACGGCAGCGCCTACTACGCCAAGCAGATCGGCCAGAAGTTCGCGCGTGAGGTCTTCTTCCTCGCGCAGGAGTACTCGGCGCAGCGCGCGTACGAGATGGGCGCCGTGAACGCCGTCGTCCCGCACGAGGACCTCGAGCGCGAGGCGGTCCGCTGGGGCGAGATCGTGCTCGGCAAGTCCCCGACGGCGATCCGGATGCTCAAGTACGCCTTCAACGCGGTCGACGACGGCATGGTCGGCCAGCAGGTGTTCGCCGGTGAGGCCACGCGGCTCGCCTACGGCACCGACGAGGCGGTCGAGGGTCGTGACTCCTTCCTCGAGAAGCGCGCGCCCGAGTGGACGTCCTTCCCCTGGCACTACTGATGGCCCGTCCGCTGGTCGCGACCAGCACGTCGGACGCGTCGGTCGTGCTGCGGGGCCTGGAGGCGGCACTCGCCGGCGGCCCCGCCCTGCTCCCGGTCGCGGACGGCGCTCCGGCGCTGCCGACACCTGCTCCGGCCACCGTCCCGCAGCGGGTCGCCCTGGTCGTCGAGACGAGCGGGTCCACCGGCACCGGCAAGCGCGTGGCGCTCTCGTCGGAGGCGCTCCTCGCCGGTGCCGCTGCGGCGGACGCGGCACTCGGGGGCCCCGGCGGCTGGGTGCTCGCGTTGCCGACGCACTACATCGCGGGGCTCAACGTCCTGACCCGGTCGATCACCGCGGGGACGGCGCCCGTCGTCGTCGCTCCCGGGCACTTCGACGCGGGTGCGTTCGCCGACGCGGCCGACCGGCTCGTCACCGGTCCCGGGGCACCGCGGCGATACACCTCGCTCGTCCCGGTGCAGCTCGCCCGGGTGCTCGACGACGAGCGGGCCACCCGTGCCCTCGCCGGGTTCGACGCCGTGCTCGTCGGCGGGCAGGCGACCCCGGCGCCGCTCCGTGACCGGGCCCGCGCCGCCGGCGTCCGGATCGTGACGACCTACGGCGCGAGCGAGACGAGCGGCGGGTGCGTCTACGACGGTGTCCCGTTCGGCACCGTCCGCACCGAGCTCGTCGACGGCGAGCTGTTCCTGTCCGGGCCGATGCTCGCCGAGGGCTACCTGGACGACCCCGACCGCACGGCGGCGACCTTCACCGAGCGCGACGGACACCGCTGGTACCGCACGGGCGACGCCGCCGAGGTCGTCGACGGTGTCGTGCGGGTGCTCGGCCGGCTCGACGACGTCGTGATCTCGGGCGGCGAGAAGGTTCCGCTCGGCGCCGTCGAACGGATCGTCCGCGGGCTCGACGGGCAGGAGGGCGCGGTGGTCACGCGCCGGGCGTCGGGGGAGTGGGGCGAGGTCCCCGTCGTCGTGACCGACCGTCCGCTCGACCTCGACGTGGTCCGCGCCGCGGTCGGCGACGCCCTCGGGCGGGCCGCACGGCCGGCCGACGTGGTCGTCGTCGAGCGGCTCCCGATGCTCGCGTCCGGCAAGCCGGACCGCCGGGCGATCCGCGCGATCGCGGACCCGACCGCCTGACGGACGCGGGTCGACCGCCGACGGTGATCCGTTCCTCCTGGGCCGGCGTCCCGGACGCACGGCGGACGCGGATACGATGGACGGTCGTGGCACGCACGAAGAACACGAACCGTTCCAGGAACCGCTCCGGCAACCCGGCCAAGGCCGCGGCACCGCAGCGCACGAAGCGCCGCGCGACCGCGGGCGACTGGATCGGCGGGGCGCGCCTGCGCACCCTGACGCTCGGCGTCGTCCCCGTCGTGATGGGCACGACGGTCGGGTTCGTGGACAGCGGTGAGGCCGGTGACTTCGGCGACTGGCTCGCGAAGGGCCACCACCTGCCCATCGCGATCCTGGCGCTGCTCGTCGCGCTGTTCCTGCAGATCGGCGTGAACTACAGCAACGACTACTCCGACGGGGTGCGCGGCACGGACGAGTTCCGCGTCGGGCCGGCCCGTCTCACCGGAGCCGGGCTCGCGAAGCCCCGCACCGTGCTGACCGTCGCGCTGACGTTCTTCGGGCTCGCAGCCGTCGCCGGCATCGTCATCGTGGTGCTCACGCAGCTGTGGTGGCTCCTGCTCGTGGGCGCTGCCGCCATCGTCGCGGCGTGGTTCTACACCGGCGGCAAGAAGCCGTACGGGTACAACGCCCTCGGCGAGGTCTTCGTGTTCGTGTTCTTCGGACTCGTCGCCGTCCTCGGCACGCAGTTCGTCCTCATCGACCGGGTCACCCCGAGCGGGTGGGCCGCTGCGATCGCCGCCGGGTTCTTCGCCTGTGCGGTGCTCATGGTGAACAACATCCGCGACATCGACGAGGACCGTCTCGCGGGCAAGCGCACCCTCGCGGTCGTGGTCGGACGACCGGTCGCCCGGGTGCTCTACGGCCTGTTCCTGATGCTGCCGTACGTGGTGCTGCTCTGGTTCGTGCTGCTCTACTTCCGCACCGGGTTCACGTACTTCTCGCTGCTGCTGGCGCTGCCGGCACTCGCGATCGGCGTCTCGTCGCGGAAGCCGCGGGAACTCATCACGGCGCTCCAGCTGTCGTCGTTCGCGTCGCTCGTGTTCGGCGTCGTGCTCGGCATCACGCTCGCCGTCCAGCCGTAGCCCGGCGGGTCAGTCGTCGCGGTGCTCGCGGCGCGCTGCGTGGCGGTCGGCGTCGGAGACCGGCTGCTCGACCGGGGAGTCGCTGTCAGCCGCGTCGACGAAGTCGTCCTCGAAGTCGGTGTCGACGTCGTGCTCCGGCGCCGGTCGACGGTTCGCCAGGCTCTCGGTGACGCGACCGCGCAGCTTCGGCAGGGCGATGTACGAGATGAGCAGCGCCACGAGCGCGGCGACGATCGTCGCCCAGTAGCCGGGCATCGGCGTCAGGAGCAGGAGCAGTGCCAGCGCCGCGGCGAAGATGCCGAGGCGGGCCAGGGTGTACACGAGCCACGCTTTCACCTGCGCAAGTCTACGGATGCGCAACCGGCAGGGACCCCACAGGCTGCCGACCTAGACTCCCGGCCATGATCCGACTGTGGCTGATCGTCGTCGTGGCCGCCGTGGCGTTCACGGTCTACGCGGCGATCGACTGCGCCACGATGCCCCGCGAGCGTGTCCGTTCCCTCAGCCGTGGCGTGTGGGTCCTCCTCGTGATCGTGCTCCCCGTGCTCGGCGGCGTCCTCTGGTTCGTCCTCGGCCGGGCACCCGCGACCCGTCCCGGCGGCGGCTCCGGGTACCGTGGTCCCGAAGACGACCCGGACTTCCTCGGCGGCCCCAGCGGCCCCGAGCAGCACCGCACGGACAAGGACCAGGACGACGAGACCCTCCGAGACCTCGAACAGCAGTTCCGCGAACGAGAACGACGCGCCGACCGAGACCGCCGCGACCAGCACCGCGACGACGACGGCCGCACCGATCGCTGACGGCCCGGCCGGTTCCGGCAGCCCGGCGACCGACTTCGCCGTCGCGCTCCTGACCGAGCTCGCCCGGGCCGGTGTGACCGACGTCGTGGTGAGCCCCGGCTCCCGGTCGCAGGCGCTCGCCCTCGCTGCCGTCGCCGTCGAGCGGGCGGGCGGCATCAGCGTCCACGTCCGGCTCGACGAGCGCACCGCCGGCTTCTTCGCGCTCGGGCTCGCCGTCGAGTCCGGTCGGCCCGCCGCGGTCGTGACCACCTCGGGCACCGCGGTCGCCAACCTGCACCCCGCCGTGCTCGAAGCGCACCACTCCGGTGTGCCGATGATCGTCGTCAGCGCGGACCGCCCCGACGAGCTCCGGGGCATCGGCAGCAACCAGACCACGGTGCAGCCCGGGCTCTTCGGGCCGGCCGTCGCCGTCGTCCGCGACGTCGAGGCACCCACCGCGCACGGGGTCGACGCCGACACCGCCGCCACCGTCCGGGAACTCGTGCGCGAAGTCGTCGCCGCGGCCGCCGGCCACACGGGGCAGCCCGGGCCGGTCCAGCTCAACGTCGCCTTCCGCGAACCGCTGTCGGCCGGACTGGGCGAGGGGACGGTCCAGCCGGTGCCCGACGACGAGGTCGACCTCGCGTTCGCCACCAGGCGGGTGCACTCCGGTCTGCCGGTCGTCGACCTCGCGCCGGACGACGAACCCGCGACGGTCGTCATCGCGGGACACGACGCGGGGGCGGACGCCGAGCGGATCGCCTGGGAGCTCGGTGCGCCGTTGCTCGCCGAGGTGTCGAGCGGTGCGCGGTTCGGGCGCAACCTGGTCGTCACCTACCGTGAGCTCCTGCGCGACCCGGACTTCGGCGGTGCGGTCCGCCGTGCCGTCGTGCTCGGCCACCCCACCCTCAGCCGCGAGGTCCCCGCGCTCCTGCAGCGCGCCGACGTCGAGACGATCGTGGTCCGCGGACCGGGGGCCGATCCCTACGACCCGGCCCGCGCCTCCCGGCCCGACGCCGCGACCACCTTCGTGTCGGACGTCCGCGTGACGGGCCGCACCCGGCCGGAGCACCGCGCCTGGGTCGGCCGGTGGGTCGCCACGAGCCGCGCGCTGCTCGGTGGTGGCGACGCCGGCCCCGACCTCGATGCGAAGCGCTCCGGCGACCGTGCCGAGCGCAACAAGTTCCTCCGCGACGAGGTGGCGCTCCGCCGCCGCGCCGTCGACCGCACGATGCTCGCGGACGCCGTCTGGGGTGCGACCTGGCCGCACGACCGCCTCGTGCTCGGCGCCTCGCAGATCATCCGCGTGGCCGACGGGCACGTCGCGGGCAAGGCGATCCGCGTGCACGCGAACCGCGGGCTCGCGGGCATCGACGGGACGATCTCGACCGCGCTCGGCATCGCCGCCGCGCTCGAGCGTTCCACTGCCTCGGTCGGCACGACACGCGTCCTGCTCGGCGACCTCACGCTGCTGCACGACATCGGGGCGCTCGTGACCGGCACCGAGGAGCACCCGCACCGCGTGCAGGTCATCGTCGGGAACGACGGCGGGGGAGCGATCTTCCGGGGGCTCGAGGTCGCGGCGACGACACCGGAGGCCGACATGCGCCGCATGATGACGACGCCGCAGCACGTCGACGTCGAGCCGGTGGTGACCGGGCTCGGTTGGGAGTACCGGCGCGCGGCGACCTGGGGCGACCTCGAGCGGGTCCTGACGGACCCGGCCGAGCGCGTCGTCATCGAGGTGCCGCTGGCCGACTGAGCGGCACCGGGCCGCGGCCTGCGCGCCGGGCCGGCACCGTGCCTCCTGGCAGTCGGCTAGGCGAGCGCGTCGGTGACCGGTCGGAACTTCAGGGCAGTCTCGGCGACCTCGCGCGCCGGGTCGGACCCGGCCACGATGCCCGCGCCGGCCCACGCCCGCACGGTGCCGTCGTCGGTGATCCGGGCGCTCCGCAACGCGAGCATCCACTCGCCGTCCCCGTTCGCCCCGAGCCACCCGACCGGCCCGGCGTAGCGACCGCGGTCGACGCCCTCGAGCTCGGAGACGAGCCGGACGGCGACGTCGGTCGGGGTCCCCGCGACCGCGGCGGTCGGGTGCAGGGCGTCGGCGACGTCGAGCGAGGTCGTGCCGACGGGCAGCGTCGCCTGGACGTCGGTCGCGAGGTGCCACAGGTTCGGCAGCTGCAACCGGAACGGCTCCGGGTCGGCGCGGAGGTCGGACGCGATCGGGGCGAGCGCGGCCAGCAGGCTCTGGATGGCGAAGCCGTGCTCCTCGACGTCCTTCGCGCTCGCGGCGAGGGCCTCGGCGGCGGCGCGGTCGGACACCGGGTCGGTCCCGCGCGCCGCACTGCCCGCGAGCACGCGCGCCGAGAGTCGGGTGCCGTCGGTCCGGGCGAGGGTCTCGGGCGTCGCGCCGACGATCCCGTCGACGGCGAACGTGACGCACTGCGGGTACGCCTCGGCGAGGTCGAGCAGGATCGCTCGCTGGTCGGCGCCGTCGGGGAGGGTCCCGACGAGGTCCCGCGCCAGCACCACCTTCTCGGCGTCGCCGGCGGTGATCCGCCGGACGGCGTCGGCGACCGTCGTGGCGTAGGCGTCCTCGTCGATGGCACCGGGACGGAGCGCGACGGACACGTGCGGACCGACGTGCGGCACCGGCACCGACGTGCGCGTGAAGGTGAGGGGTTCGGGGTCGAGCGTGGTGTCGACGGCGGTGAGCCAGGCCTTCCCGCGGCGGCGGCCGATCACGACGCGCGGGACGATCAGCACGCTCGTCTCGGTCGAGTCGTCGGCGAACGCGAACGAGCCGAACGCGACGAGCCCGGTGCCGCGCAGCTGCACGGGGTCGTCGACCACGGCGTCGCGGACCAGGGACCGCCAGGCCGCCGAGGCCTCGCGCATCCGGTCCGGGCCGGTGAACGTCCACCGCACGGCCTCGCCGATGCCGACGATCCCGTCGCCGTTCCGGACGAACGCGAGCGGGCTGTCCCGGAGGGTGTGGCGGAGGACGGCGCCCGGGTCGTCGAGGATCCGGGTCGAGACCGTCAGCGGTGGGGCCGCCGTGGTGGTTCGGGTCACCCCACAGATCGTACGCGCCGCGCGGGGAACGTCCGGGCACGACCTCTAGGATGTTGTGGGTGAGCAGAGCGGACCTGAACAAGCGGCCGGACGAGGTGGCGGCCATGTTCGACGACGTCGCCGCGAAGTACGACCTCACGAACGACATCCTCTCGGCGGGCAACGCTCCGCTGTGGCGTGTCGCGACGGTCCGCGCGGTCGACCCCCAGCCCGGCGAGAAGGTGTTGGACATCGCCGCGGGGACGGGCACGAGCGCAGCGGCCTTCGCGAAGAAGGGTGCCGAGGTCACGGCGCTCGACCTCTCCGCGGGCATGATCGCCGTCGGCCGCGAACGCCACCCCGAGATCACCTTCGTCGAGGGCGACGCCGAGCAGCTGCCCTTCGACGACGACACCTTCGACGCCGTCTCGATCTCGTTCGGGCTGCGCAACGTGAACGACCCGATGCAGGCCCTCGGCGAGATGCTCCGGGTCCTCAAGCCCGGCGGTCGTGTCGTCATCTGCGAGTTCTCCACGCCGCCGCTCGCCCTGCTCCGCTTCGGGTACGGCACGTACCTCAAGCGCGTGCTCCCGGGCGTGGCACGGCTGTCCAGCAGCAACCCGGCGGCCTACCGCTACCTCGCCGAGTCGATCGAGGCGTGGCCCGACCAGCAGGTCCTCAGCCAGTGGCTGCGCGGCGTCGGGTTCTCGGTCGTCGCCTACCGGAACCTCACGGCGGGTATCGTCGCACTGCACCGCGGTCGCAAGCCCGTCGCGGGCGAGGTCCGCGAGTCCGTCGCCCGGCGTGCCAAGGCCCGTCGCGAGCACCAGCACACCGGTGAGCAGCCGAGCGTCGACCCCACCGACGCCTGACCGGTCCCTCCACCCCCGAACACGGAGCAGCACTTGAATCCGAGCGTCCCGGTCGCACGTCGCGCACCGAGTCTCCGCGCATCGCTGGGCATCGGCGAGCGACTGTTCGCCACGCCCGCGGAACGCCGGTTCATCGCCGCGGTCGACGACGGCCTCGAGCTCGTCGAGCAGGGGCTCGAGGAAGCCATGCGCTCCACCGACACCCTCGCCGACACCACGAGCCGGTACCTGCTGTCGGCCGGGGGCAAGCGGATCCGGCCGACGCTCACGCTCCTCATCGCGCAGCTCGGTGACGGGGTGACCGACGCGGTCGTGAAGGCCGCCGTGAGCATCGAGACGACCCACCTGGCGTCGCTCTACCACGACGACGTGATGGACGAAGCGCCCGTCCGACGCGGTGTCCCCGCGGCCCACGTGACCTACGGCAACAACGTGGCGATCCTCACCGGCGACCTGCTGTTCGCTCGTGCCAGCCTCATCACGGCCGACCTCGGCACCGAGGGCATCCGGATGCAGGCGGAGACCTTCCAGCGGCTCTGCATGGGCCAGCTCCACGAGACGACGGGCCCCCAGCCCGAGGACGACCCGGTCGAGCACTACATCCAGGTTCTCAGCGACAAGACCGGCTCGCTCATCGCGACGGCAGCCCGTGCCGGTGTGATGTTCTCGGGCGCCGACCGCACGTACCTCGACGCCGTCGGCACCTTCGGCGAGAAGGTCGGCGTGGCCTTCCAGCTCGTGGACGACGTGATCGACCTCGCCCCCGCGAAGGCCAAGACCGGCAAGATCGCCGGCAACGACCTGCGCGCCGGCGTCGACACCCTGCCGCTGCTGCAGCTCAAGCGCCTCGCCGCGACCGGTGCCCCCGACGCGGTGGACCTGCTCGGGCGCATCGAGCGCGACGTGAACGCCGCACCGGACGACGTCGTCGACTCGGCGCCGTACCAGTCCGCCGTGGCCGCCCTGCGCGAGCACGAGGCGACCGCCGCGACCCGTGCCGTCGCGGTCCGCTGGGCGACGGACGCCGTCGACGCCCTCGCACCCCTGCCGGACGGCACCGTCAAGCGGGCACTCGTCCGCTTCGCCGAGTCCGTCGTCGAACGCAGCCGCTAGCGCCGGACCGCCGCGGAGACCGACGGTCCCGCCCCTCGAACCCCCTCGGGAGCACCCCACCCGAACGAACTGGAGACGATCAGTGCCCACCCTCCGAGTCGCCATCGTCGGCGCAGGCCCCGCCGGCATCTACGCCGCCGACATCCTGCTGCGCGAGGCCCACGGCCACGACGTGTCGATCGACCTGTTCGAGCAGCTGCCCGCCCCCTACGGCCTGGTCCGCTACGGCGTCGCCCCGGACCACCCGCGCATCAAGGGCATCGTCAACGCGCTGCGCGACGTGCTCGACCGCGGTGTCGTCCGGCTGTTCGGCAACGTCCGCTTCGGCGAGGACATCACCCTCGACGACCTCCGGCAGCACTACCACGCGGTCGTGTTCTCGACGGGTGCGATCAAGGACGCCGACCTCGACGTCCCCGGTGTCGAGCTCGAGGGGTCGTACGGCGCCGCCGAGTTCGTCAGCTGGTTCGACGGCCACCCCGACGTCCCGCGCACGTGGCCGCTCGAGGCCGAGAGCGTCGCGGTGATCGGCAACGGCAACGTCGCCCTCGACGTCTCGCGCATCCTCGCGAAGCACGCCGACGACCTGCTGCCGACCGAGATCCCCGCGAACGTGTACGAGGGGCTCAAGGCGTCCCCGGTCACCGACGTGCACGTGTTCGGCCGCCGCGGCCCGGCGCAGGTGAAGTTCACCCCGCTCGAGCTCCGCGAGCTCGGCGAGCTCCGCGACGTCGACATGATCGTCTACGACGAGGACTTCGACCACGACGAGGCCTCGAAGACCGCAATCGCCACGAACAAGCAGGTCATGGTGATGAACCGCGTCCTCGAGCAGTGGCGCACCCGTGAGACCGGCCAGGCGAGCCGCCGACTGCACCTGCACTTCTACGCGAAGCCCCTCGAGTTCGTCGGCGAGGACGGCAAGCTCACCGCCATCCGGTACGAGCGCACGCGGCCGAACGGCCAGGGCGGCGTCGAGGGCACGGGCGAGATCCGCGAGATCCCGATCCAGGCCGCCTACCGCGCGGTCGGGTACTTCGGCTCGCCGTTGCCGGGCGTCCCGTTCGACGAGCGCCACGGTGTCATCCCGAACCACGAGGGCCAGGTCCTCGACGACGACAACCAGCAGGTCCCGGGCGTCTACGCGACCGGCTGGATCAAGCGCGGCCCCGTCGGGCTCATCGGCCACACCAAGTCCGACGCGATGGAGACCGTCCAGCACATCGTGAACGACCAGGCGAGCTGGTGGACCCCGGCCGACCCGTCCGAGGGCGCGATCCCGGCCCTGCTCGCCGAGCGTGGTGTCGAGTACACCGACCTCGACGGTTGGCACAACCTCGACACCCACGAGCTCGCCCTCGGCGAGGCCGAGGGCCGCGAGCGCATCAAGGTCGTCCCGCGCGAGGACATGGTCGACGTGTCCCTCGGCCGCGTCGACGCCCGCACGGGCTCGGCGACGAGCTGACCGGCGGACCGCGAACGCCATGACGACCGCACGCCCCGCACCGCCCACCGCGCTGCGGGGCGTGTCCGTCTCCGGGGTCCGGCTCGAGGGCGTCGACGTCGCCCGTGCGCTGGCGCTGCTCGGCATGATGGCGACCCACGTCGGGGGCATCGCCGACCAGGTCGACTGGTCGGACCCCGGCACCTGGGCCGCCGTCGCCCACGGCCGGTCGTCGTCGCTCTTCGCGGTGCTCGCCGGCGTCTCGATCGGTCTGACGAGCGGTCGGACGTCGCCGCCCGGCCCGCCGCGGATCGGTCGGGTCCGTGGCCGGCTCGCGATCCGCGCGCTCGTCGTCGTCGCGGTCGGCCTGCTGCTCATGGCGCTGCAGACCCCGGTCTACGTCATCCTCCCGACGTACGGCGTGCTGTTCCTGCTGGCGATCCCGGTGCTCCGGGTCCGTGCGCGCTGGCTGCTGGTCCTCGCCGCGGCGTGCGCCGTGCTGTCGCCCGTCGTCGCCCTCGGCATCGTCCCGCTCTACGCGGACGCCGGCATGTGGGAGGTCCAGCTCGGCCTCGTCTACCCCGTGGTCACCTTCCTGGCGTACGTGCTGGTCGGTCTCGCGGTCGCCCGTGTCGGACTGGAGGGACGGCGCACCCAGGTGGTCCTCCTCGCGTCCGGCGCGGTGGTCGCCGCCCTCGCCTACCTCGTCGGCAACGCGGTCGCGCCGGTGCCCGCCGACGCCGGGTTCGCGTTCCCCGGTGTGCCGTACGCGGGCGAGGGGAGCACCGCCGCCGAGGCCACGGCGCAGCTGTTCCTGTCGCCGCGGGACCACTCCTCGTCGATCGTCGACGTCGTGGGGACCGCGGGAGTGGCCGTCGCCGTCATCGCGCTCTGCACGCTGGTGTTCGACGGGCGGGGCGAGGTCGTCCGACGCATCGGGTACCCGTTGGCTGCCGTGGGGTCGATGCCGCTCACGGTCTACGCGGGGCACCTCGTCGTGCTCGCGGCGCTGCCGACGTACCCGGACTCGGCGGCGGCGTGGGGCTGGTTCGCGCTGGGGTCGATCGTGTTCGCGATGCTCTGGAGGCGGTTCCTCGGGAGGGGGCCGCTCGAGCGCGTGACCGCCCGACTCACCCGCCTGGTGCCGGACCCGCGCTGACCGCCCCCGCCGCCGCGCACCCGCACCCGCTCCCGCGCACCCGCGCGCGGCACCGCCACCGCGCACCCGCGCCCGGGCGACCACCCGCGGCCCGCACCTGCCCGCCGGTCGCGACCCGCGCCTCCTGGGCCGGCCGCTACTGCAGCGCCGCCGTGAGCCGCGCGACGTTGTCGAGCACCTGCGACCGACGCGGCCGCTCCACCCACGCGTCGAGCGTCAACTCGAAGCTGTGCTCCTTGTAGGCGTCCTGGACCTCGCGCAGCGCATCGACGAAACGGCTGCCGCGGACCATCACGGAGACCTCGAGGTTGAGGCTGAACGACCGCATGTCCATGTTGCTCGACCCGATCACCGCCACGTCGTCGTCGATCGTGAAGTGCTTCGCGTGCAGGATCGTCGGCGCCCGGTACAGCCAGATCTTCACGCCGGCCCGGAGCAGCCCCTCGTAGTAGGAGCGCTGCGCGTGCCACGTCATCGCGTGGTCGCCCATCTCGCCGACGAACAGCTCGACCTCGACCCCGCGCTGCGCCGTCGTGGTGATGGCGTAGAGCATGGAGTCGTCGGGGACGAAGTACGGCGAGGTGATCGACACCTTCTGCTGGGCCGAGTAGAGCAGGGCGTTGAAGAGGCGCAGGTTGTTCTCGCCGTCGAACCCGGGGCCGGACGGGACGACCTGGCAGTCGAGTGCGTCACCGCGGTCGGCCCGCTGGACGGGGTCGCTCTCGCGGAGCAGCAGCTCGTCGGTCTCGCTGTACCAGTCGGTCACGAACAGGGCGTTGAGCCCGGCGACGACGGGACCCTCGAACCGCGCGAAGAGGTCCTTGTACTGCATGCCCTTGTCGATGTGGGACTTCAGGTCGTAGGACTTGTCGATGAGGTTCTGCGACCCGGTGAACGCGATCGACCCGTCGATGACCACGATCTTCCGGTGGTTGCGGAGGTCCGGGCGCTGGAACTTCCCCTGCAACGGCAGCAGCGGGAGCATGAGGTGCCACTCGATGCCCGCGCGGTCCATGAACGCGAGGGTGTCCTTGTAGCCCGGGTAGCCGCGGCTCGCCCAGTGGTCGAGCAGGACCCGGACGGTGACGCCGCGGGCCTGGGCGCGGGCGAGCGCCTCGAAGAACGGGCGCGTGGTGTCGTCGAGGGTCGCGATGTAGAACTCGACGTGCACGAACCGCCGCGAGCCGTCGATCGCGCGGGTCATCTCGGCGATCGACTCGTCGTAGTCGGGGTAGAGCTCCGCGGAGTTGCCGCCCACCAGGGGCATGGCGCCGAGTTCGCGGTTCAGGCGGGTGATGCTGTCCAGCCACGCCGGCCACGGGTGGTCGCGCCGGACGCGCTCGATCCCCTCGGTCTGCTCGAGGATGTACGCGTTGATCTCGGTCTGCTTCTCACGCCGGGCGTGCGGGAGCTTCGTCGACCCGATGACGAGGAAGACGATGAACCCGATGTAGGGGATGAGGAAGATCGCCAGCAGCCAGGCCGTCGCGGTCTGCGGCTTCCGGTTGATCGGGACGTAGATGATCGAGAAGACGCGGATCGCCAGGTCCAGCAGGACCAGGAAGACCGTGATGGCGACGGTGAGCCAGTGCTCCACAGCGGCGGGCGGCGCGTCAGCGGAAGTTGATGAACTGCAGCGGCACGTCGAACTCTTCACCCTTGAGGAGCTGGATCGTGTTCTGCAGGTCGTCGCGGCTCTTCGAGGAGACGCGCAGTTCGTCGCCCTGGATCTGGTTCTTCACGGTCTTCGGGGCGTTGGCCCGGAGGAACGCGCCGATCTTCTTCGCCACGTCCTGCTCGATGCCGTTCTTGAACTTCACCTCGATGCGGTACTCCTTGCCCGACGGGTACGGGTCGCCCGCGTCGAGGCTCTTGAGGCTGATGTTCCGCTTGATCGCCTTGCTCTGCAGGACGTCGAGGACGGCCTTCGCGCGCTCTTCGGAGTTCGCCTTGATGAGGACGTCCTCACCGCTGAACGCGATCGATGCGTCGGCGCCCTTGAAGTCGTACCGCTGCTCGATCTCCTTGGCGGCCTGGTTGAGGGCGTTCTCCGCCTCCATCTTGTCGACCTTGCTGACCACGTCGAAGGAACTGTCTGCCATGCGGGACAGCCTAACGGCGGACGGGAGGCGCGGTTCGGCACCCGTGGATCGGCCCGCGGTGGTCACGAGCACCGTCTCGGATCGGCTATGCTTTCATGCGCGCCTTCGGTTGGTGACTACACGGGCCGGGTGCGCACATGGCAAGTTACCCAAGCGGCCAAAGGGATCTGACTGTAAATCAGCCGGCGTAGCCTTCGGGGGTTCGAATCCCTCACTTGCCACCATCGGAACGGCCCCGTCCTCATCGGACGGGGCCGTTCCGTTTCCGCGAGGATGGACGCATGCCCTCCGACCTCACCCCCGTCCAGTTCGCCGACCTCGCCGAGTCCATCGCCCGTGAGGCAGCAGCGCTCGCCGCGCGCCGACGGGTCGAGGGGGTCGAGGTCGCCGACCGGAAGTCGAGCATCGTCGACGTGGTCACGGCTGCCGACCGTGAGGTCGAGGCACTCGTCCGGGCACGGATCGCCGAGGCCCGGCCGGACGACGCGTTCTTCGGTGAGGAGTCCGGCACCGGCGCGGGGACCTCGGGCATCACGTGGGTGGTCGACCCGATCGACGGCACGGTCAACTACCTCTACGGCAGCGCCGAGTACGGCGTGAGCATCGGCGTGGTGCGCGGCCCGGCCGACCCGACCTCGTGGGAGCCGATCGCCGGCGTGGTCGTCCAGCCCGCGACCGGCGTCGTGTTCCGCGCGGCCGCCGGCGAGGGTGCCACGCGCGACGGGGTCCCGCTGCACGTCGGGACGCCGGCCTCGCTCGCCGAGACGCTCGTCGCCACCGGCTTCGGGTACACCGCCGAGCGCCGACGGCAGCAGGTCGCGGTGCTCGCCGGACTCATCGGCGAGGTCCGCGACATCCGCCGTGGGGGAGCGGCCTCGCTGGACTGCTGCGCGGTGGGCGTCGGCACCGTGGACGCCTACTACGAGCGCGGGATCAACCCGTGGGACATGGCAGCCGGGTCGATCGTCGCCCGTGAGGCCGGCGCCGAGACCCGGATCTGGGAGGCCGGCGGCACGCGGTCGTTCCTCTTCGCCGCACCCGCGGTCGCGGACGAGCTCGCGGACCTGCTGCGGCGCCTTGAGGAGTCCGCGCTCGCCGGGTGAGGACATCCCGAGGACTGGCGTCTCCCGGATGCTCCTGCTAGCGTGCTCGGGTCCCGTTATCTGCTCGTTACCAACGAGCGCGTCTCGCCCCGATCAGGATCCACGCCGAACACATGCCCCACGCTCCCCTCACGCCCGTGCACACCGACGGCTCCGCGGACGCTCCCGCACCGGTCGTCCACCTGACCCGACGGGCCCGCATCGAGGCGGAACGCGCGGCGGCGACGGCGTCCTCCGGGGGAGCACCGGAGCGCGTCGAGCACCCGACGGCCGTGGCGGGGACGAGCCGCGCCTCCCGGGCCGCCCTCGGTGACGCGACCTTCGACGACCTGGTGAGCCCGGGGGCACCCGCGACCCCGGCCGCACCCGTGTCGCCCATCGACCTCGCGCCGGCCTCGCCCGCGATGCCCGCGGCGACCGCATCGCCCGTGACGCCGCCGGCGCCCTCGTCGCCGGTCGTGGCTGCTGCCCCGGCGGTCGCGGCACCCATACCGTCCGCGCCGGCCGCGCGCCGTGTCCTCGGACAGGTGCCGGCGTCCCGTCGGACCGGGCGTGCCACCACCGCCCCGGTGCAGGCCGACCGGGCCACGCGCCACATCGCTCGCACTGCTCCCGCTGCAGCGACTCCGGTCGCCGGGGTCGCGCCGCGTGCCGCGCGGGGGTCGCAGGGTGCGTCGTTCCGTCGGGCGGCCTCGCGGGTGACGGCCGTCGGCGCGCTGCTGTTCGTCGCGGGGCTCGTCGTGTCGACCTCGCTGCCCGCACAGGCGCTGTACACCCCCGAGCCCGGCTCGACGTCGGCGCGGGCGACGGCCTCGGGTGACACGCAGTCCCTCAGTGTCGGTGCCGGTGCGACCGACGCCGAGACGAACCGCGACCAGTACTCGGTGTCCTCGGCGACGCAGTACAAGAACGTCGACTCCTCGAGCTTCACGAACGACCCGAACGGCACGATCCAGTGGCCGTTCCTGACCGGTGTGCCGATCACCTCCGGGTTCGGCGGACGCCAGGTCGAGGGGTGCTCCTTCTGCTCGACGAACCACATGGGCGTCGACTTCGCTCCGGGTGAGGGCACGCCGATCCGGGTCATCGCCGCCGGCACCGTGCTCAAGGTGCAGGCGAACGACGGCGGCTTCGGCAACGACGTCTGGGTCGAGCACGACGTCGACGGGAAGCAGTTCGTCAGCGTCTACGGCCACATGGAGGACAACTCCTTCAAGGTCGTCAAGGGCCAGCAGGTCGAGGTCGGCGACGAGCTCGGTCTGGTCGGCAGCACCGGTAACTCGACCGGTCCGCACCTGCACCTCGAGGTGCACGTCGACGGTGTCCCCGTGGACCCGCTGGCGTGGCTCGAGGCCAACGCGAACTAGCGGTTCCACGCGGCACGCCCGGGCGTCACGGCCGGTTCCTGACCACCGTCGCGGGTCTGCTATCCTCGTGTGGTGCCGCCGAGCGGCACATGCCCCGATAGCTCAGTGGTAGAGCACTTCCATGGTAAGGAAGGGGTCGTCAGTTCAATCCTGACTCGGGGCTCCGACCCGGTGCGGTAGTCGTGCCGGATCCTTGGCGGGGTAGCTCAGTTGGTTAGAGCACACGACTCATAATCGTGGGGTCGCGGGTTCAAGTCCCGCCCTCGCTACCGCAAGCCCGGCGATCCGTTCGCCGGGCTTTCGTCGTTCGCGGGCGGTGCCGCGCGCGTGCGCGTGCGCGTGCGCGTCTCGCGTGCGGGTCGGCGTTGGCGTCGGTGCGCGTCGCAGCGTGGGCTGCGGCGTCGAACCACGTTCCCGACGTCGAACCGGGCCCGCGACCTGGTTCCGTGTCGTTCCCGTGGTTCGTCCCGGCGCCCGCTCTTGGCGGGGCAGCGCCGCGGCGCTGCCGTGCCCCGCGCGTGGCGTCGGGTGCCTGCGCACAACGCAAGTCGCCCCGAACCGCGGGAGTGCGCGGTTCGCCGTGCCTTGCGTTGTGCGGCACGCGTGCCGGCGCGGGCGACCGCTCGCCGTCGCGGTCCGCGCGCGGCGTCGAACGACGTTCCCGACGTCGAACCGGCCCCACGGCCTGGTTCCGTGTCGTTCCCGTGGTTCGTTCCCGTCCGCGGCGCCGGCGCGGCCGGGCGCCGGCCGCGCCGGGCGCCTGCGCACAACGCAAGTCGCGCCGAACCGTGCGAAGACGCGGTTCGCAGCGATTTGCGTTGTGCGGCGGCCGGCGACGCGCCTGCGCGGCCCACGCCCGCGCGGCGCGGGCGGCGCGGCCCGCGCGGCCCGCGCCACGCCCGCGCGGCGCTACCGCGCGCTGAGCACGCCCGCCTGCCGCAGCGCCCGCTCGATCACCGCGGCCGTGCTGCGCCAGGCATCGTGCCGCCGCTTCGCACCGATCTCCCCGCCCGACACCGCGGTGCCGTGCCCGGAGTGCCGCAGCGTGATCGTGGTCGACGTCCCCGTGACGGTCGTCGAGAGCTCGTACCGCCGGAACTCCCGCGACGGGTGCACGAGCGCCCCGAGCAGGATCGTGAGCACCCGGTTGCCCGTCGTCGCGGTGAGCGTCCCGCCCGTCGACTCGACGTGGTGCCCCGCCTGCTGCAGTGCGGCGCCGGCGGCCTCCATCGCGGTGCAGCGGTCGCCCGTGTGCACGGCGAACTCGGTCGTGTGGTCCATCGTTCCTCCCCATCCCCGGAGATCGGTGTCGGTTCCCCCGAACCGCGTCGGGTCAGCATAGCCGATGCATACTCATGAACACAGGCCCCCCGAGCGGGCGTCGCTAGACTGCCGGACGTGTCTGTGAACCCCGAGCTCGTCGGCAGGACGTTCCCGCCGGCCCAGCCCTACCTGGTCGGTCGCGAGAAGGTGCGCGAGTTCTCCCGCGCCGTGTTCGCGACGAACCCGATCCACCACGAGCCCGAGGCCGCCCGCGCCGCCGGCTACGACGACGTCGTCGCCCCGCCGACCTTCGCGGTCGTCGTGCAAGAGGCCACGCTCGCCCAGCTCCTCGCCGAGCCCGACGCCGGCATCGACTTCTCCCGCGTGGTCCACGGCGAGCAGGCCTTCGCCTACGAGCGACCGATCGTCGCCGGGGACGAACTCACCGCGACCCTGACCGTGACGAGCGTGAAGACCCTCGGCGGCAACGCCATGGTCACCGCCGAGAGCACGATGAACGACGCCGCGGGGGAGCACGTCGTCACGGCGACCTCCACCCTCGTGGTCCGAGGAGACGACGCATGACCACCGCACCCGTGACCGCGCTCGAGGTCGGCACCGTCGTCGCCGAGCGCGAGGTCCACATCACCCGCGACTCGCTCGTCCGCTACGCCGGCGCGTCCGGCGACTTCAACCCGATCCACTACCGCGACGACGTCGCCGCCTCCGTCGGGCTGCCCGGTGTCCTGGCGCACGGCATGCTCACGATGGGACTGGCCGTGCAGCCGGTCTCCGAGTGGCTCGGCGACCGCGGCTGGGTGGTCCGCTACGGCGTCCGGTTCACCCGCCCCGTGGTCGTCGACCCGGAGCAGGGCGCCACCGTCGGCGTCGTCGCCAAGGTCGGCACCGTCGACGACGACGGCCGTCCGCAGCGCATCGACCTCACCGTGACCGCCGCCGGGCAAACCGTGCTCGGCAAGGCGCAGGTCACGGTGGCGTTCCGCTGACCGTGACGGAGTCGGTGCTCGCCGACCTCACGACGCTGCGCGTCGGTGGTCCCGCGGCGCGGCTGCTCACGGCGTCGACCACCGACGAGCTCGTCGCGCACGTCACGGCGGCGTGGGACGACGACGAGTGGCTGGTCCTCGGCGGCGGCAGCAACCTGCTCGTCGCCGACGACGGCTTCGACGGCACCGTCGTGCTCGTGCGCACGACGGGCATCGAGCACGACGCGGACGACGACGGCGTCACCGTCCGCGTCGCGGCCGGTGAGCCGTGGGACGCGTTCGTCGCCACGACGGTCGAGAACGGGTGGACGGGCCTGGAGGCGCTGAGCGGCATCCCGGGCACCGTCGGCGCCGCCCCCGTGCAGAACATCGGCGCCTACGGGGTCGAGCTGTCCGACGTGCTCACCCGGATCGAGTTCCTCGACGCGTCGACGGGGGAGCGCGCGTGGGTCCCAGCGGCCGAGCTGGCGCTCGGCTACCGCACCTCGACCCTCAAGCACGGACGGCGCGGTGCCGTGCTGACGGTCGAGTTTCGGCTCGGTACCGTCAGTGCCGCCGGGGTCCCGGTCCGCTACGCCCAGCTCGCCGGGTCGCTCGGTGTCGAGCTCGGGGCGTTCGTCGAGCCGGCGACGGTGCGGTCCGAGGTCCTGCGGCTCCGGGGGTCCAAGGGCATGGTCCTCGACGCGGACGACCACGACACGTGGAGCGCGGGGTCGTTCTTCACGAACCCGATCGTGTCCGCCGCCTTCGCCGAGACCCTGCCGGCCGAGGCACCGCGCTGGCCGGCGGGCGACGACGTCAAGCTCAGCGCCGCATGGCTCATCGAGCACGCCGGCGTCCACCGCGGGTACGCCGTCCCCGGGTCCCGCGCCGCGATCTCGTCGAAGCACACGCTCGCGCTGACGAACCGCGGGGGAGCGACCGCCGCCCAGGTGGCCGAACTCGCCCGCTACGTCCAGGTGACCGTCCTGAACCGCTTCGGTGTCTCGCTCGTGCCGGAACCCGTCGTGGTGGGCGACCTGCTCGCCTGAGCCGAGCCGCGCCTCCTGGCCCGCGACGCGGAACGGCCCACCTCGACGAGGTGGGCCGTTCTGCATCGACGGGTGACTACGCGAAGAACTTCGCGAGCCGCGCGACGCCCTCGGCGATGTCGTCGTCACCGAGCGCGTACGACAGGCGGAGGTAGCCGGAGGGGCCGAACGCCTCACCGGGGACGACCGCGACCTCGGCGTGCTCGAGGATGAGGTCGGCGAGTTCGAGCGTCGTGGTCGGAGTCGAGCCGGCCCACTCGCGGCCGAGGAGCGCCGTGACGTCGGGGTAGACGTAGAAGGCGCCGTGCGGGGTCGGCGTGACGAAGCCCGGGATCGCGTTCAGACCCGCGACGATCGCCTGACGACGGCGGTCGAAGGCCTCGCGCATGGCCGTGACGGGCTCTTGCGGGCCGGTCAGCGCGGCGATCGCGGCGCGCTGCGACACGTTCGACACGTTGCTCGACAGGTGCGACTGCAGGTTCGACGCCGCCTTGACCGCGTCGGACGGGCCGATGAACCACCCGACACGCCACCCGGTCATCGCGTACGTCTTCGCGACGCCGTTGACGAGGATCGTCGTGTCGGCGAGGGCCGGGACCGCTTCGAGGATGCCGGTGAACCGCACACCGTCGTACACGAGGTCCTGGTAGATCTCGTCGCTGATGACCCAGATGCCGTGCTCGAGCGCCCACTCGCCGATGGCCTTCGTCTGCTCGGCGGTGTACACCGAGCCGGTCGGGTTCGACGGCGAGCAGAACAGCAGCGCCTTGGTCTTCGGGGTGCGGGCTGCCTCGAGCTGGTCGACCGTGACGAGGTAGTCCTGGTCGCTGCCGGCGAAGACCTCGACGGGGACGCCCCCGGCGAGCCGGATGGCCTCGGGGTAGGTGGTCCAGTACGGCGCCGGCAGGAGGACCTCGTCGCCGTCGTCCACGATCGTCTGGAACGCCTGGTAGACGGCCTGCTTGCCGCCGTTCGTGACGATCACCCGGGCGGGGTCGACGGTGATGCCGGACTCGCGGGCGGTCTTCTCGGCGATCGCCTGCTTGAGCTCGGGCAGGCCGGTCGCGGGCGTGTACCGGTGGTTCTTCGGGTCCTGCGCTGCCTGCACGGCGGCGTCGACGACGTGCTGCGGCGTGGCGAAGTCCGGCTCGCCGGCGGCGAACGAGATGACCGGGCGACCGGCGGCCTTGAGCGCCTTGGCCTTCGCATCGACCTTGAGCGTCGCGGACTCGGCGATCGCGGCGATGCGGGACGCGATGCGCGGCCGATCGGTGGTCGCGGCAGCGGGGTGGGCGGTGGACTCGGGGCCTGGGGCTTCGGTGCTCACGGGGCCCAGCCTACCGGCGCGGCACGCCGGAGCATCCGTCAAGTGGACACCGTGTGACGGACTCCCGTACACTCGACCACCGGAACACGGATCGGTGACGAACCGTGTCCGAAGGGCGGTGGCTCAATTGGTAGAGCAGCGGTCTCCAAAACCGCAGGTTGCAGGTTCGAGTCCTGTCCGCCCTGCACATCTGGAAGGGTAGAAGTTGGCGAGCAAAGACATGGAGACGACGGCGGATGACGTCGTCGCCAAGGCGAAGCAGGACCGGGCCGAGCGCCGTGGTCCGTTCGCTGCCATCGTGCTCTTCATCCGTCAGGTCCTCGGCGAGCTCCGCAAGGTGGTCACGCCGACCCGCAAGGAGCTCTTCAGCTACACGGGCGTCGTCCTGGTCTTCGTCGTCGTGATGATGATCCTGGTGTCGGTCCTCGACTTCGTGTTCGGACTCGGCGTCGGGTACGTGTTCGGCAACGGGCCGACGGCCTGAGCCGGACGCCGGCTGTCCTGACCGCTCGCGGACAGGAGTACGGTCGCCCGAGACGGCGCCGGTCGTGAACCGATCCGCCCGCCAACCCGATCCGCATCACCGAACGGAAAGATTCGACAGTGTCTGACAACTCCCGCGACGACATCGACCTCGCCACGGCTGCCGAGCAGTCCTCCGAAGTCGAGGAGAACCAGGAAGGCGACGTCGAGACCGGCGAGGAGCGTTCGGCCGAGTCCGCCGAAGAGCGAGCCATCGAGATCGAGGACGAGAACGACGAGTCCCTCGGCCTGAGCGACGAGCCCGACGACGGCACCGTCGACGCCGGCATCGACGAGGCGCTCACCGCGCTGGCCGAGTCGCGCGACCCCGAGGCCGACGCCGTCGTGGACGACGCGCTCGAGATCGACACCGCCGACGAGGCCGAGGCCGCCGTCGAGGCAGTCGAGGACGAAGAAGAGGTCGAGCTGGAAGCAGAGACCGCGGCCGAGGCCAACGCGACCCTCGCCGCCGACGAGGCCCTCGACGCTGAAGAAGCCGAAGAAGAGGCCGAGGTCGACCCGTACGAGGCCTTCAAGGCCGAGCTGCGGATGAAGCCGGGCAAGTGGTACGTCATCCACTCCTACGCGGGCTTCGAGCGCCGCGTGAAGTCGAACATCGAGAACCGCATGGTCTCGATGTCGATGGAGGACTACATCTACCAGGTCGAGGTCCCGATGGAGGACGTCGTCGAGATCAAGAACGGGCAGCGCAAGCTGGTCACCCGCGTCCGGATCCCCTCGTACGTGCTCGTCCGCATGGACCTCAACGAGGACTCGTGGTCCGTCGTCCGGCACACCCCGGGTGTCACCGGCTTCGTCGGCAACGCCCACAACCCGACGCCGCTCCGCTTCGACGAGGCGTTCGGCATGCTGAAGTCCCTGGTCCAGGTGGCCGAGGCCGCTCCGACCAAGGGCGGCGCGAAGGGCTCCGGCGGCGCACAGTCCCAGCCGGCGGCCGAGGTCGACTTCGAGATCGGCGAGACGATCACCATCAAGGAAGGCTCGTTCGCGGGTCTCCCGGGGTCGATCTCCGAGATCAAGCCGGAGAGCGGCAAGCTCACGGTCCTCGTCTCGCTGTTCGAGCGCGAGACCCCGGTCGAGCTCAGCTTCGACCAGGTCACCAAGCTGTAGTCCAACCCGATCATCGGGTAGACTCAACGAGTTTGGCCCCGCACGCTTCGTGCGTGCGGGGCTTCACCGCGGTCCGGAACGGCCGGGCCAGCGGGAGAGTGCACGGATCCCCGTGCGTTCGATTCCAGGAGGAAGACAAGTCATGGCACCGAAGAAGAAGGTCACGGGCCTGATCAAGCTGCAGATCAACGCGGGCGCCGCCAACCCGGCCCCGCCGATCGGTCCGGCGCTCGGTCAGCACGGCGTCAACATCATGGAGTTCTGCAAGGCGTACAACGCGGCGACCGAGTCGCAGCGTGGCAACGTCGTGCCGGTCGAGATCACCGTCTACGAGGACCGTTCGTTCACGTTCGTCCTCAAGACCCCGCCGGCGGCAGAGCTGATCAAGAAGGCCGCGGGTGTGCAGAAGGGTTCCGCGACCCCGCACACGGTCAAGGTCGCGAAGATCTCGATGGACCAGGTCCGTCAGATCGCCGAGACCAAGCAGGCCGACCTGAACGCCAACGACATCGAGCAGGCCGCGAAGATCATCGCCGGCACCGCTCGCTCGATGGGCATCACGGTCGAGGCGTAAGCCCCACCTGCTCAGGCACACAACCGAACACCCTTCCGTGGGAGAGCCGCGCCGGCTCGTCAACCACGTAGCTCCCAAGGAGAACACCATGGCGAAGAAGTCCAAGGCCTACCAGGCCGCGGCCGCGAAGATCGAGGCCGACAAGTTCTACACCCCCACCGAGGCAGTCGCCCTCGCGAAGGAGACCGGTTCCACCAAGACCGACTCCACCGTCGAGGTCGCCCTGAAGCTCGGCGTCGACCCGCGCAAGGCGGACCAGATGGTCCGTGGCACGGTCATCCTGCCGCACGGCACGGGCAAGACCGCCCGCGTCATCGTCTTCGCGGTCGGCGCAGCGGCTGAGGCCGCCATCGCCGCCGGCGCCGACGAGGTCGGTGGCGACGAGCTCATCGCGAAGGTCGCCGAGGGCTACACCGCCTTCGACTCCGCCGTCGCGACGCCGGAGCTCATGGGCAAGGTCGGTCGTCTCGGTAAGGTGCTCGGCCCGCGTGGCCTCATGCCGAACCCGAAGACCGGCACCGTGACCCCGAACGTGGCGCAGGCCGTCAACGACATCAAGGGCGGCAAGATCGAGTTCCGCGTCGACAAGCACGCCAACGTGCACTTCGTCGTCGGCAAGGCCTCGTTCACGCCGGAGCAGCTCGACGAGAACATCTCGACCGCGCTCGAGGAGATCAACCGCCTCAAGCCGAGCGCCTCGAAGGGCCGCTACATCATGAAGGGCGCCGTCTCGACGACCTTCGGCCCGGGCATCCCGCTCGACGTCAACAGCATCTGAGTCATCTGACCCAGTGAAGGACCCGCACCGCTCCCGGTGCGGGTCCTTTCGCGTACCCGGCGCGGTGTGCCGGTAGCGTGGCCTGGTGCGCACCCTCGTGAACTCGCTCCGGCTGCTCGCGGTCATCGCCGTCGTGGCCGCCATCGTCGGGCAGTGGCTGGTCAGCTCGAAGCTCCCGAGCTACAACCCGTGGAACTTCTTCGGCTACTTCACGATCCAGTCGAACATCATCATCGCGTTGGCATTCGCCGTGACCCTCGTCGCGGCGGCCCGCCGGAAGCGCGGGGACCTGCGCGTGAGTCTGTTCCGCGGCGCGGCGACGGTGTACATCGCGACGACCGGGATCGTCTACAACACCCTGCTCACCGGGGTCGACGTGTCGGCGAACGTGCAGTGGTCGAACGACATCCTGCACAAGGTCCTCCCCGCGTACGCGGTGCTGGACTGGCTGCTGTTCTCCGACCGGTCGAAGCTCCTGCTCCGGCACGTGTGGTGGTTCCTCGTCTACCCGGCCGTCTGGACGGTCGTGGTGCTGGTCCGCGGTGCGACGGACGGATGGGTGCCGTACCCGTTCCTGAACCCTGACCTGGGCTACGGCGTCGTGGCGCTGTACTGCCTCGGGGTGGCGGTGTCGATCGTCCTGCTCGGCGTGCTCGTCATCGGGATGAGTCGCCTGCGGATCGTGAAGGTCTAGCTCCGGAAGTCGCGCAGCCGGTCGAGCACGAGGTCGGCGAGCTGGATCAGCCCGCGGATCTGGTCGTCGTCGCGGTCGACCCACCGGCACTCGGGCTCGTCGGCGACCGGCACGAAGCCGTCGTGGCGTTCCCAGACGAACAGGGTGCGGTCGGCACCGAGCACGTACTGCTGCCACCAGATCTGGCGGAGGTAGTGGCGGGGGATGCTCCGCCAGCCCTTGCCGGTGGTCTTGATCTCGGCGAGGACGACCCGCGACGAACCGTCGACGCCGACGCCGTCCGGGGTCGCGAGGTGGGCGCGGTTGGTGGCGGCGTGGAACAGGTGTGCGGACGGCTGGATGCCGTGCGTCGCGGCGACCCAGGCGGCGATGACCGGTTCGCGTTCCTTGCCGTGCTCCGTGTACGAGTTGCCGGAGAACCGCGAGCCGTACCGCTTGTCGGTGACGACCGCGTCGACGGCGCGCAGGGAGGCGAGCCGGGCGACGTCGGTGGCGGTGATGCCCATGGCGCGGGCGCGGAGCCACGCGACGCGGTCGGACGAGTGCGCGACGATGCGCTCGGTGTGCCCGCGGAGCGCGGTGAACGCGTCGTGGACGACGGGGCCCGATGCCGTGGAGCCGGCCACGGGTGCGACCGACGCCGGCGTGCCGGGGGCGGGTTGCGCCTCCAGGCCGGGGTCCAGGTCGCCCCACAGGGTGGGCTGCACGATCGTCACCCGTCGATTCTCTCCCCACGCACCGACGAGACGAAACCGACGCACCGGCGGACCCACGGACGCGACGCACCGGCAGACGCACGGACGCGACGCACCGGCAGACGCACCGGCGGACGCACGGACGCGACGCACCGGTCAGGAGACCAGCTGGCGCCCCTCGGCGAACGTCACCAGCTCGTCGACCCCCGCGGGGGAGAGCGCGTACCCGATGGCGAGCGCCGCCGCTCCCTGGAGCGCCGCGAGCGACCCGGCCCGCGACTGCGCGATCACCAGGTGTTCCGTGGCGAGGGGCATGGAGCGGGAGTAGACGACCTCTCGGACCCCGGCGAGGAGGTGCTCCCCGGCCTGCGTGATCGATCCGCCGAGCGCGATGACCGACGGGTTCATGAGCGAGACACACGTGGCGAGGACCTCGCCGATGTCACGTCCGGCCTGGCGCACCGCCTGGATGGCGTCGAGGTCCGAGCGGTTGACGAGTTCGAGGACGTCCGCGCTGGAGTGCACGTCGTGCCCCTTCGCGCGGAGTCGTCGGGCGATGGCCGGACCGGAGGCGACGGCCTCGAGGCACCCGGTGTTCCCGCAGTGGCACGGCACGTCACCGGCGCTCGAGACCCGGACGTGACCGATGTCACCCGCGGTGCCCTGCGCGCCGCGCTGGAGCTCGCCGTCCGAGACGATCCCGGAGCCGATGCCGGTGGCGACCTTGACGAAGAGCAGGTGGTCGACGCCCGGCCAGCCGTGCTCGCGCTCCCCGAGTGCCGCGATGTTCACGTCGTTGTCGAGCAGGACGTGGGCGGCGATGTGCGCGCGCAGCCATCCGGGCACGTCGAAGCCGTCCCAGCCCGGCATGATCGGCGGGTTCGCGGGGCGTCCGGTGGAGAACTCGACCGGCCCCGGGACGCCGATGCCGATCGCGATGACGTCGTCCCGGGCGCGGCCGACCTCGTCGAGGAGCGCGTCGATCGTCTCGACGAGCCACGTCAGGGTGGGGACCGGGCCGGCCGCGATGTCGATGCGTGCCTCGCGGGTGGCGAGCGGCTCGGCGATGAGGTCGGTGACGGCGACGCGGCCGTGGGAGGCCCCGAGGTCGGCGGCGATGACCAGGCGTGCGCGGGGCATGAGCGCCACCTGCGCAGGCGGGCGTCCGCCCGTGGACGCCGCGGTGTCCACGGGTCCGACGAGCCCGACCTCGATGAGGGCATCGAGGCGCACGCCGATCGTGGAGCGCGCGAGTCCCGTCAGGCTGGCGAGCTCGGCCCGGGTCCGCGGCACGCCGTCGCGGAGGATCTGGAAGAGCTCGCTCGTCCCGACCGGAGGCGACGCTGCCGTCCGGTTCAAGTCGACCATGTGGGGGAGTGAAGCACACATCGAACGCGCCACGCAACGAAGTTCGTCGAAGAACCACGAACTTCTGCTTGACCGCCGACAAAAGTGGTCATAGTGTGACGCTCGGTCGACGACGACCACACCATCTCGACGAGGAGAACCCCTGGTGACCCAACCGCTCTCGGTCCAGCTCTACACAGTCCGCGACGCCCTCGCTGCCGATCTGCCCGGCACGCTGCAGCGCATCGCCGAAATCGGCTACACGAACGTCGAGGCCTTCGGATTCGTCGACCGCGCCGAGGCGCTGCGCGATGCCCTCGCCGCGGCCGGACTGCAGAGCCCGAGCGGCCACGCCCGGCTCCTCGACGCCGGCGAGCAGGACCTCGAGCAGATCTTCCACGCGAGCGTCACCGTCGGCCTCACGACCCTGATCGACCCGCACATCGACGAGGCCCGCTGGACCACCCGCGAGGACGTCGAGGCCATCGCCCGCGAGCTGAGCGCCCTCGCGCCGCGCGCAGCGGACCACGGTCTCACTCTCGGCTACCACAACCACGCGTTCGAGTTCTCTAACCGCATCGACGGCGTCTCCGCCTACGAGGTCTTCGCCGACGCGCTGTCCGACGACGTCGTGCTCGAACTCGACACCTACTGGGTGAAGGTCGGCGGCGACGACCCGGTGGCGATCATCGGCAAGTACGGCGACAAGGTCCAGTTCCTGCACGTCAAGGACGGCGACGGTTCGCACGACGACAAGAAGCAGGTCGCGGTGGGCAACGGTGTCATGCCGATCCGCGAGATCATCGCCGCGGCGCCGGACGCGCTGCACGTCGTCGAGCTCGACGACCACGAGGGCGACGTCTTCCAGGCCGTCACCGACTCCTACACGTTCCTCGAGGGGGCCCGCGCATGACCGACACCACCACCGCGACCGACACGCAGGTCGACGCCACCGAGACCACCCGCACCGGCCCGGTCGGCGTCGGCGTCATCGGCGCCGGGGTCATCTCGGACCAGTACCTCTCGAACCTCACGGTCTTCCCCGACGTGACGGTGCACTTCATCGCCGACATCGACCTGCCCCGCGCAGCGGCCCAGGCGGAGAAGTGGGGCGTCGCCGGATCCGGCACGGTGGAGGAGCTCCTCGCGAACGACGACATCGAGATCGTCGTCAACCTGACGATCCCGGCCGCCCACGTCGAGGTCGCCCTGCAGGCCCTCGCCGCCGGCAAGCACGTCTGGGGCGAGAAGCCCTACGCCCTCGACCGTGCGAGCGCCGCCGAGCTGCGCGACGCCGCCCGTGCCGCCGGCAAGACCGTCAGCGTCGCCCCGGACACGTTCCTCGGCGCCGGGCTCCAGACTGCGCTGCGCACCATCCGCGACGGTCGCATCGGCACCCCGCTCAACGGCCTGACGCTCTTCCAGAGCCCCGGCCCGGAGTCGTGGCACCCGAGCCCCGAGTTCCTCTTCGCGTACGGCGCCGGCCCGCTGTTCGACATCGGCCCGTACTACATCACGACCCTCGTGCAGGCGTTCGGCCCCGTGAAGAAGGTCACCGCGACCGCGTCGAAGTCCCGCGCGACCCGCACCATCGGCTCCGGCCCGAAGGCGGGCACCGAGTTCCCGGTCGAGGTCCCGACGAACCACTCGGCCCTCATCGAGTTCGAGAACGGCGGCAGCGCGCAGAGCGTCTTCTCGTTCGAGTCCGACCGCGGCCGCACCGGCTTCGTCGAGATCGCGGGCGAGACCGGCACGGTCGTGTTCCCCGACCCGAACAACTTCGACGGCGACACCGAGCTGTACGCACTCGGTTCCGAGGAACCCGAGACGATCCCCGCCGTGGGGTCCACCTACTCGCGCGGCACCGGCGTGGTCGACCTGGCCCGCTCGCTCCGTGCAGGAGAGGAGAACCGGGTCCCCGGTGCCCTCGCCTTCCACGTCCTCGACGTGATGGTCTCCATCGCCGAGGCAGCCGAACGTGGTGAGGCGGTGCTCGTGGAGAGCACCGTCGCACCCTCCCCGACCCTCCCCGAGGGCTGGGACCCCGCGGCGTCGACCCTGGCCTGACCGGCCGGAGCGGCACCGCACACACAGCAGCACCCGACAGCACGACCAGTACCACCCCCTGCACCATCTCAACGACGAGAAAGTAGAGAGTCATGCGCACTGCCATCCGCGCACTGGCCATCACCGCGGCCGCGGCACTCACCGTGACCGGCCTCGCAGCCTGTTCCTCCGGAGGCTCCGGTTCGTCCGGCGACTCCAAGACGCTCACCTACTGGGCGTCCAACCAGGGCACGTCGCTCCAGAACGACAAGGAGGTGCTGACCCCCGTCCTCAAGAAGTTCACCAAGGAGACCGGGATCAAGGTCGACCTCCAGGTCATCGGCTGGAACGACCTGCAGAACAAGATCCAGACCGCCGTCACCTCGGGCCAGGGCCCGGACGTCGTCAACATCGGCAACACCTGGGCGACCTCGCTCCAGGCCACCGGCGCCTTCCAGGAGTTCGGTGACTCGGAGATGAAGGCGATCGGCGGGTCCGACAAGTTCGGCAAGGTCGCGCTCTCGACCGGTGGCGCGCCCGGCAAGACCGTCACGAGCGTCCCGCTCTACGGCCTCGCCTACGGCCTGTACTACAACAAGAAGATGTTCTCGGACGCCGGCATCGAAGCGCCGACCACGTGGGAGGACCTCACCGCCGACGCGAAGAAGCTCACCTCGGGTGACAAGTACGGCTTCACCATCGCCGGTGGCTCGTACACCGAGAACTCGCACTTCGCGTTCATCACCTCCGCCCAGAACGGCGGCGAGTGGTTCGACAAGGACGGCAAGCCGACCTTCACCCAGAAGGCGAACGTCGACGGCATCAAGCGCTACCTCGACCTGATGCAGTCCGACAAGGTCGTCAACCCGTCGAACGCGCAGTACGACAACGGCACCCAGGCCGTCTCGGACTTCGCGAACGGCAAGGCCGCGATGATGCTCACGCAGAACAACGCGAACGCGACCATCACGTCGCAGGGCATGAAGACGGACGAGTTCGGCGTCGTGCCGTTCCCGACCACCGCTGACGGTCAGGACATCGCGTCCTTCCCGGCCGGCATCAACCTGTCGATCTTCAAGAACACGAAGAACAAGGACGGCGCGCTCAAGTTCGTCAAGTACATGACGAGCGCGGACACGCAGACGACGCTCGACAAGCCGTACTCGGCGCTGCCGGTGCTCGCCGCGGCTGCTGACTCGGTCACCGACGAGCAGACGAAGACGTTCCTCGACATCTACAACAACAAGGCGAAGCCGCTCCCGCTGGTGCCCGCCGAGGACCAGTTCGAGTCCACGGTCGGCAAGGCGATGAACGACATGTTCGCCAAGATCGCGACCGGTTCCACCGTCTCGGACAGCGACATCAAGTCGGCGCTCCAGACCGCCCAGGACCAGGTGTCCCAGGCCGCTGGTTGATCCGCCCAGGAGGCCCGGGTCGCGTCCGCAAGGACGCGTCCGGGCCTCCACCCCTCAGGTCCACGGCCCCACCCACGTCGAGCCCACGACCTGCGGTTCCGCACCCGGCCACACGCCGGGGGTGAGCCGATCGGCTCACGCATGCCGCGCCTCCCGACCGCTGCCACGGTCCGCGCGAAGCACCCGATCCCCCTCCTGCCGAAAGGCCCCCGCTCATGTCCACCTCGGTCCTGCCCGACTCCGAGCGCATCGACCTGACCCACACGAAGGGCCCGACCACGTCGGGCCGTCCGCCCGGTCGGAAGCGCAAGGGACACTGGCTGCCCTACGCGCTCGTCGCGCCCGCCATCCTCTTCGAGCTGCTGATCCACATCGTGCCGATGCTCACCGGCATCTGGATCTCGTTCATCCAGCTCACCAAGTACTTCATCGCCAACTGGGGTGCCGCACCGTTCGCGGGGCTGCGCAACTACTCGGTCGTCATCGACTTCGACCAGGCGATCGGCAAGGGCGTCCTGAACTCGTTCCTCATCACGTGCGGCTTCACCGTCCTCGTGGTCGGGCTCTCGTGGACCTTCGGCATGGCCGCCGCGGTCGCGCTGCAGAAGCCGTTCAAGGGGCGCGGTCTGTTCCGCACGCTCTTCCTCGTGCCGTACGCGCTGCCGATGTACGCCGGCATCATCACCTGGAAGTTCATGTTCCAGCGTGACTCGGGTGCGATCAACCACATCCTCGTGGACCAGCTGCACCTGTTCAACGGCACCGGGCCGTTCTGGTTGATCGGCTCGAACGCCTTCGTCTCGGTCGTCGTCGTGGCGATCTGGAAGACCTGGCCGTTCGCGTTCCTCATGCTCATGGCCGGCCTGCAGTCCGTGCCGAACGACGTGTACGAGGCCGCGTCGGTCGACGGCGCGAAGCCCTTCCGGCAGTGGCGCTCGATCACGCTGCCGATGGTGCGCCCGGTCAACGTGACGCTCGTGCTCGTGATGTTCCTCTGGACGTTCAACGACTTCAACACACCGTTCGTGCTGTTCGGCTCGACCGCCCAGCCCCCGGCGGCGGACCTGCTGAGCTTCCACATCTACAACGCGTCCTTCATCACCTGGAACTTCGGCTCCGGTGCCGCGATGAGCGTCCTGCTCCTCATCTTCCTGCTCATCGTCACCGGCATCTACCTCGCCGTGACCAACCGGAGGTCCGTCCGTGCGTGAGACATTCGGCGCTAAGTCCTTCAAGGTCGTGACCCTGGTCGTCCTGACCCTGTTCACGGTCGTCCCGCTCTACGTGATGATCACCACGGCCATCAAGCCGCTCGGTGACGTGCAGAACGACTTCACGTGGATCCCGACGAACATCACCATCCAGCCGTTCATCGACATGTGGTCGACGGTCCCGCTCGGCAAGTACTTCATCAACTCGCTCGTGGTCTGCACGGTCGCGACGGTGTTCTCGCTGATCATCGCGACCTTCGCCGCCTACGGTGTCTCGCGCTGGAACTTCAAGGGCAAGAGCACCTTCACCACCGCGGTGCTCTCCACCCAGATGTTCCCCGGTGTGCTGTTCCTGCTCCCGCTGTTCCTCATCTTCACGAACCTCGGGAACGCGCTCGGCATCCAGCTCGTCGGCAGCTGGACCGGCCTGATCATCACCTACCTGACGTTCACGCTCCCGTTCTCGATCTGGATGCTCGCGGGCTACTTCGAGACCATCCCGCGTGAACTCGACGAGGCCGCGATGGTTGACGGCTCCGGCCCGATGGGTGCCCTGTTCCGGGTCATCCTGCCCTCGGCGCGTCCGGGTCTGGTCGCGGTCGGCATCTACTCGTTCATGACGGCGTGGGGCGAGGTGCTCTTCGCCTCGGTCATGACGAACGGCGACGGGCAGACGCTGGCCGTCGGTCTGCAGCAGTACTCCACGCAGACGAACGTGTACTGGAACCAGATCATGGCGGCGTCCCTCGTCGTCTCGATCCCGGTCGTGATCGCGTTCCTCATCGTGCAGCGGCAGTTCGTGGCCGGCCTGACGGCCGGTGCGGTGAAGTAGGCGGGACCGCCTGACGGGAGGCGCGGTGCGGGTCCGACCCGCACCGCGCCTCCCGTCCGTGCGTGCGCTGGTGCGCGGGTGTGCGCGCCGGCACCGAGACTCGGCCGGGCGGACGCTTTCGCGTCCGCGAGGCCACGAAGGTGCCCGCCGGGGCGAGACTCGGCGGACGGAATCCGGACAGGATGGGACCATGAGCGAGCCACGCGGGCGGCAACTGCTGCCGGGACAGACCAGCCGGGTGCACGTGTACGACGTCGAGAGCCGGACGAGCCGGCTCGTGTTCGAGTCGAGCTCGGTGCTCGTCGAGGCGCCGAACGTGCTGGCCGACGGCACCCTCGTGCTGAACGGGAACGGCGACCTCTGGCTGCTGCGCCCCCCTGCCGACGGCGACGCCGTGCTCGACGAGACCGCCCTCGTGCGCGTCCCGATGCCCGGCGTCCCCGAGATCAACAACGACCACGTGCTCGACCCCTCGGGCAACTCCGTCGTGGTGAGCGCCCGCGACGGGGACCTGTACCGGGTGCCGGTGCCCGCCGGGGGAGCGGCCGCGACCCTCACCGACGTCACCACCGCGCTGCCGGTCGTCCGGAAGTTCTACCTGCACGGCATCGCGCCCGACGGCGAGACCCTCGCGGCGATCGTCGGGGAGCGCACCGAGGAGGGCGTCTGGACCACCGACGTCGCCCTCGTCGACCCGGCCACCGGGGACCCGACGTTCCTGACCCGCGACGAGCACCCCGACGACGGCGTCGCGTTCGCGGGCGACATGCTCGTGTGGAACTCGGAGCGGTTCACGCCGGGCACCGCGCAGCTCGTCGCCCTCTGGCCCGGGGCGACCGACCCGGTCCGGATCACGAACGACGACCGGGTGAACTGGTTCCCGCACGTCTCGCCGGACGGCGCCCACCTGCTCTACCTGTCGTACGAGCCCGGCGTGCAGGGCCACCCCGCTGACCACCGCGTGGAGCTCCGGCTCCTGCCCGGCTCGCTCGTGCGCGGTGCCCGGATCGCCGTCCAGCCGGAGACCCTCGTCACGCTCGAGGGCGGGCAGGGGACCGTGAACGTGCCGCCGTGGTCGCCGGACTCGCGCTGGTTCGCGTACTGCGACTACCCGGCGGCGTAGGGGCGCCGCGAGTTCACGCGCTGAGCGACAGTTCACGCGCTCGGTTGCCCGTGAACTGTCGCTCAGCGCGAAACACCGGCGGAGCCAGCGGCCCCCTCGGCACGGGCGGCCGACGGCCCCGCCTACACCTCGCGCACCTGGCCCTGCTTGATGTGCAGGCGGCGCTCGGCCCGCTTCGCCACCCACGAGTCGTGCGTGACGATGACCACGGTGAGCCCGCGCTCCTTCCACTGCTTCTCGATGAGCCCCATGATCTCGTCACGGGTCGCCTCGTCGAGCGCACCGGTCGGCTCGTCCGCCAGCAGCACGCTCGGGTTCTTGACCAGCGCCCGCGCGATGGCCACGCGCTGCTGCTGCCCGCCGGACAGCTCCGCGGGCAGGTGGTCGAGCCGTTCGCCGAGGCCGACCTCCCGGAGCGCCGCGGTCGCACGGCCGCGGATCTCCGACCGCGACCGGTTCGCGAGGGATCCGGCGAACGCGGTCTCGACGTTCTCCAGCGCCGTCAACGTCGGGATGAGGTTGAAGCTCTGGAAGACGAACCCGATCTCGGTCGCCCGCAGGTTCGTCAGCGCCCCGTCCCCGAGCTTCGCCACGTCCTGGTCACCGAGGAGCACGCTGCCGGCACTCGGACGGTCGAGCGCACCGAGCATCTGCAGCAGGGTCGACTTGCCGCCGCCGGTCGGCCCCTGGATCGCGACGAGCTGTCCCTGCGGGATGGTCAGGTCGACGTTCGTCAGCGCGGTGACGGTCCGGTTCTTCTGCTTGTACGTCTTGCTCACGTTCTTCAGGGCGTAGATCGGCCTGGAGGCGCGGCTCGCCTCCGCAGCGGAGGGCGCGGTGTCGATGCTGGTCACGGGGGCTCCTGTCGGTTCCGGTGTCGATGCGGTGCTGTCGGGGCCGGCGACGACGGGGGTCGTGCCGGTGGTCGGCCCGGGCATCAGGCCACGCTCCGCAGTGCCTCGGCCGGACGGAGCCGGCTCGCTCGCCAGCCGCCGAGTGCGCCGGCGATGAGGCCGCCGAGCACGGCGAGGCCGATCGCGAGCAGGATCACCTCGACGGTGACGGGGGCGTGCAGGACGACGTCGGTCGTCGAGGCCGTGCTCGCACCGCCGCCGCCGAACCCACCGGCGGGGGCGCCACCGGTCGTGCCGCTGCCGGCCGCCGCCGTCGCCGCGCCGCCGGGCATCCCGCCGCCGGCCATGCCGCCGCGGTTCGTCGTGGACGAGGCGCTCGCCGAGATCGTCGGGGAGATGACGTTCACGACGAGGATGCCGATGAGTCCAGCGGCCGCACCGATCACGCCGCCGATGATGCCCTGCACGAGGGACTCGCCGGCGACCTGGCGCGTGATGCGGCCGTTCGACCAGCCGATCGCCTTGAGGGTGCCGAACTCCCGCGTGCGCCGGGTGACGCCGGAGATCGTGAAGAGGATGGCGATGAGGAACGCCGCCGCGAGGACGACGATCGACAGCCAGGTGCCGAGGTTCGAGACGAGACTCGAGGCGGTGCTCAGCGAGCCGGAGACGCTCGACGCGAGGTCGGCCTCGGTCGAGACGGTGGCGCTGGTGAGCTGCTTCTGCAGCGCGGACTTGATCGTGCCGACGTCCGACGAGGACGACGCCGAGACGTAGATCGAGGTGACCTTGCCGTCCAGGTCCGCCAGTGCCTGCGCGGTGTCCAGCGGGATGTACGTGTTCGAACCGGTGGTCGACGACGAACCGGTGGACGACACGATGCCGATGACCGAGAAGTCCTTCCCGCCGATGGAGACGGTGTCGCCGACGGCCTTCGACTCGCTCTTCGCGTAGGCGGCGTCGAGCACGACGACGTCCTTGCCCGCGTCCGCCGACGTGAACGCGCGACCCTTCGTGAGCTCGGTGCTCGTCAGCGGCCCGACGGTGTCACCGGACACCGGGATGCCCGTGACGGTGAACGAGTCGACGCTGAACGACCCGCCGCCGAAGCCGCCGCCGCCCTCGCCGCCGCTCGGCGGACCCTGCTGGGTCCCGGTGCCGCTGCTGTCGCTCGAGCTGCTGCTGCTGTCCGACTGCTGCTGCACCTGGCCCGAGAACGTGCTGTTCTCGAGGGTCAGGACACCGGTCGCGGCCTTCACCCCGCTCGTGCTCGTGACGGTCTGCACGTCCGACGCGCTGAGCGTGCTGGACCCGCGGGAGACAGCGAGCCGGGACTGCGAGAGGTCGGTCGAACCACTGCCGCTGCCGGAGCTGCCCTGGCTGCCGAAGTCGAAGCTCGGACGCCCGGTGGCGGAGCCGGTCGGGGTCTCGGTCTTCGTCACGGTGATGTCGGTACCGACGCCGTAGACGGACTGCAGCACGCTCGCCTGCGCGGCCTTCACGCCGCCCGCGATCGAGGACACGATGACCACGAGGGCGATGGCGAGCGCCATGCCGATCGCGATGATGACGGTCTGCTTCTTGCGGTTCGTGAGTTCGCGCCTGAGGTAGGTCAGGAACATGGTTCTCCTCGGTGTTGGGGTCGAGGAGACCGTAGGGAGGCAGTCGATGAGCGGCGCTGCGGGATCCCAAGAACTTCCGATGAAGCCTCAGCTGGCGTCGCCGTACGTCCGGCGGAGGTGCTCGGCGTAGCCGCCCGGCGTCCGACCGTCGAACCGGCCGCTCGTCACCACGGGGAGGTCCGTCGTCGCGCGCACGTCGAACCCGAGGGCTCGTGCACGCTCGACGAGCCGGACGTCCTCGTGCTCGGGCACCGGGTCGAAGCCGCCGATCGCCAGGCACACGTCCCCCCGCAGCCCGAGGTTCGCCCCGTGCACGTGGCCGAGCGTCGACCCCGGCGGGTGCGCGTGCGTCCACCGGGCGAGGACCACGGGGTCGAGGTCGTCCGGGTCCGGGACCACGGCCCCCACCAGGACGTGCGCGCCGTCGGCGTGGGCCTCGACCTGCTGCACGAGCCAGCCCGGGTCGACGCGGGAGTCGGCGTCCGTGTGGGCCGTCCACCGCTCGGACGGCTCCGGTCCCGTCGCGAGGGCACGGGTGGTCCCGACGGCCCGTGCTCGTCCGACGCCGAGGTGCGCGGTCTCGACGACCTCGAGGGGGACCTCGGTCCAGAGCGGGTCCGCGGCCGCCGCCGACCGGAGGACGAACGCCGTCCGGTCCGTGCACCCGTCCAGGACGACCACGACCGACACCTCGACGGTGGGGTGCGCTCGCCGCAGGACCCGGACCGCGTCGGCGAGGGCCTCGACGCAGCCGCCGATGCCGTCCTCCTCGTCGTGCGCCGGCACGACGACGTCGACGCGTGCGGGGAGCGTCACGGGGTCAGCCCTTCCGTCGTCGCGACGGAGACCACCGACGGACCGGGGAAGACGCTCAGGACGAAGTCCTCCTCGACGTGCCGGACGAGCGCGGGCCGCGGCCACCGCTCGGCGATGCGGGCGTCCACGACGTCACCCGAGGTCACGGCGTCGTCGTCGGGGTGCCGCCAGTGACAGGCGACGAGGACACCGTCGTCGTCGAGGGAACCGAGCGCCCGGTCGATCGTGGCGTCGAGGTCCGCCGGCGACAGGTAGTACCCGACCTCGGAAAACAAGACGAGGTCCCATCGACCGTCCGGCCACTCCGACGGCAGCTCGGCCTGGACGAACCGGGCGGCCGGCGCACGCAGCCGGGCACGTTCCAGTGGTGCCGCGGCGATGTCGGTCCCGAGCACGGCGTCGGCGCGCTCGGTCAACGCGGCCGTCAGCACCCCCGTCGCGCAGCCGAGCTCGAGCGCGGACCGGTACCGCTCGCGGGGGAGCGCCGCCAGGGTCACGGCACGCTTCCGCCGTTCGTACCAGGAGCCCTCGAAGTCCCAGCCCTCCGGCTTCCGCTCGTAGTGGGCGTCGAAGGACTCCCGGGAGCGGGAGGACTGCACCGCGGACACGGCGAAGAACCACTCGGTCGGCCGCAGGTGGTGCGCGGCGTGCCGGGCGTCGACGATCGCCTCGTCGCCCGGGGCCGGCGAGAGCGGCCGGGTCTGCGAGGTGTAGGCGTCGAGTGCGGCGCGCTTCCGGTCCAGGACCGCCGACGACAGCGCCAGCGACCGGGCCCGGTCCCAGGGCGCCGCGGGGTCGGACGGGTCGTCCCAGTGCCACGCCCAGATCGGGTACTCGAGCAGCTCCGCTCCCGGAGTGCCCGCGACGACGTCCGCGGCGACCTCGCCCGCGATGCGGTGGTCCCGGTGCCCGTCCCCACGCCACGGCGCGACGACGAGCACGGGACCGTCGACCGGCCCGACCCGCTCGGTGAGCGCCGCCCGGAGCACGTCCGGGTGCTCACGGAGCCCGCCGTCCGGGACGTCCAGGACCGTCGCGCTCGCCGCGGGGGCGAGTGCCGCCAGCGCCGCCCGGAACTCGGCGTCCCGGATCACCCGGAGCCGCTCGGGGGAAGTGCTCGGCGAGTCCGGGTGCGAGCCCTCGCCGCGGGTCACGAGCAGCACGTGCACGGGGACACCGGCGTCCGCGGCGGACGCGATCAGCCCGCCGGCGCCGAGGGTCTCGTCGTCGGGGTGCGGCGCGACGACCACGACCGCGGCGACCCCGTCGAGCCGCACCGGCAGCGAGGGCACCGACCGCAGGAAGGACGTCCAGTCGGCGGGGTCGGTGCCCGGCTCGCGGTGGTCGAAGCTCACCACGCGACACCGCCGCGCTCGACGACGATGCGGCCGGTGCGGGCGAGGTCCCGCTCGCCGTGGTCCTGCAGCACGTAGAGCTCGAGGTCGGCGACGCGCGCGGCGACCGCCGGGTCCGAGGTCAGGGGAGCGGGGCCGATCGTCCGCACGACCCGCTCCCGGACGGCGTCGACGGCCCGGCGGACCCGGGAGCGCACGACCTGCGCGAGCAGCGACCAGTCGTCGTCGGAGATCGGGGCGGCCGCGTCGCCGGAGTCGGTGCCCGGGCCGTCGATCCGGGCCGCGGCGTCGGCGAGGGCGTCCTCGGCGTCGGCGAGGTCGGCGACCGTCGCGCCGAGGGCGGCCTGCAGCAGCTCGGACCCGGGCCGGGACACCACCAGGGAGCGGAGGACCCGGGCGAGTCCGACCGCGCCACCCCACCAGCACGCCGCGACACCGATCCCGCCCCAGGCGAACCCCGGACGCGTGAGGTACCAGCCGGGAGCGCCGACGGGCGTCGCGTGCACCCCGGCGAAGTCGACCGGGCCGCTCGGCACGTCCGGCATGCCACGGGCGACCCAGGCCTCGTCGTGCACCGTCACACCGTCCTGCCGGAGGTCCACAGCGAACAGCTGCCGGTCGTCCCCGACGTGCGCGGTGACGAGCGCGTTCGAGAGGCTCGACGCGAGGGAGCACCACGGCTTCGTGCCGTCGAGCGCGAACGAGCCGCCCGAGCCGCCCGACGTCGCCGTGAGCCGCAGCCCCGGGCCCTCGGCGGCGAACACGCCCCACGTCGACCCCTCCGGGGCGTCCACCCCGGCCTGCGCGAGGATGCCGAGTGCGTCGAGGTGCGGCTCGACCGTGCGTGCGAGCGCGACGTCCGCGGCCGCCACGGCAGCGAGCGCGGCGAAGGACCCGCCGGCCGTCCCCGCGGACAGCAGCGGGGCCGTGGAGGCGACCGACCGCGCGAACGCGAGCCGGTCCGCCGGGGTCGCGCCGCGCCTCCCGGGACCGCCTGCGATCCGGGCGGACTCCTCGATGCGCGCGGTGTCGACGGATCGGGCAGAGGCCGGCCAGGCCGAGGATCGGAGCATGGCGCTCACGGTACGGAGCGGACGCCGAGTGCCTGCTCGGGAATCCACAGAGCGCCGAGGGGCGCTCCACAGACCGCTCATAGGAAACTCTCGATACTCGAAGACGTGACCATCTCCCAGCCTGCAGCAGCCCCGCGCCTCACGCGTGCCGACGGAACCCCGTTGCGCATCCTCGTCGTCGACGACGAGGCCAGCCTCACCGACCTCCTGTCCATGGCGCTCCGCTACGAGGGCTGGGACGTCAAGAGCGCGAACGGCGGCCAGGACGCACTGAGCACGGCGCGCGAGTGGAAGCCGGACGCGATGGTGCTCGACGTGATGATGCCGGACCTCGACGGTCTGCAGGTGCTCAGCCGGCTGCGGCAGAACAACGACGACACCCCCGTGCTGTTCCTCACCGCCAAGGACTCCGTGGAGGACCGCGTCACCGGTCTCACCGCGGGCGGCGACGACTACGTCACGAAGCCCTTCTCCCTCGAAGAGGTCGTGGCGAGGCTCCGCGGGCTCATCCGTCGCTCGCAGATCTCGATCTCCGAGGCCGGCGACTCGCGCATCGTCGTGGGTGACCTGGTGCTCGACGAGGAGTCGTACGAGGTGTCCCGCGCCGGTCGGCCGATCGAGCTGACCGCGACCGAGTTCGAGCTCCTCCGCTTCCTGATGCGCAACCCGCGCCGCGTGCTGTCGAAGGCGCAGATCCTCGACCGCGTGTGGTCCTACGACTTCGGGGGCAAGTCCTCCGTCGTCGAGATCTACATCTCCTACCTGCGCAAGAAGATCGACGCGGGCGAGACCCCGATGATCCACACCGTGCGCGGCGTCGGGTACGTCATCAAGCCCACGTCCTGAGGTCGGTGCAGTGACCCTCCGTCGTCGGCTCGTCCTGAGCATCGTCGCGCTCGTCGTCGCCGTCAGCGCGGTCATCGGTGCCGGGAGCATCATCGCGCTCGCGTCCATCCAGACGGGCACGATCGACAGCCAGCTCTCGAAGGCGACCGACCGTGCGAGCACGAAGTTCGGCGAGGGACAGCAGAACCCGAATGGGCAGCGCCCGAACGACGACGCCCTGCAACCCCTCGGCCAGGCGGCCGGCACCCTCACCGCGTACTACTTCTCCGGTGGCGGCGCGGGCGGAATCGTCCTGACCGACAACAGCTCGCGGCTGCAGCTCACGACGACGCAGCTCGACCGCCTGGGCAACGTCAAGGTCGGCGTCGACCCGGCCACGATGGACCTCGGCGGATCGCTCGGCCGCTACCGCGTGGCCGCCGTGCAGGTCGACAACCCGGTGCTCGGCAACGCCGTCCTCGTGGTCGGACTCCCGATGTCGCCCGTGTACGAGAGCGTCCGGTCGCTGCTGCTCGTCGTGATCATCGTCGTCGCGGCAGCGCTCGTCGCCGCGTCCGTCGTCGCCGCGGTCGTCGTCCGCCGGTCCCTGCGGCCGCTCGAACGGGTCGCCGAGACCGCCTCGACCGTCGCCCGCATGCCACTCGAGCGCAGCGACGCCCTGCAGGACGTCCGGGTGCCCGACACCGACCCCCGCACCGAGGTCGGCCGCGTCGGCAGCGCCTTCAACCGGATGCTCGGCCACATCGCCGGCGCCATGCAGGCCCGCGAACGCTCGGAGCAGAAGGTCCGCCAGTTCGTCGCCGACGCGTCGCACGAACTCCGGACGCCCCTGGCATCGGTGCGCGGGTACGCCGAGCTCACCCGTCGGATGGGTGCGGACCTGCCGAAGGACGTCGTGTACGCGATGAGCCGGATCGAGTCCGAGTCGAAGCGCATGACGAGCATGGTCGAGGACCTGCTGCTGCTCGCCCGACTCGACGAGGGCCGCGAGATCCAGTTCGACGACGTGGACCTCACCGGCCTCGTGCTCGACGCGGTGAACGACGCGCACGCGGCATCGCCGGACCACCCGATCGAGGTGGACGTCCCGTCGACCCCCGTGACGGTGGTGGGCGACGCCGCGCGCCTGCACCAGGTGATCGTCAACCTCGTCACCAACGCCCGGACCCACACCCCGGACGGCACCCGCATCACCGTGGGGCTCGCGCCGTCGGCCTCGGGGACCGGCGTGGACCTGACCGTGCGGGACACCGGGCAGGGCATCGACCCGGAGTTCCTGCCGAAGCTGTTCGAGCGGTTCGCCCGCGCCGACAGCTCCCGCTCGCGCACCGCGGGGTCGACGGGGCTCGGGCTCGCCATCGTGGACGCGGTCGTGCAGGCGCACGGCGGGTCCGTGGACGTGACGAGCGAGCCGGGGGACACCGTGTTCACGGTGCACCTGCCGTCGGAGCGGCCGGTGGCCGGCGCGGCGTCGGCCGCGTCTGCTTCTGCTTCCGTTCCCGTGTCCGGGGACGCGACCGACGACTGGTCGGCGACCCCGGTCCCGTCCGCCACCGACTGACGGACGGGAGGCGCGGTGCGGGCCGGCACCGCGCCTCCCGTCCGACGGTTGGTCGCGACCGTCGTGCCGTGCTACAGTTCTCGAAGCCAAAGACCGCCGGTTGTCGTGCTGCTCGCAGCGCGAACGAAGGTCCTCACTCATGAGGCAGCCCGCGCAGGTGTTCCGAACCTCTCCTTCCGTTCGCGGGGGAGCAGCTCCGAGCCTCTGCGCCGGAGCTTTTTTCATGTGGTGGAGTCCTGGGGCTGCCGGCAAGAACCCCAAGGAGAACCATGGCGAACAAGGAAGCTGCGGTCGCCGAGCTCACGGAGTCCTTCCGTAGCTCGAACGCCGTTCTGCTCACCGAGTACCGCGGTCTCACGGTCGCGCAGCTCAAGGAGCTCCGCAACTCGATCCGTGAGCACGCCACGTACGCCGTGGTGAAGAACACGCTGACCAAGATCGCGGCGAACAACGCCGGCATCTCGTCGTTCGACGACGAGCTCGCCGGTCCGTCCGCTCTCGCCTTCGTCCACGGTGACACCGTCGCCGTCGCGAAGTCGCTGCGTGCATTCGCCAAGGCGAACCCCGAGCTCGTGGTGAAGGGTGGTTACTTCGACGGTAACCCGCTCTCCGCGACCGAGGTGGACAAGCTCGCCGACCTCGAGTCCCGTGAAGTCCTGCTCGGCAAGCTCGCCGGCGCCTTCAAGGCCTCGCTGTTCGGTGCTGCGTACCTGTTCCAGGCCCCCCTCTCGCAGGCCGTCCGCACCGTGGACGCCCTTCGCGAGAAGCAGGAGTCCGCGGCCTGATCAGGCTCGCGTTCCACAACCACACGATCTAGCTAGTAGTAGGAGAAAATCATGGCGAAGCTTTCGCAGGACGAGCTCATCGAGGCCTTCAAGGAGCTCACGCTCATCGAGCTCTCGGACTTCGTGAAGAAGTTCGAAGAGGTCTTCGAGGTCACCGCGGCCGCCCCGGTCGCCGCTGCCGCTCCGGCCGCCGCCGGCGCCCCGGCCGAGGCCGCTGAGGAGAAGTCGGAGTTCGACGTCGTCCTCAAGTCCGCTGGTGACAAGAAGATCCAGGTCATCAAGGAGGTCCGTGGCCTGACGTCGCTCGGCCTCGGTGAGGCCAAGGCGCTCGTCGAGACCGCCGACGCCAAGATCCTCGAGGGTGTCAACAAGGAGACGGCCGACAAGGCGAAGGAGGCCCTCGAGGCCGCCGGCGCCACGATCGAGCTCGCGTAGTCTCGACCGTTCGGTCACGAAGGCCGCTGCCCCTCGGGGCGGCGGCCTTCGTCGCGTGCGGGGGGCTTGCGGCCGGGACTTTTCGCGCTGAGCGACACTTCATGCCGCCCGACGCCCGTGAGGTGTCGCTGAGCGCGTGAGATCGTCTCCGTCACACCCAGACGCCGTGTGCGCGGAACAGCGCTCGGAGGCGATCGAGTTCGACGAGGTGCCACCACGTGACGCGGATGACCGAGCGGACAGCCGGGAGCGATCGGAGCCGGTCCTCCCGCCGCTTCTCCGCCCAGAGCACGTCGGCGGGGTCGCGCCCGTCGAGCATGCTCGGGTCCACGTACTTCTGCCGACCGTCGAACTCGACGACCACACCGAGCGACGGGAACCAGAAGTCGACTCGATCCACTGAGCCGTCCGCGTGGCGGAACTCCACCTGTGGTTCGCAGGGTGGGAGTCCGAGCTGGACGAAGCGGATTGCGGTGAAGGACTCGCCGACCGACTCGTGGCCCACGTGGAGCGCTGCGAGCACCGTCTCGGCGCGCACTGAACCCCGGGCCGGGCGCACCGGCACCGCCTGCCGGAGGTCCGCGAAGGCCAGGGTGCCGCCTCGGATGGCTGCGTCGACGGCGACCGCGGCGACGTGCGCCGGCTCCGTCGCGATGACGGCGCACGCGGTGTCCAAGGTGCACGTGACCGGGACGCCGTCGAACGGGCGCGCTCGGGTGCAGGGGGTTCGGCTGCTCGGGTGACGGATGAGCCCGGCACGGTGCTGGATGACCGGGGCCGCCCGATCGGTGACGTGGACACGGTCCGGTGCATCGCCGATCAGCGGCCAGCCGTGGATGAGGGCTGCGCTGAGGTGGGAGAAGACCGATCCCGGACGCAGTCGCGGTGCCACCGCCCGAGCTCTGGCGAGGTGGCGGCCGACCGGGTCTAGTCGATCCCAGTCGGCAGTGCAGATGTACACACCCGCGAGGAGTCGCACCAGTGACCCGGCCGCATGTCGCCGCTGGAGCAGCCGGGCGTGCGACGGGTCCGCCGCGGTCGCTCGGAGCAGGAGGGGGCGCTGTGCTGGCGAGTTCATGCGCTCAGGCTGGCCGTTCGCCGGCGGCCCGGACTCGACCGGCCGCAATCTGTGGATGAGCGGCCACTGCCGCGACGCCTGTGGACGGAGGAGTTCACGCGCTGAGCGACACCTCACGGGCTGCGGCGCGCGTGAAGTGTCGGTGAGCGCGTGAAGTCCGGCGGAAGAGCCGGGCGGGCGGGCGGGCGGCGGGCGCGTCAGCGCAGCGTGCTGTGGCGGCGGCCGTAGGCCAGGTAGAGCGCGGCGCCGGCGACCATCCAGATGCCGAAGGCGATCCAGGTGCCGATGCCGAGGAACACCGCGAGCAGCACGCAGCAGAGCGCGCCGATGATCGGCACGACGGGGAACAGCGGCACGCGGTACGACCGCTCGAGCGACGGCTGGGTCCGACGGAGCACGATGACCGACACGTTCACGAGGGCGAACGCCACGAGCGTGCCGATGCTCGTCGCGTCCGCGAGCTCCCCGAGCGGTACCAGTGCGGCGACGATCGTCACGACGACCCCGATGATGAGGGTGTTCCAGACGGGGGTGCCGGTGCGGTGCGAGACCCGGCCGAACACCTTCGGCACGAGTCCGTCGCGGGCCATCGTGAGCAGGATGCGGGTCTGCCCGTAGAGCACGGTGAGCACGACGCTCGCGATCGCGATGACGGCGCCGATCGAGAACACCAGGGCGACCCACGGCTGTCCGGTGACGTCGACGACGATGCGCACGAGCGAGGCCTCGGTCGACGAGAACGACGTCCACGAGCGGGCGCCGATGGCCGCGATCGCGACGAGGATGTACAGCGCCGTGATGAGCGCGATCGACCCGATGATCGCGCGGGGGAGGTCTCGGCGCGGGTTCTTCGCCTCTTCTCCGGCGGTCGACGCGGCGTCGAACCCGATGTACGAGAAGAACAGCCGGGACGCGGCCGCGGTGACCCCGGCGGCACCCATCGGTGCGAGCGGCTCGAAGTTCTGCGCCTGGAACGCCGAGAAGGCCACGATGACGAAGAACACGAGCAGGGCGATCTTCACGATGACCATGACCGTGTTCACCCAGGCGCTCTCGCGCGCACCCGGGAGCAGGACCGCCGTGGCGAGCAGCACCAGGACGGCGGCCGGCAGGTTGACCATGCCGCCCTCGCCCGGAGGCGCCGACAGTGCGGTCGGCAGGTGCAGCCCGAACACCCGCAGGGTCTCGTCGACGTACTCGCTCGCGCCGACCGCGACGGCGGCCACGGAGACGGCGTACTCGAGCACGAGGCACCAGCCGCACACCCAGGCGATGCCCTCGCCCATGGTGGCGTAGGTGTACGAGTAGCTCGACCCGGACGTCGGCACGGCACCCGCCATCTCGGCGTACGACAGCGCCGAGAGGAGGGCGGCGACACCGGCGACGACGAAGGAGATCCAGACCGCGGGACCGGCGAGCGGCACGGCGGTCCCGAGGACGACGAGGATGCCGGTGCCGAGCGTGGCGCCGACACTGATCATCGTGAGGTGCCAGACCCCGAGCGACCGCCGGAGCGGCTCGCCGTCCACCCCCGCCGAGGCCTCGGCCTGCAGCTGCTCGATCGGCTTCCGTCGGGCGAGCTGTGCGCGGAGGGACGTGGGGCGGGTGGGCGCGGACGTCAATGGGACCTCGAGTGGTGCGGGGAAGGGGACGGGAAATGGTCGCATGCCCCCTGAACGGGGTCAAATGAGCCACGGCGGCCCGATGTCCCACCCCGGGGCTAGGTTTGCAGCATGGATCGGGGTGACGCGTCGTGAGCATGCACGGCGGGATGCGCGGCGGCGGCGGTGGTCGCGGTGGCGGCCGGATCTCCAGCGGCGACTTCGAGGCGCAGAAGGCCGCCAACGCCGAGGCGCCCAAGATCCCGAACCTCCTCAAGCGCATCGCCGGGCTGTTCGTGCCGCACCGGAACGCGATCATCCTGACCGTCGTGCTGGTGCTGATCGGCGCCGCGATCTCCGTCGTCCCACCGCTCCTCACCCAGCGGGCGTTCGACGAGGGGCTCTTCCCGAAGGGCGGCGGCGGGCCGGACCTGCCCGTGCTGTACGTGCTCGTCGGTGCCATGGTGGTGCTCTGGATCGCGAGCGCGGGGATCGGCGTCTGGCAGACCTACCTCACCGCGACGGTCGGCAACAAGGTCATGGGCGCGATGCGCATGCGGCTGTTCGGACACCTCCAGCGCATGGAGCTCGCGTTCTTCACCCGCACCAAGACCGGTGTCATCCAGTCCCGCCTGCAGAACGACGTCGGTGGCGTGGCGAGCGTGCTCAACAACACGATCTCGTCGATCCTCGGCAACACGGTGACGGTGATCGCCGCCGTCGTCGCGATGCTGCTCCTCAGCTGGCAGATGACCCTCGTCGCCGTCGTCCTGCTGCCCCTCCTGGTGATCGCGCAGCGACGGGTCGGCCAGGTCCGGGCCAAGATCGCCGCGCAGACGCAGGAGTCGCTGTCGGACATGACCGCGATCACGCAGGAGGCCCTGAGCGTCTCCGGCATCCTGCTCGCGAAGAGCTTCAACCAGCAGCGCGCGGAGACGCAGCGGTACGGCAACGAGAACCGCAACCAGATCCGCCTGCAGGTCCGTCAGCAGATGTCCGGTCAGTGGTTCTTCGCGATCGTGTCGATCTTCCTGTCCATCATCCCGGCGATCATCTACGTCGTCGCCGCGTACCTCATCATCGGCGACGTCCCGATCACGGCCGGCACGATCGTGGCCTTCACCACCGTGCAGTCCCGGCTGCTGTTCCCGACCGTCGGTCTGCTCCGGGTCGTCCTCGACCTGCAGACCTCCGGCGCGCTGTTCGCCCGCATCTTCGAGTACCTCGACCTCAAGCCCGCCATCACGGACCCGCCCACGGCGAAGCCCGTCGACGAGTCCCGGGTGGGGCACGTCGCCTTCGACGACGTGACGTTCACCTACCCGGACGGCGAGGCGGACAAGCCGACCCTCCGCGGGGTGTCCTTCGAGCTCCAGCCCGGTCAGTTCGCCGCGTTCGTGGGGCCGTCGGGTGCGGGGAAGACGACCGTGTCGTACCTCGTGCCCCGGCTGTACGAGGCGACCGCGGGCTCGGTCCGGTTCGCCGGACAGGACGTCCGCGAGCTGGCGCACGAGGACCTCATGCGCCACGTCGGCATCGTCAGCCAGGAGACCTACCTCTTCCACGCCACCATCGGCGACAACCTGCGCTACGCCAAGCCGGACGCGACCGACGACGAGATCGAGCAGGCCGCGCGCGCGGCGAACATCCACGAGACGATCGCCTCGTTCCCGGACGGCTACGAGACGGTCGTCGGGGAGCGCGGCTACCGGCTGTCCGGCGG
>NZ_MJGR01000077.1:0-2006 GCF_001865105.1 Curtobacterium sp. MCBA15_016
GTCGAGTGGGGAGTGCGTCTGGTCCTTGAGAACTCAACAGCGTGCACATTGTCAATGCCAATTTATTGACCCCGTGACTCATCAGCTTGCTGGTGGGTTCGGAGACAATTCCTTTTGGATTGAAGATTGTCAGTAGACAGTCAACAGTCAGAATCAACTCGCTGACATCTTCGGGTGTTGGTTGTAATTTTTTACGGAGAGTTTGATCCTGGCTCAGGACGAACGCTGGCGGCGTGCTTAACACATGCAAGTCGAACGATGATGCCCAGCTTGCTGGGTGGATTAGTGGCGAACGGGTGAGTAACACGTGAGTAACCTGCCCCTGACTCTGGGATAAGCGTTGGAAACGACGTCTAATACTGGATATGACTACCGGCCGCATGGTCTGGTGGTGGAAAGATTTTTTGGTTGGGGATGGACTCGCGGCCTATCAGCTTGTTGGTGAGGTAATGGCTCACCAAGGCGACGACGGGTAGCCGGCCTGAGAGGGTGACCGGCCACACTGGGACTGAGACACGGCCCAGACTCCTACGGGAGGCAGCAGTGGGGAATATTGCACAATGGGCGAAAGCCTGATGCAGCAACGCCGCGTGAGGGATGACGGCCTTCGGGTTGTAAACCTCTTTTAGTAGGGAAGAAGCGAAAGTGACGGTACCTGCAGAAAAAGCACCGGCTAACTACGTGCCAGCAGCCGCGGTAATACGTAGGGTGCAAGCGTTGTCCGGAATTATTGGGCGTAAAGAGCTCGTAGGCGGTTTGTCGCGTCTGCTGTGAAATCCCGAGGCTCAACCTCGGGCTTGCAGTGGGTACGGGCAGACTAGAGTGCGGTAGGGGAGATTGGAATTCCTGGTGTAGCGGTGGAATGCGCAGATATCAGGAGGAACACCGATGGCGAAGGCAGATCTCTGGGCCGTAACTGACGCTGAGGAGCGAAAGCGTGGGGAGCGAACAGGATTAGATACCCTGGTAGTCCACGCCGTAAACGTTGGGCGCTAGATGTAGGGACCTTTCCACGGTTTCTGTGTCGTAGCTAACGCATTAAGCGCCCCGCCTGGGGAGTACGGCCGCAAGGCTAAAACTCAAAGGAATTGACGGGGGCCCGCACAAGCGGCGGAGCATGCGGATTAATTCGATGCAACGCGAAGAACCTTACCAAGGCTTGACATACACCGGAAACGGCCAGAGATGGTCGCCCCCTTGTGGTCGGTGTACAGGTGGTGCATGGTTGTCGTCAGCTCGTGTCGTGAGATGTTGGGTTAAGTCCCGCAACGAGCGCAACCCTCGTTCTATGTTGCCAGCGCGTTATGGCGGGGACTCATAGGAGACTGCCGGGGTCAACTCGGAGGAAGGTGGGGATGACGTCAAATCATCATGCCCCTTATGTCTTGGGCTTCACGCATGCTACAATGGCCGGTACAAAGGGCTGCGATACCGTAAGGTGGAGCGAATCCCAAAAAGCCGGTCTCAGTTCGGATTGAGGTCTGCAACTCGACCTCATGAAGTCGGAGTCGCTAGTAATCGCAGATCAGCAACGCTGCGGTGAATACGTTCCCGGGCCTTGTACACACCGCCCGTCAAGTCATGAAAGTCGGTAACACCCGAAGCCGGTGGCCTAACCCTTGTGGAAGGAGCCGTCGAAGGTGGGATCGGTGATTAGGACTAAGTCGTAACAAGGTAGCCGTACCGGAAGGTGCGGCTGGATCACCTCCTTTCTAAGGAGCATCTGGCTCGTCGTGTCCTTCGGGGGACGGTGGGTCCAGGCGCCGGATCGAGACGAACGTTCTCGCCGGTAGCTCATGGGTGGAACATTGACAGTGCAGTCGGGAGCGCAGCTTCTGACCTCAGTACGCCGGGGCCTTCGTGGTTCGGGTTGGAACGGGTTGGGGGTGAGCGGGTCGGCTGGTGCACGTTGTTGGGTCCTGAGGGACCAGGCTTCCCGGCCGAGTGTGGTCGGGGGTTGAGCCGTGACTGGGGCCTTTGGGTTCTGGTTGGGTTCTTCGGTGGGC
>NZ_MJGR01000077.1:2709-5006 GCF_001865105.1 Curtobacterium sp. MCBA15_016
GCCCTTTGGGTGTGGTGATTGTTCGAGTCGATCGCAATTTTAATCTTTGTGGTCAAGTTTCTAAGAGCAAACGGTGGATGCCTTGGCATCTGGAGCCGAAGAAGGACGTAGAAATCTGCGATAAGCCTCGGGGAGCTGATAATCGAGCTGTGAGCCGAGGATTTCCGAATGGGGAAACCCCGCTGGGCGCTTTTGTGACCTGGTGACTCCCGCCTGAATATATAGGGCGGGTAGAGGGAACGTGGGGAAGTGAAACATCTCAGTACCCACAGGAAGAGAAAACAACATGTGATTCCGTGAGTAGTGGCGAGCGAAAGCGGATGAGGCTAAACCGATCATGTGTGATAGCCGGCGGGCGTTGCATGGTCGGGGTTGTGGGACACGTCGCTCAGTTCTGCCGGACTGGGGCGGTTACAGCGCATCATAGTCGAACCGGTTTGAAAGCCGGGCCGTAGTGGGTGCCAGCCCCGTAGACGAAATGGTGTTATGGCCGGATGTGTATCCCAAGTAGCACGGGGCCCGAGAAATCCCGTGTGAATCTGTCAGGACCACCTGATAAGCCTAAATACTCCCAGATGACCGATAGCGGACAAGTACCGTGAGGGAAAGGTGAAAAGTACCCCGGGAGGGGAGTGAAATAGTACCTGAAACCGTTTGCTTACAAACCGTCGGAGCCTCCTTGTAGGGGTGACGGCGTGCCTTTTGAAGAATGAGCCTGCGAGTTAGTGATATGTGGCGAGGTTAACCCGTGTGGGGCAGCCGTAGCGAAAGCGAGTCTGAATAGGGCGATTCAGTCGCATGTCCTAGACCCGAAGCGAAGTGATCTATCCATGGCCAGGTTGAAGCGACGGTAAGACGTCGTGGAGGACCGAACCCACTTCAGTTGAAAATGGAGGGGATGAGCTGTGGATAGGGGTGAAAGGCCAATCAAACTTCGTGATAGCTGGTTCTCTCCGAAATGCATTTAGGTGCAGCGTTGCGTGTTTCTCGCCGGAGGTAGAGCTACTGGATGGCCGATGGGCCTCAACAGGTTACTGACGTCAGCCAAACTCCGAATGCCGGTGAGTGAGAGCGCAGCAGTGAGACGGTGGGGGATAAGCTTCATCGTCGAGAGGGAAACAACCCAGACTACCAACTAAGGCCCCTAAGCGTGTGCTAAGTGGGAAAGGATGTGGAGTTGCATAGACAACCAGGAGGTTGGCTTAGAAGCAGCCACCCTTGAAAGAGTGCGTAATAGCTCACTGGTCAAGTGATTCCGCGCCGACAATGTAACGGGGCTCAAGCACACCGCCGAAGTTGTAGATTTCGCACACTCGATAAGCCTTCGTGGTTCAGTCGTGCGGAGTGGTAGGAGAGCGTCGTGTGGCGAGTGAAGCGGCGGAGTGATCCAGCCGTGGACGCTACACGAGTGAGAATGCAGGCATGAGTAGCGAAAGACGGGTGAGAAACCCGTCCTCCGAAAGACCAAGGGTTCCAGGGCCAGGTTAATCCGCCCTGGGTAAGTCGGGACCTAAGGCGAGGCCGACAGGCGTAGTCGATGGACAACGGGTTGATATTCCCGTACCGGCGAACAACCGCCCAAGCTAATCCAGTGGTGCTAAGAGTCCTAACCCGCATTTGACCGGATCCCTTCGGGGTGATGGCGTGCGGTCTAACGCTCGACCCCATGCTGGTGCGGTTAGCGTATGAACAGGTGTGACGCAGGAAGGTAGCTGAGCCAGGCGATGGTATCCGTAAGGTGATCCTGGTGTAAGGATGTAGGGCTGACGATAGGCAAATCCGTCGTCTGTATGCCTGAGATCCGACGCGTACCCGTAAGGGGAAATCAGTGATCCTATGCTGCCGAGAAAAGCATCGACGCGAGGTTGCAGCCGCCCGTACCCGAAACCGACTCAGGTGGTCAGGTAGAGAATACCAAGGAGATCGAGAGAATCGTGGTTAAGGAACTCGGCAAAATGCCCCCGTAACTTCGGGAGAAGGGGGGCCGGACACGTGATGCGGACTTGCTCCGCTGAGCGTTGAAGGCCGCAGAGACCAGTGGGAAGCGACTGTTTACTAAAAACACAGGTCCGTGCGAAGTCGCAAGACGATGTATACGGACTGACGCCTGCCCGGTGCTGGAAGGTTAAGAGGAAGGGTTAGCCTTTGGGCGAAGCTCTGAATTTAAGCCCCAGTAAACGGCGGTGGTAACTATAACCATCCTAAGGTAGCGAAATTCCTTGTCGGGTAAGTTCCGACCTGCACGAATGGCGTAACGACTTCCCAGCTGTCTCAACCGCGAACTCGGCGAAATTGCA
>NZ_MJGR01000077.1:5692-6503 GCF_001865105.1 Curtobacterium sp. MCBA15_016
TTGTTGAAATACCACTCTGGTCACTCTGGATGTCTAACGTAGGACCCTGATCGGGTTCATGGACAGTGCCTGGTGGGTAGTTTAACTGGGGCGGTTGCCTCCCAAAGAGTAACGGAGGCGCCCAAAGGTTCCCTCAACCTGGTTGGCAATCAGGTGGCGAGTGTAAGTGCACAAGGGAGCTTGACTGTGAGACTGACAGGTCGAGCAGGGACGAAAGTCGGGACTAGTGATCCGGCAGTGGCTTGTGGAAGCGCTGTCGCTCAACGGATAAAAGGTACCTCGGGGATAACAGGCTGATCTTGCCCAAGAGTCCATATCGACGGCATGGTTTGGCACCTCGATGTCGGCTCGTCGCATCCTGGGGCTGGAGTAGGTCCCAAGGGTTGGGCTGTTCGCCCATTAAAGCGGTACGCGAGCTGGGTTTAGAACGTCGTGAGACAGTTCGGTCCCTATCCGCTGCGCGCGTTGGAAATTTGAGAAGATCTATCCCTAGTACGAGAGGACCGGGATGGACGAACCTCTGGTGTGTCAGTTGTTCTGCCAAGGGCACCGCTGATTAGCTACGTTCGGACCGGATAACCGCTGAAAGCATCTAAGCGGGAAGCCGTCTTCGAGATGAGATTTCCATGCACCTTGAGTGTGAGAGGCTCCCAGCAGACTACTGGGTTGATAGGCCGGATGTGGAAGCGGGGACTAACGACCCGTGGAGCTGACCGGTACTAATAAGCCGAAGACTTGACAACACAACTATTTCCCACACTTCGGTGTGGGGCTCGCGTCCACTTTGTGGTTCCCGACAGACGATCGGGAA
>NZ_MJGR01000077.1:7288-7423 GCF_001865105.1 Curtobacterium sp. MCBA15_016
TGGGTCGAAGGTGTTCCGGTGGTCATAGCGAGAGGGAAACGCCCGGTCACATTCCGAACCCGGAAGCTAAGCCTCTCAGCGCCGATGGTACTGCAAGGGGGACCTTGTGGGAGAGTAGGACGCCGCCGGACTCAA